>SFIS01000101.1 GCA_004555245.1 Bacteroidales bacterium
TTTAGGCTGGTAAAAGTTGTTTTTGTTGTTGTCAACAGACAACATAGAGTTCACAATCAGACCGTTGTCCCTGTTGTCTCTGTTGTCGTAAAAACCAAAGCGCAAAAGCGTAGTCTGTGTTGTCGTTTAAAAAAGTACGAGGATGTGTTGTCGTCGGCTTTTTCTGAAAGAATCTTAAAAAAACACTCCGCACACACACAATTCAAAGAAATCATCTTATCTTTGCATTGACAGACATCGTCGATGCGTTGGCAGTGCCACATAACGAAGCACAACGCCGACACAACCACGCCGAGCTTCCGCCACGTAAACCATACAGGCAGGAAGAGGATGCGGAGGGATGACGATTGAAAAACTGCAAAATATAATATACATATATAAATAGAAGCGTTTACAATACGCTTTGTTCTGACACATCGAATCCAGCAAATTCTAAATGTCAAAGTCAGAGCATGGCCAACGGTAGATGCTCCGGGTGTGATTGTATCTCACCACCCGACCATACAGAAGTCAAGACCAAGCCCCACGGCAGGCAAAGAAATATGCAGCTGTGGAGCTGTGTGCGGCATACCCATGTCCGCACATGCAGGCAACGACCCACGTACGGTAGGCGGTGAATCATATCATCATATCGGCGTGGGCTCTGACGTTGTCTGTTCAACTTTGATAGGCAATTGCTGGAGCCTCGATGTGTGGGACGGACAACAGGACGATCTCACGCTTTCTCGTATCACTTACGGCACAGTACCTGTCCCCTCATCCGTCCGCTGTTTTCTCTTACACATCTCTTCGACAACACCCGCAACGGATGACACCCAAGCTCTACATCAACACCCGCAACGGCATCGAGGTAATAAGGCTCGACGATGTGGCATATCTCAAAGCAGACGGCAACTACACCGAGTTCCACCTCACCGACGGAAAGGAGCGCGTGCAGCTCTCTACCCTCTCCGTCTATGCCGACGCCATCGCACGCGTCTTCTCTGCCAGCGACACTCCCTCGCCATTCTATCGCATGGGGAGAAGCTGGATTGTGAACCTCGACCACGTCAGCTCTGTTGACATACAACACGCCACCCTCTCGTTCGACAGCAACAACGTGAAGAGTGTCACCATGTCGCGCAACAGTCTGAAAACCCTGAGAGACTATATGGTGGAGCTGTACGGGATTTAGATTTCAAGACTTCTGAAGTTCATGTTGTAATTGTCGCGCTGAACCAAAGGTCGCCGGCTGAAAGGAAAGGCAAAGCGCAAAAGCATAGATAACAGCAGGATATTTAACGCTTTTTGTCGTAGCCTGTCACGTGACGGGGGATAGCCTGTAAGGCTATACTAAGCGAGATTTGTCCTTGGACCCACTGACCGAAGGGAGGTAATGCGGTCGTAACCCGGGACATAGTCCCGGGTCCATAAGCAGCAGGGCGACTGTCTGTAAGACAGTACCTTGTTATGTCGCAACTGATGGCGAGGTACTGCCTTACAGGCAGCCGCATGGGCACGACTTATCCGAGGGCTTCGCCCCCGTGTTCTTCTCCTTCGGGTCAGATCGCAAGCGAATCCGACCGCTTCGCTTAGTACAGCCTTACAGGCTGGTCTTTAATTACAAGCAAACATAGAGTTCACAATCAGACCGTTGTCTCTGTTGTCGTAAAAATCAAATGCGAAGATTGAGTTTCTTATCCTCAGAAACAGTTAATGAAAGCAGTTTTTTGGGACGTCTCATCGTCAGCGACACGTCTATCCAATAATCTGAAAAACACAATTCACCTTTTCACACACGTTTCCTACATTCTCAGACAGTTAACCCGCAACGCCACACAGTGAGCCGTTGCGGGTTGTAAATGTTTGCACAATTTTACGTAAATTTGCATCGCCATTCGTTATATTCCGTATGCTATAACAGGCTGTGCGTGTGTGCAATACACCCACACATAATACATAAAGATGAACAAACGAAAAACGATAACCTTTTAAATTTAAAAGAACATGAACAAATCTACATTACCCGTTGCTGTCATACTTGCAGCAGCTTCAGTCCCTGCGCAGGCGCAGGATGCTGTAGCTAACTACACAAAGGAGCAACTTCTGGAAGAATGCAATTTAGCCATTACCGAGGTTGGCAAATATCCTGATGCGGTGAGATCAAAATACGTAGACAAATTAACCTTACTGCTTGAAGAAATCAAGGCTCTCCCTGACGATGCTACAGAGGAGGATCTGAAGGAGATGGCTGATAAACTTGATAGTCTCAAGACTGCAGCCAAAGAAGCAGAACAGGAATATACAAAAGTCTATCACGAACTCTTAGCAACCATAGAGAAAGAGGATAGCGCAAAGAAAGAGGCTCAGGAGGCTATCGATGCTATCGAGGTACCTTCTGTAAAGGCAGACTACCAAGCTACATTCGATGCCATTAAGAACTATACAGACGAGGAACTCCAGGGATTCTACAACAACCCGGAGGAAGCCAAAAAGGCTCTCGACACTGTAGATGCAAATATCAAAGCATATAACGAAATTGCAGAGACCGCAGCAGAGGCTGACGAGGCCGCACAGGCTGCACAGGCATCTGCAAAAACTTCTCTTCTGAATAGCATCTCTGCCGCAAAGAGCGACGCCGAGACTGCAAAAACAACTGTCGAAGGATATATGAACTACGACGGCAAAGGCGATGACGTCGATGCCATCGATAATGCTATCACAGCATACGACGGTCTTAAAACAGACGTCGAGACAGCTGCAGAGAATCTCGAACTGACAGAAAATAAGAAGAAGGAAATAGAATCTTCTATCGACACACAGAAGAAGAAAGTCAATGACGCAAAAGAACGCGCTGAAACTACAGCTACAAAAGCTGCCGAAGCATATTCTACCGATGCTGTCGAGAGTCTCCCCAAACCATTCGACCCTATCACTGATGACGACCCGCTGAAGGCTGAGAAAGAGGCTGTCAACGCTGCCATACAGGCTGCAAAAGAGAAGGCCGAGGCATTAAAGGAGATTATCGTCAAGGATGAACGCACAGCTCTGGAGGCAGAACTGGAGAACTTGATAAAGGCTGCGAATGACGCCCAGACTGCTTACGAAACAGCTGTGAAGAACCTCGAGGCATACAATGAGGCTGTCAAATATATCGACAATCTGCAGGCTGAATACGAAAAGCAGAACCTCGAATTGCAGACTTTGAAACTCAATGACAAGCTCAACGACGAAGTTTATAAAGACGCCAACAACAAGATGAATGAAGTCGCTGCTACCATCAACAAGATGAAGCAGACAAACGAGGACAACAAGGACGCTAAGAAATATGAGGATGGCACTGAGGACGAGGACTATAAGAACCTTGTCCAGACACTCAATGCTACGGATATAGCAAAGATTGTCACAGACGCAGAGGCTGCAACCGGCGGATACAAAGCTCTTAAGGCAGAACTGGATTCACAAAAGGACGAGGCTGACAAGATTGATACTGACAATACGTTTATCAAAGCCGAGCTTGTTGCTGCGTACAACACTGCTAACGATGCCTTGGAGAATTATGCCAAGGGCAAGATGTCGAAGGATGAAGCGCAGAAGGCTATTGACGATTACAGCCAAGATATCGCGGACGCGAAGGCTGATGTCACGGCATACAACGAAGCCACTAAAAAACTCAACGAGATACAAGAGAAACTCAACGTCAATCTGCCGGAGCTCTCAGACGACACCACTTATCCTGACGCTGAAGAAATAAAGATTCTTAAGGAACAGAAGACGAAACTGCAGGCGAGTCTTGACGCTGAGAAGCAGACTATAGAAAACAGCTTCCGTAAAGCTTCTCCACGCAGCATACAGGCTGCTAATGAGGCTCTTGAAAATTTCGATGGCACACCATTTGGAACATGGAACGATGCAGCCAAAATTGCATCTGAAAACTATAACAAGTGGGTTGTTACACAGTCGGACGTTGTGATATACAACGAGGTGAAGACACAGGTGGACAAACTCGAGAAGAAACTTGAGGGCGCAAGCAAAGGCATGCTCGGATATGCCAAGGACAAGAAAGCCATCGACGATCTCAAATCAGAGCTTGCAGCTCATGGCGAAGGACACACCGGATGCGCAGAGAACTATAGCAAATGGACCACGGAAATCAACAGAATTTCCAAGAGCATCGACGATCACCAGGCAGCTTACGATGCCAACAAGATAGCTTATGAAAAACGTCTCGCTGAAATCAACGACCTGTACGATGACACGTATTACAAGGCTATCGCTAATCAAACCAACAAGGGGGAAGCTAATGAGAAAATCAAAGCGGCAAAGACTCTTCTTGACCAATTCAATAGAAAGCAGACTGTAACAGTGGACGAGAACGTTCAGGCTGTCACAGACGCAATAAACACTGCTAAGGATGTCATTGCTTCAAACTACCTGCAGGAGAAAGGCTGGAAAGTTAATAATTCGTATAAGAGTGCGACACAAATCATTGGCAGCGAGGCAAGTGAACTCAACCCAAGCCTGGTTTATTCTACAAAACTGGATGGCTATTATATAGAGTTCAAAAAACTCGACACCAAGTATTACCACAACCTTGCGAAATACGACGAGATAGCATCTGAGGAAGAGGCTCTCAACACCCTCAAAGCGAACATCGAGGCTGTAGTGCCTGATGCAAAGGCTAACCTTGAGGAATACAACAAACAGAAGAATGCTCAGACGAGAGCAAAGAGCGAGTGGGCAAGCTACTACAGCCAGGTGGGCGCACTCTACAGCGGCGAGCAATTTTTCGGCGCACAGGCTCTCTACCAAGGTCAGCTGAACGACTGCCTCGCTCTCATCAACGGTTACGACGCTAAGATTGAGGAGTGCTACAACAACGGCACATCTGTTGACTTTGGCAAGGCTACAGAGGAGAGCATCGGCTACGACGCTTCTATCGAGGAGAACAGAAATACAATGGAGCAGGTTCTCAAGGATGCAACGGCAAACAAGAACGCTTACACCGGACAGGATGAAGATGTCGCTACGCTGAACACATCATACGATGAAGCTGTCAAGACTATCAATATTAGAATCGCTGACACAGAGGCTGCTCTCAATAGCGCTGAGACTGATGAAGACAAACAGGCTCTCACTGAAAAGCTCGACGCTCTCAACGGCTACAAGACTGAACTTGAAGACACAGTTAGACAATCTTGGTACAAATGTCCTCACAAAAGTGAACGAAGGCGAATCTGTAGCTTATCAGGATGAGTTCGACAGAGAGAAATCATCTATCAGCACGGCTATAACAAAAATTATACAGAACGCAAATGGTACATACGACGAAGCTGTCACAAAGCACAACGAGATTGTCAAGGCTAATTTCGAGGCTGAATACAAGACAGCGAAAGCCGCTTACAACAATGCTGTATATGAAATCAGCAAATATGCGTCATACCAGCACGCTCTCGACGCTAACGGCGTAAGCGGATATGCCGCAAGCATTGAGACTGCCAACGAGGCTCTCTTCCCGCTGTACGATGAACTGAGAGGCATCAACTCCGACTTCAACACCGCATACGGCGAGGCTGAAGGACGTTTCGATGCAGAACAGACCTATCGTGGAAAGGTGAAGGAGGTAGAGGCAAAGATTGCTGCTGCTCTCGACACATTCCTCAAAGAGACACAGCAGACTGCCGACGCTAACGGCTATGCAACTGTCATCAACGATCTCGCAGAGAGATACGCAGATATTTTTCACCGATGCTTACGATAAGAAGAAGAAAGAGAACAAGGGTCCGCAGGTCATCGACGACCTCAAGTTCGAGATAGAGAACGGTGTGGAGTCTAATCTTGAGACAGCATACAGCGAGGCTGCAACGGCTGACGTTAATGCTCATATCTCTGCTGCAAACACCATCATAGCAGATTATCAGAAGAAGCTGAAAGAAAACTATCCTCTCTCTACATCTCTGGAACCTGCCATCGAGGAAGCTCAAGAGAAAGTGGAGAATGCGGAGGCCGCTCTCGCAGCATCGAAGGATGTTCCTTCCGACCACTACAAAATCGTCGCTATGCTCAGTGGCATAGAGGATTCGCTCGAAGCTGCTGAGGATAAAGCTAAGGTAGAGCAGGCTGAGGCAGAGCAGGCTCAGGCTATTCAAGACCAGTTCGATGCTTACGACGCTCAGATTAAGCTTATCGCTGACGGTAGCGACGAGACAGGCGCACTGGGTATCAACGACTACAAGTCGCCGTTTGAGTATGCTGACAAGCTCACAGACCTCCTCGCTGCCGGCGATGCTGCTGTCGAGGCTGCTAATGATGCCAACGAAAAGGCTAAGAAGCTGGGATATAACGACACCGACAGTCCGTCGAACATACAGATTGGAACGGAAGAGGTTGTAAAGTATCAGTATAGGTTTAATCCTAATAAGATAATCACGGTTGAAGAATATAATAAACTCAGTCGGTGGGATCAGAATTGGTACAAGAAAATCACCGTTCAAGAGCCTATCTACTATCCAGGCACAGCGAAGGAATATGTTGAGGAGAAGATTGCAGAGGCACAGACTGCTCTTGACAACATAAAGAAGAAGGTTGCAGAACTGGAGGCTACCGACGCTAAGGCTATCGTTGACGGCATGCACGACAAGGTGCAGAAGACACTCATCCCACTCTACAACCGCGCTGTGGCTAACGGCGGCGAGGAGGAAGGACTGGCAGCCGTTTACGAGGACATCAACACGCTGCTCGCGGGACTCGATACAAGCGAGCTGACAGAAGAAGAGATTGAGGCTGCCGCTTCGGAAGAGAACCAGAAGGCTGTTGATGCTAAGATAGAGACTCTGACAAAGAGAATTGCGGCGCTCGACAATGAGCTGCAGGCTTACAACTCTCTCACTAAACAGCTCGACGACGTGAAGGCTGAACTGGAGAAAGTGAAGGCTGGCATTGCAGAATCTGAATTTGCTGACGAACTGACCACCGCATTTGGCAGTGACATCGCAAGCATCGATGGCAAGATTTCTGAGACAGAGAAGGGTATCGATGCCGACCACGCTAACAACCGCTGCGGAAAAGAGACTGCAAAGGTCAAGGAAGAAGACGTCGAGGCTATCTCTACTTCGATAAAGGCTCTCAGCGAAGAAATCGACGAGAAGACGAAGGAGCTGCAGAAGGCTAAAGAGGATGCTGCAATCCTTGCGGCTAACGCTGAGGCGTACGATGCAGAGAAAGCTAAGCTCGAAGGTCTCACGACAACTCTCGACAGCACATGGGAGACTCTCTGCAAGGATAATGTTGACGTATGGACTGAGTTCGACAAGACGAAAGAAAGCATAGCAACTCAGATAGCCGAGGCTCTCGCCGCTCTCGAGGCTGAGAAGACAGCTGCCGATGCCGAGCCTCGCAACATCAGCACTGAGGCTGCAGAACAGGCTTACACCGAAATCGATGCCGCTATAAAGAAGATGGCGAAGGACGCTGATGACAGACAGAGCGCATACAACGCTCAGCTCGCCGCCGTTCAGCAAAGCATCAACGACCTCGCGACAGCATACGACGAACTGGAAATCTCTGACACAGCCGCTGCCGACGCTGAAGTGACCGATGCACGACAGGCTATGGAGAAGGCAATCGGCGACCTCCAGGAAAAAGTGATTACGCCGGACAACATCGCTGACGTGGAGACTGCCGTCGCTGCCGCAGAAGAACAGCTTGAGGCTCTCAAGACTCTTATCGAGCAGAAGACATACATCCCAGGCGACATCAACGAATCAGGCGAAGTGAACATCGACGACCTGCTGCTCATCCGCAACATCGTGCTCGGAAAGAAGGACACGACAGAACTGACGGAGAATCAGAGAAAGGCTGCCGACCTCAACGGCGACGGACAGTTCACTGTTGCAGACCTCGTGATGCTGAACAACATCTATGTCTATGACAATCCTGCCGGTTCGGTCGTGAACTATACGAAAGGAAAGCTGCGCATCGCAGAGCCGGGAACGCTCGACATGCAGATTGCAGCAGAGCGCATGGACATCGCTCTCAACAGCGCAATGCCATACGCAGCTATACAGATGGATGTTACGCTGCCTGTCGGTGTCGTAATGAAAGATGTGACATTCGCAGGAGACACACAGAAAGTACTTGTCGCAACGAATGTGCTTGACAACGGTGCATGCCGAATCGTGATGTATTCTGCCGACGGCTCTGCAATGCTGCCAGGTGCAGCAAACCTGCTCCACCTGCGCCTCGCAGGAGAGGGCAACGGATTTGTCGCTATCGACAACATCATCGCTGCAACATCTGACGGCACTTCATACAGCCTCGCCGCAATCACGGGCAACCACAACATCAGCACCGGCATCAGCGCAACGGAGACTGAAGGCGAGAATGAATACTCGGTATTCAGCACTAACGGTGTGGTGAGCAAGACGCTCAAGAAGGGTGTCAACATCGTACGCGATGCTGCTGGACGCGTGAAGAAGATTCTCGTGAAATAACCGTAAAGCGTAGAACGGACAGCCAGAGGCGACAATACGCTGCTCTGGCTGTCCCTTCAAAAAAAATTATCTGAATAAAAAAAACATACTCGAACAATGATGAAGACTTTTATAAAAGATAAACAGTATGGCAGACGCCTGCTCAGCGTTCTCTCTATGCTTGCCGTCGCTGTCATCGCATGGGGCGACAACATCACGGTGTCGATGTCTGACTTCTCCATTACGCCGGGAGAGACACACACCGTCGCCATCGATGTAACAAGCGACGTGAGATGCGGCTCAGCCTTCGGAGGCATCATCGACCTGCCTGCCGGACTGACTTTCGTGGCAGTAGAGGACGAAGAACTCATGACAAAGAATGCAGACCGATGCACCACGGATCATAAGTTAACGTATGCAACAAAGGCTGGAAACCCCGCGTTAAAAGACAACCAACTGAAATTCTCTCTCTTATCATTCGGCGGAAAGAATCTTAAAGGAACGGAGGGAACGGTGCTCTCATTCAAGGTGAAGGCATCAGATGAACTCGCTGAGGATTCGAAAATCACGATTCTCGAATGTCAGGTGGCAGGGAACGACGGCGAAACAAGCGTAACGTGTGAATGTAGCGCAAACGTTCATAACGATGCTTTTGTACCTACGCTAATGAACCTTACAGCGCAGCCATTCAACATTACGCCGACAAAGGAATACGACCTGACCTTCGCCTTCGAGAAGAACAAGGATGTGACTGCCTTCCAGGCTGACATCACATTGCCTGACGGGATGTCGTTCAAGATGATCGACGAAGACGAAGAGGAATATGTCAAGTTCGACGCAAGCCGTCTCGCTGACCATACCGGTACGGCGAATTTGCTGAACGGCGGGAAGACGCTGCGTGTACTCCTGATGTCTTTCGAGAACAAAAACATAAAGCTCGACGAAGGTAATTTCTTCACTGTCAGAGTGAAAGCTGATGCGACACTGGCTGAGAATACGGAAATGACAGTATCGAAAATTGAGTTTGTTCAGAGTAACGGCAATCAATTAAAACCTGCTGATTTCACCATCGCTGTATCTAACCCGGACATTGCTGCAAAAGCTGACGCGGACGAAAAGATTGCAAAGCTGAAAAGTGACTTTGAGAGCACGAAGCTTGATGTCGCAGAGGCTCCTGAGAGCGTGCAGAATCTCGTGAAGGACGACATCACCATCTTGCAAGAGAAGATTGATGCCATCGACGCTGCACTGGCGCAGGACGTGACAAACGGCGACGTAGCAGCGAATACTGTAACTCGCGAGGCTGCCATCACTGAGGCATCAGCCCTGCTCGCCGCGCTGAATATTAAACTGTCAGATGCACAGGCGGCTTACGAAGCTAACGAGAAGCAGCACACTGCCGACCTCGCTGCAATTGACGAGGTGAAGAAAGCTCTCGAGGCTGCAAAGACAGAGATTGCTGAGATGGCAGAGAGCGTGCAGACACTCGTCGCTGAGGACATCACAGCAGCAGAGACTGCTGTT
>SFIS01000102.1 GCA_004555245.1 Bacteroidales bacterium
GGGACGAAGACCACCCTTTGCCATACCGCTTGCCATGGCGCAAGCCTGTTCCTCGGCAATGCCCATGTCGATGTGTTGCTTGCCTGCCTCTTTACGCTTTTCTGTAGAAAAGCCTGCGGCTGCAGGAGTTCCTGCTGTGACTGCGATGAGTGTAGGATCGTTCTTCATCTCACGGAGCATCCAGTTGCTGAAGAGTTCTTCATAACTCTCTGCACTATCAGCACTATTTGAACTTCTTGAACCGTCCTCTACGTTGAATGGCGCACCCCAATGCCATGCTTCCTTATTATCGATAGCAGGTTTGAAACCATGTCCCTTCTCCGTATGAATGTGGACGACCGTTGGCTTGTCTGTATCCTTGACCGACTGGAACACCTCGATCAATTTCTGCAGGTCATTGCCTTCTTCCAGATATTTGTATTCAAATCCCCACGCCTTGAACCAGTTGTGCTGGCACTCGCCATTGCTTTCCCTAAGGGCACGGTTGTGCTGGCACTCGCCATTGCTTTCCCTAAGGGCACGAAGGTTCTTGTAGATGCCACCATGATTCTCTGCAATTGACATCTCGTTGTCATTCACCACGATGATGATGCCTGTGCCCAATTCCGATGCCTCATCAAGTCCCTCAAAAGCCTCGCCGCCTGAGAGCGAACCGTCACCTATGATGGCAATGATGTTCTCACTGGTTCCCTTGATGTCGCGAGCCTTCTGCAAGCCTGTAGCCAGACTTACGGATGTGGAAGTATGACCCACTTCAAAGTTGTCATACACAGGACTTTCGGCTGGCGAGGAATATCCGCTGATGGCGTTCATGTCGTCCACGTCGCCCAGAAAACCCGATGCACGACCAGTAAGCACCTTGTGAGGATAGCATTGGTGTGAAACGTCAAACACAAACTTGTCCTCTGGCGCGTTGAATACATAATGCAGGGCCACCGTTGCCCATGCTTACTAACACGGTTCAATACGGCAGTACGTGTCTCTTCTGCCACAACTTTCAATGCCTCCAAATCCAGCTGTTTCAAGTCGGCTGGCGACTGTATCTTCTCTATATACATTGTATTTTGTTTTAAACTCCTTTACCCATTTCGTAAGCCTGCATCAGACTGGCATTGCCCTCGATATCTCTCGCATCGGTTACGCCTCCGCAGAAGAGATGCCCCTTGAGTGAAGCCTTGCCGTAGCAGTCAATCCAACCTGTCAGACCAATTTCGGCACGTCGGGGAGTATCCTCTTCGGCTTCGGCGGCTGTGGTGAGCAGATAGATGTCACGGAAACGGTAGTCCTTCGGGTACATGGCATTCATGCGGTCGATGAGTGTCTTCATCTGTCCGCTCATCTCATAATAATATATAGGTGTAGCCCAACAAACCACATCGGCATTAAGCACCTTCGCCATAATCTCAGGCACATCGTCCTTGAACATACATGCACCCGTCTTCTGGCAACTCAGACAACCCACACAAAACTTGATCTCCTTTCCACGAAGGGAAATCTTCTCTACCTCATTGCCCGATGCCTTGGCACCTTCAGCAAACTTCTCAGCGAGCATATCGCTGTTAGACCCAGCACGGAGGCTGGTGGAAATTACGATAACTTTTTTCATCTTTTGATCTTTTTCCCGTTTTTAATAAACACCCCCTTTTCTGGTTCTTTCGTCAGCAAACAACCGTTTAAGGTCAAAAATCTTATCATTTACCACACCAGATTCAATGATTTCATTGATTACTGTCGGCTTGACAGAGAATGTGACACTTACATTTCCACTGCCAACCGCATCAGCAAGTCCATCGATAGATGTCAACCTGCCAAGACGAGTATAACTATAACCTCCTGCTTTGTCGTAGAAGAGCACCACACAGGAGTTGCCATAAATCATCAGGTCACCAGGTTCTACTGCAGCATAGTATCGTGAGTTGGTTGGAAACTCTTCCGACAAATAGTGATACTTCTCATTACCATTTAAGTCACTCATATTTAGTGTCATCGGCAGCAGAGCACAGAAAGCCCGTCCTGTCTCGTTGTCTTCTATCTCAGCAGTAAAATGTTTACCTTCTATTATTACCTCTATTTCCATTGCGAACAAATTTATTGCCAAAAATAGTCCTGCAAGCACAAATGTTATTCTTCTCATATCATGTTGGTTATTCAACCTTCGTTTCTTACGCTCGGCATAGTCTGAGTGAACTCAACCTCTGCGCTTGCTTAACGAAAAACGTTCTTTTTGATGAAATCAACTATCTTGTCCCACGGTATCATGTTTTTCGCCATGCCCTTGCCTTCCGGTTCGGTGTAGCCTCCATCGTAGAGATCGCAATGGTTGGCATCGGGGATGATGAGCAACTCCTTGTTCCCTGGCACAGGATTTGGCTTGCGGACTGCATCATATCCAGTGGCCTTGCCCTCTACCATATACTTGTAAGCAGCCTCGCCGAAGTAACGGGAGTGGGCTTTCTCGCCGTGCATGATGAGCACCGCCGAACGTATCTCATTGATATAATAAAGGAAACGCGCATTGGAATATGCCTGACAGCCAAAGGTATGCCAACCGTCGTTGCTGTTGCCCGAACGAGGATGATAGCCACGACTTGTCTTGTAGTAGTCATAATAGTCCTTGACAAACTGCGGGGCATCGGCAGGCAGCGGATCTGCCACGCCTCCAGCCTGCGTCAGCTTGCCACTCCGTGCAGCCTTGGTGCGTTCGGCAGCCATCGCCTTGCGAGCGGCATAACGAGCTTCCTCGCTGTCGTTCTCATCAAAATAGCCGTTGCCATTCACGCGGCACATGTCATACATAGTGCTCGCCACCGTGACTTTGATGCGAGGGTCTGCTGCAGCCGCATTCAGAGCTATGCCGCCCCATCCGCAAATACCGATGATGCCTATCTTCTCCTCATCCACGTCGGGCAGGCAGGAAAGGAAATCCACAGCCGCCAAGAAATCCTCGGTGTTGATGTCGGGCGAGGCAGTGCGCCGGGGCTCACCGCCGCTTTCCCCTGTAAAGGAAGGGTCGAAAGCACAAGTGACAAATCCTCGTTCCGCCATCTTCATGGCATATAGTCCGCTCGACTGCTCCTTTGATGCACCAAAAGGTCCGCATACAGCAAGAGCCATCCTGTTGCCTCCACTTTTGGGAGTATAAAGGTCTCCCACAAGTGTGATGCCATACCGGTTCTTGAACTCCACCTTACGGTGATTGACTGTCTCGCTCAATGGGAACACCTTGTCCCATTTTCCTCCTGTCCTCTCGTCCTGCACATCCTGTGCCGACGCATTGGTTGTAATAGCCATTGCCATCAAAATTACTATTAATAAAAACAATTTCTTTTCCATAATCACTTGGTGTATAAGTTTTCGGTTGCTTCTTCGTTGCAAAATTACAACAAACGGGACAAAGGGGCTATACCTGAATTGTAGAAATAATTACCATTAGCCAAGTTTTGCTGTCAAAGCCAAAGAGAAGCCGTGACTGCGGAAGACAATCTCCCCGCCTTATAAGGGAAACAGCAGAGGGAGGACAATAGTCATGACTATTCCCATTATTATCTGCAGGGGCAAACCCACCTTGACATAGTCGCCGAAGGTGTAGCCTCCGGCTTGCATGACAAGCGCATTGGGAGGTGTGGAAAACGGTGATGCAAAACACATGCTGGCACCAAGAGCTACCGCAAAGAGGAATGCCAGCGGACTTACATTGAGTTCCGTGGCGGCACTCATGGCTATGGGAGCCATCAGCACTGCCGTTGCCGTGTTGCTGATAAACATTGTCAGCAGCGACGTCGTGAAATATATGCCGCAGAGCAGAGCCATCGGCCCTATGCCGCCAAGAGCTGCCACAAGTGCATGGCTTGCCATAGCCGAAACACCGGTCTTCTCGAGTGCCGTTGCCATGGGCATCATGGCTGCAATGAGAACAATACTCTCCCAGTTGATGGTCTTGTAGGCGGCATCGACACTTCTGAAACAACCTGACACCACCATCAGCAGCCCGGCGGCAATGACAGCCGTGACAGGGGCGACGGGAATGAAATCGAACACCATTACGGCAATCATGGCAAGCATTATCGTTGCTGCTACCGGTGTCTTGTAAGTAAGGGTGACGCGCTCCGCCATCTCCTTCGGTTGTCCTATCAGCAGCCAGTCTTCCTCCTCGGAATCAATCTTCGAGATGTTCTCCCACCGGCCTTGTATGAGCAGAGTGTCGCCGGCTTTCAGCTTCACCTCCGGCAGGTCCGCCGTTATGTATTCGCGGCTTCGCTTCACGCCGAGGACATTGATTTGGTATTGTTCGCGCAGACGCGACTGCCGCAGCAACTGGCCGACAAGGCGCGATTCCGGCATCACCACAATCTCCGCGATGCCGATGTCGTAGAAGTCGATGGTGCTGCTGTCCTGTTTTATCAGACTTGCATCGGAGGCAAAGCGTTCTCTCTCTTCTTCCGGACCTTGCAGATACAGTATGTCGTCGGCGGCAATGACAGTCGCTTGTGTGGGCATCGACTGCGTGATGTTTCTTATCAGCCCGCGGTGACGCAATGTCTCGTTGCGTATCTCCATGATCGAGATGTTGTGTTCTGCACGAAGGTTCAGCTCTGCCACCGACATCCCCACGATGCTGCTTCTCCTGTCCACGCGGTAGGCTCCGACGTTGTTGTCTATCCGGTATTCCTCCACGAGTTTCTCTAACGATTTCCCGCTCTTTCTCTCTTCTTCCGCCTCGGTTTTCACAAGCAACCTGCTGAGTGGCAGCATCACGGCTATGCCTACGGCAAGACAGATGATGCCTACGGGCAGGAAGGAGAAGAACGAAAGTCCGTCGTAGCCAGCCTCTCGCAGTGTCTCGTCTATCACGAGGTTAGGCGGTGTGCCGATGAGTGTCAGCATCCCGCCCATACTGCTTGCAAACGCCAATGGCATGAGCAGCCTCGCCGGACTCTTCTTGCTCTCCATTGCCATCGATACGATTATCGGCATCATAAGTGCCACGGTTCCCGTATTGCTGACAAAAGCGCCGATGAGAGCCGTGACAACCACCACGAGGAGAAACATCGCAGTGTCGTTGCTGCCTGCCAGCTGCATAATCCTGCGGCTCGCCGCCTTGGCAAGTCCTGTCTGAAGTATCGCCCCGCCCACGACAAACAGGCCCGCCATCATCACTACCACCGGATTTGAGAATCCCGACAATGCTTCTGCAGGCGACAATATTCCGCAAAGTACAAGAATCGTCAGTGCGCAGAGCGCGACAATGTCTGCCCTTGGCTTTCCTGTAATGAACATGGCTACCGCAGAGAGAAGGACAAGAATTGTTACTGTCATATTTTCAGGCGTTTTCGGGTGTGGAACATGTGTTTTCTGATGGCAAATATACAAAAATAATATTGGATATGCAAAGAATTTTAGAGCAATTATATTTTCGAATACATAATAGAGCCAAACGTGGCATTCCTATAGTTAATAATGATTAATATTACAGTTCGTTAATAATGTATTTCACATTGTAATAATCTAAATCAAAAAATAATCGTATCTTTGTGATGTCATAGGCATTATAGTGGATCGTGAAGGCGAAAGAACGCAGCTTGCGTTGATGTATTCAACATCTATTACGGACATCCCGACATCCAGATAGGTCTCGTCAGAAACGGAATAAACAATCCTGTCGTGTGGAATGATTATTCAGGCATAGCACAATGGAAAGATTCTGCTGGCAATTGCCTCTTCCACCATAGCATAAAAGATTACTCCACTCTCCCCGACGGATGTGAATTATACCGCACACAGCTCCTTTCCGCTCCCTACAAGTCAGTGACCATTGTTTCAGTGGGGTTTGTTACAGCCCTTTCACAGCTTCTCGAAAGTGAA
>SFIS01000048.1 GCA_004555245.1 Bacteroidales bacterium
CGATTTTTCAGGATGCTGTTGCTGAAAAACAGACAGTTAGCCCTACGAATACCCCTAAAAATTGTTGAAAATAGTTGTCGGGTATCAAACTTGGGTTAAGGAGTGTATAGTTTTCTTAAAATATATAACAAAAACCGGAGCCTGTGACATTGTCTGCCGCAGGCTCCGGTTTGTTGTTTGCAGTGTTTGTTTCTTTATTATGAGGAATCCTCCCGTTGTACTCTGTTTCTGTAGCATAGACGTAGGGTAGGGCTGACACGGTGTGCGCCGTCCTACAGCTTCATGGACAGGGAGATGCGTTTGCGTTTCCGGTCCACCTCAAGCACTTTCACCCTGACGTGCTGGTGCAGGTGGACCACTTCGAGAGGGTCGGTGACATATCTGTCCGCCATCTGCGAGACGTGTACGAGTCCGTCCTGATGAACCCCGACATCCACGAAGGCGCCGAATTTCGTGATGTTTGTCACTATGCCGGGCAGCACCATGCCCTCTATGAGGTCGTCGGGCGTGTGTACGTTGGCGTCAAACTCGAAGACCTCTATCTCTGCGCGCGGGTCGCGTCCGGGTTTCTCCAGCTCAGCCATGATGTCGGTGAGTGTCGGCATTCCGAGTTCTTCGCTGACGTATTTCTTCAGGTCTATTCTCTTTCTCAGTTCTGCCGACTGCATCAGCTGCGCCACGGTGCATCCGCAGTCTTTCGCCATTGTCTCCACGACAGCGTAGCGCTCCGGGTGGACGGCACTGCCGTCGAGCGGATTCTTCGCTTCCGGGATGCGCAGGAATCCGGCACACTGGGTGTAGGCTGCCGGTCCGAGGCGCGGCACTTTCTTCAGCTGTGCGCGTGAGGCGAAGGCCCCGTTCTCGCGGCGGTATTCTACGATGTTCTTCGCCAATGCCGGTCCGAGGCCGCTGACGTATGTCAGCAGATGCACACTCGCCGTGTTGAGGTTCACCCCGACGGAGTTGACGCAGCTCTCCACGATTCTGTCGAGGCTCTGTTTCAGGAGGTTCTGATCGACGTCGTGCTGATACTGCCCCACTCCGATGCTCTTCGGGTCGATTTTCACCAGTTCGGCGAGCGGGTCCATGAGGCGTCTTCCAATGCTCACGGCCCCCCTTACTGTCACGTCTTTGTCTGGGAACTCGTCGCGTGCCGCCTTTGATGCGCTATACACCGACGCTCCGTCTTCGCTGACGACGAAGACGTTTATGCTGCCGCCGACCGCCGCGAGGGCTCGCCTCACCACATCCGTCGCCTCGCGTGATGCCGTTCCGTTTCCGACGGCAACCGCCTCGATGTCGTATTTCCTGGCGAGTGTGGCGAGCTTGTGTTCCGCCGCGGCGACGTTGTTCTGTGATCCTACGGCATACACCACGTCGTGGCAGAGCAGGTTGCCCTGTCTGTCGAGACACACCACCTTGCATCCCGTGCGTATTCCGGGGTCCACTCCCATGACGCGTTTCTGTCCCAGCGGTGCGGCGAGCAGCAGCTGTCGCAGGTTCTCGGCGAAGACGCCTATCGCCTCCTCGTCAGCCTTCTGTTTCGATGCTGCGGCAAATTCGTTCTCTATCGAGGGCAGCAGCAGGCGTTTGCAAGCGTCGCTGACGGCATCGCCGATGATGTCGGCGCAGCGTCCCTTGGATTTTACGAAGATGCCTCTGACACGTTCTGCCGCCTCTTCTCCGTCAACGCTGATGCCTACGCGCAGCACCCCTTCGCTCTCTCCGCGCCGCATGGCGAGCAGGCGGTTGCCGGTGCAGCGTCGCAGGGGCTCTTCTGCGTCGAAATAGTCAGAGAATTTCGCCGCCTCTTCCGTCTCCGCCTTCGCCTTCACCACCTTTGATGTGATGACGGCTTCACGTCTGAAGAGTTGCCGTATGCGGTTTCTGGTGCGTTCGTCCTCGCTGACCATCTCGGCTATGATATCCTGTGCGCCCTTTATGGCAGCCGCGGTGTCTTTCACGTCGCCCTTCACGTATCTCGCCGCCGTGCGGTCGATGTCCTGCTCGCGTTGGAAGAGTATGAGTTGTGCGAGAGGCTCCAGCCCCTGCTCCCGTGCAATCTGCGCCTTTGTGCGCCGTTTCGGCTTGTAGGGGAGATAGATGTCTTCAAGCTCGGTGGCGTCCCAGCAGCCGGCGATGCGCTTCTCTATCTCGGGTGTCATTTTCTGCTGCTCGGTGATGGTCTTGGTGACTGTCTCCTTGCGGCGCACCAGTTCTTTCAGTTTCTCGTAGCGCTGCGCGATGCCGGTGATGGCAACTTCGTCCATGCCGCCCGTCTTCTCCTTGCGGTAGCGTGCGATGAAGGGGATGGTGCAGCCCTCGTCGAGCAGTGTCAGCACGCCTTCGACGTTCGCCGCTCTGAAGTTTGTCTCTTTGGCAATGATGCCTGTCAGTATTTTTTGCATAACTAAAATGATGTTTTTACAATCCGTCCCGTCTCTATATACCTATATATATAATAAGGTGTAAAAGCACATCTGCTTCGGACGGGCTGCAAAGTTACGCATTTTTTTTCATCAACGCCGCATGGCTACATATAAAAAATGTTGCGCGCGCATCAGCTGCAGGCATCCGCGGATGCTGCCGGCGGCGATACGGAAGAAGAAAAGACATGGCGCAATGACATTCTGAAGACACCGCAGGACAGAGCTGACAGGCATCTAAAACTGCGTATAATTGAAAATAATGTATTATAATGGGGAATAAGTGTTAAATTAAGGAAAGTGCCGGGAAATATTTTAACATTCCGGAATACCTTTCAGCAAAATTTTCTAACTTTGCACACAGAAGAAACAAAAGATATGAAGAAATCAACCATTTGGATCATAGCCGTCATAATGGGAGGTTCGTTTCTCGCTCTGCTCTACCTGCAGGTGAAGTATGCGCAGGAGATGGTGACGATGAAAAAGGAGCAGTTTGACGAATCGGTCAACAGAGCCTTGTACCAGGCATCGCGCAACCTTGAACTCAACGAGACGCTGAGATACCTCGAGAAGGATGTCAACGAGACAGAGCGGAAGGCATTCAGACAGGATTCCGTAGCCTACGGCAGCGGCATCAACTCCGGCACCGTGCAACATTCTACACAGTTTGCCGTGGCGGGGAAAGACGGCACGATATACTCGTCGTTCGAGCTGAAGACCATAGCCACGAAACCGTCGCAGATGCCGAAGGCGATGATTCTGCGCAACGACCGCAACCAGATGACGCAGACATCGAAGTCGCTGCAGGAGATTGTCAGAAACAGATACGTCTATCAGAAAGCCCTCCTCGACGAGGTGGTGTATTCGATTCTCTACTCGGCGTCGGAGAAACCGCTGAGCGAACGTATCAACTTCAAGCTCCTCGACCAGGACCTGAAGGCGGAGCTGATGAACAACGGCATCAACATCCCGTACCATTTCAGCGTCACGACACAGGACGGCAGAGAGGTGTATCGCTGTCCGGACTATACGGAAGAGGGCGAGGAGCACAGCTATTCGCAGGTGCTCTTCAGAAACGACCCCCAGCAGAAGATGGGCATCGTACACATACACTTCCCCGACATGGACAGCTACATCTTCTCTACCGTGAGGTTCATGATTCCGTCTGGCATCTTCGCCACCGTCCTGCTCGTCACCTTCATCTTCACCATCTTCATCATCTTCCGGCAGAAGAAGCTCACCGAGATAAAGAACGACTTCATCAACAACATGACGCACGAGCTGAAGACGCCCATCTCGAGCATCTCGCTCGCGGCACAGATGCTCAACGACCAGACGGTGACAAAGTCTGCCACAATGATGGCACACCTCGGAAGCGTCATCAACGACGAGGCGAAGAGGCTCAGATTCCTTGTCGAGAAGGTGCTGCAGATGTCGATGTTCGACCGCAAGAAAGCCATCTTCAAACAGAAAGAGCTTGACATCAACGAACTGGTGGAGAACGCCGAACAATCGTTCCAGCTCAGAGTGGAGCACACGGGAGGTAAGATATACACTGAGATAGAGGCAATCGATTCGGCAATATACGTCGATGAAGTACACTTCACCAACGCCATCTTCAACCTCATGGACAATGCGGTGAAATACTCGAAGCCCGACCAGCCGCTCAACATCTACCTGAAGACATGGAACGACGACAACGGACACGTCTTCCTCTCGGTCAGAGACACCGGCATAGGAATGAAGAAAGAGGCGCTGAAGAAAATCTTTGACAAGTTCTACCGCGTACACACCGGCAACGTACATGACGTGAAAGGCTTCGGCCTCGGGCTGGCGTACGTGAAGAACATCGTCGATCTCCACAAGGGAAAGATAACGGTGGAATCCGTTCTCGGCGAAGGAACTACGTTCACCATACAGATTCCCGTAATCAAAGAAGAGACGGTGTGAACACCCCGCCGCACGGACATACACACAAAAGAAACAAACGTTAGCGAACAATCATCAATACTATTAACCGTGGGACAGTGAAATGCACGAACACATCTTATATCTATATAATGTGTGAAAAATTTTCAGAGCCCACATAAATACTTTACGACTATGAATATGGAAGACAACATCAAAATCATGCTTTGCGAGGACGACGAGAACCTCGGCATGCTCCTGCGTGAATATCTGCAGGCAAAGGGTTTCAGCGCTGAACTCTTCCCCGACGGAGAGGCAGGCTACCGTGCCTTCACAAAACAGAAGTACGACATCTGCATCCTCGATGTCATGATGCCGAAGAAAGACGGCTTCACTCTCGCACACGAGATACGCCAGTCGAACGCCGATGTGCCCATCATCTTCCTCACGGCGAAACAGCTGAAGGAGGATATCCTCGAAGGATTCAAAATCGGTGCCGACGACTATATCACGAAGCCTTTCTCGATGGAAGAACTCGTCTTCCGCGTTGAGGCTATCCTGCGCCGTGTCCGCGGGAAGAAGAACAAGGAGAGCTCTATCTACAAGGTGGGCAACTTCACTTTCGACACACAGAAACAGCTGCTCTCCATAGGCGAGAAACAGACAAAGCTCACCACAAAGGAGAACGAACTCCTCGCTCTGCTCTGCAGCCACGCCAACGAGATTCTGCAGCGCGACTTCGCACTGAAGACCATCTGGATTGACGACAACTATTTCAACGCGCGCTCGATGGACGTCTATATCACCAAGTTGCGCAAGCATCTGAAGGACGACCCGCAGATCGAGATTATCAACATCCACGGCAAAGGCTACAAACTCATCATCCCTGACGAGGAGTAAGCCCGTTCGCGGACGCGAACCGGTAGAATAGAAAAACCGGCTGCCAACAGTATTGCCTACTGTTGGCGGCCGGTTTTCATGTGCGTGTCAGTATGTCTCTTGCCGTCAGTTGCCCGTTGCCGTTGCTGCATTCCGGGCATTCCGCTCTGCGCCCTTGCGCTGTAGAGAAAGCACGGAGGCGTGATGCCGGCTGCGGGGCGCCGGGCGTAGTTGCCGGGCTATACGCCCTCGTCGTCGTCTGTCTCGTCGCCGCTGTTGGTGTCCATCTTAGTGTCGAGACGCAGAGAGATGCCGCCGTTGGCATCGACGGTCATCGTCATAGGCACAAACTCGTCGCTGCGGAAGTCGGGCGAGCCGACGCTGCTGGCGAAGACGAGGCGGTTGCCCTCTATCTTGTCGAAGACGATGCCGAGCAGAGCGCCGTCGCGGTACGTCGCCGTGCCTTCGAGACATGATGCGAACCATGTCTTCGTGAATGTCTTGTTCAGGACGTCACTGCCGTCGGCGCGCTGTATGCGGACGTGTATCATGTTGTCGTAGTAGGCGTTGCCCTCTTCGTCTTTCGTGAGGGGAAGACTCTCGTCGGCGGTACGCACGATGCTGACGGTGTAGCTGCCGCCAAGCCATTCGATGTCGCGTTTCTGTGATGTGTCGGGCATTTTCTGGGGGCCGTGCTTTACCTCTTTTGCCGGCGGAGGTACTATGATGGTCTGTTTTTCTTTCTTCTCCTCGCACGAAGAAAGCATTGTTGAAGCGAGAAGAAGGGCGATGAATAGTCCTGATTCTTTCATGATAGTGTGTTTTGCTGTGGGGCTTGTCGTGGGGATGCAGTGCGGAGGGGTGTGGCGGCATGGGGCTATGACAGCATCTCGAGCAGTTCGTCGTGCAGTTCGGCAAAGCGGCGAGGGGGATACCCGAGAAGCAGGATGCAGAGGAAGGCGTTTGTCGCTATCTCCAGGTCGGAGATTTCCACATCGTCGCGCACCACCTCTTTCCCTATGATGACATTCCATTGGGACTGGAAACAAGTGTCGGCGGCACCGGCGAAACAGTCGTCCGTCTCCTCGTCTTCAAGCAGTTGATATACTATGCGCTTCTTCGATGCGACGGGCGCAAGGGATATAAGAAAGTCGTAAGCCTCCTTGATGGCAGGACGCTTACGACTTATTTCGTGCATCATTTCCGTGAGTTCGGAGAAGATGATGTCAAACGGGTGTTGTTCTAAAATTTCCTTTAATGTCATGCAGACAGTGTATGGGGGATTGTGGGATGGCTGCGGCATCAGAACTTCGCCATCTTTATCGCGTTGACAGCACACTCCTCGCCTTTGTTGCCGAGCTTGCCTCCGGCGCGGTCGATGGCCTGTTGGAGGGTGTTTGTCGTCAGTACACCGAAGATGACGGGCACCGACGAGGTGGCGTTGAGCTGTGCGAAACCGGCAGAAAGCCCGTGGCAGGTGCAGTCGAAACTCGGCGTCTCGCCGCGGATGACAGCCCCGAGGGCGATGACGGCGTCATAGCCGTCGTTCAAGGTCATCTGACGTGCGCCGTAAATCAGCTCGAACGTTCCCGGCACATGCTTCACGTGGATGTTCTCCGGAAGGGCTTCGTAACCCTCCAATGTGCTCACGGCCCCGTCGAGGAGAGCCGCTGTCACGTCGGGATTGCTGTCAGAGACTACGATGCCGAAACACATGTTCTCGGCGTTGGGAACTTTCGTGCGGTCGTAGTCGGAGAAATTGCGGGTTGCCATTATTTTGTTGTACGCTCTATGTATTTGTCTATGCTTCTATAGATAGCAGAGCCTACGTAGTTCTTCTTGATGTCCTTGTAGATTGCATTGGCCTCTTCTGTCTTGCCCTGGCTCTCGAGAAGCTCTGCTGCCTGAAGCAGGAACTGCGGAGAGAGAGAGAGGTTGCGGCCTGTTGACGCCTTTGCGTCAGCCATCTTTGCCGCTTTCTTCAGGTTGCTGACAGCGTCGTCGATGCGGTTGAGGCTCACATAGACATTGCCGAGGGCTGCTACGGCAGCCGGCGAAACCATTGCGTCGTCAGCCGGAGAATAGCTGTCGAGCTTGTCGGCGGCCTCCTGCCATTTGCCAAGCTGTGCATAGCAGAGACCGGCATAGAGCTTCGCGAGGTTGCCGGCATCGGTGCAGCCGTACTGGTCGATGACCTTCAGGAAGCCGATGTAGCCTGCGCCGTCGCCGTTGAGGGCTTTCTCGAACTGCTCCTGGGCGAAGAGCTCCTGGCCCTTTGCTATCGCCGTGCTTGCCTCAACCTCACGCGGCTTCAGGTAGAAGTTGTTGAGGAGAAGCGCACCGGCTACCACTACGACTACCGCTACGACAGCGATGCTGATCACTTTCTTGTACTTGAGCACGAATGCTTCCATCTTTGAGATAGACTCTTCTGTTGGAGTCTGCTGATTCTTTGTATTTGCCATTATTGTATTACGTTTTTTTTATTGCTCGGACAGGTTTGCACACTATGCCGCATCGCATCAGGGGCAGCAGCAGGACATTGCCTGAACGCAAACGGGACAGTGTCTCGCGGAACGCAGCGGAATGTATGTTGAAGTGTGCGCACAATTGCGTGGCAAAATTACTGAATTTATCTCAGATACTGAAATTTATAGCCGTTTTTTTTCGTTTTTACGCTGAAAAAGATTAACTTTGTGCCAAAATTTGACGAAATGATACTGAAAAAGCTGTCTATAATCAATTATCGGAACATACGCGAGGCATCTCTTGAACTGTCTCCGAAGATTAATTGTCTCATCGGCAGCAACGGCATGGGAAAGACGAATGTGCTTGACGCAATCTATTTCCTCTCGTTCTGCAAAAGCGCGACGGGAGGGATGGACACGCAGATGATAACCCACGGAGAGGAATGTTTTGTCATCGACGCTCTCTATGAGGACGAGCGCGGTGACGAGGAGCAGATTTGCTGCGGGATGAAGCGTGGCTCGAGAAAGCATTTCAAACGCAACAGGAAAGAGTATAAACGCCTGTCGCAGCATATCGGACTGATTCCACTAATCACCATCTCCCCGGCAGACACGGCAATAATAGATTCGGGTAGCGAGATCAGGCGAAAGATGATGGATGTCGTCATTGCGCAGTCGAGACCGGGATACATGGATTCGCTCATCAGATACAACAACGCCTTGCAGCAGCGCAACGCACTGCTGAAGATGGAAGAAGAACCCGACGCCACGCTAATGGAGCTTTGGGAGGAGGAGATGGCACGCGAGGGCGAAGCCGTATATGCCATGCGAAAGGAATTTGTCGAGACACTGACACCAAAAGTGGAACGCATATACGCCCTCGTGTCAGGAGAGAGGGAGAGCATCACCCTTAACTATGTCTCCCACTGCCAAAGGGGGCCGCTGATCGATGTCATAAGGAGAGACAGGCAGAAAGACCGCATCATGGGATTCTCGCTACACGGAATACACCGAGACGACATAGAACTCATGATGAACGGATATCCACTGAAAAGGGAAGGAAGCCAGGGACAGAGCAAGACGTTCGCCATAGCCCTCAAACTCGCACAATACGACTTCCTGAAGCAGACGGCAAGGCAGACGGCGCCAATACTACTTCTCGACGACGTGTTTGACAAACTCGATGCGGACAGGGTGGAGCAGATCGTCAGGCTCGTGGCTGACGACAACTACGGACAGATATTCATCACCGACACCAACCGTGACCATCTCGACGACATACTGAGACATTCTAAACCGGAATATCGTATCTTCCATGTCGAGGAGGGAGTGATAAAAGAGGTGTGACAGAAGGGGCGTAATGCACTGTGCATGATGCCTTGAAAAAGACAACGCAGGAAATGAGAAAACGAAAGGAGCGCATCGCAAGCGACATAGTGATGCAGGTGCTGAGGCTGCAGGGACTTGAGACACCGCTATTGCAGCGGCGCCTGATAAACGCATGGGACGACGTGGTAGGGGAGACGGTGGCGAGATACACCCGCGAGAAGTTCATAAAGAACCAGACGCTAATGGTGAAAATCGACCATCCGGCCCTGAAAGCCGACCTCAACATGATGAGGACATCGCTGAAAGACAGGCTGAACATCGCTGTCGGAGCGCAGGTTATCGCTGACGTCAGGATATATTGATTCTCGCACATGATGTGCCGGACGGTGCAGACATGCCTCTTGCACCATACAAAAGAAAGCGGGCAAAACCATACGAGTGGTTTTGTCCGCTTGCTTGCTGTATGCTTCATGGGGCATGAGGCGCTGCCTTGCGTCACACAAGACTATCTGTACGACCGGATTCTCACGTCTATGCCTGTGCCGTGCAGCATCTCCGCAACCTTCTCGACGTCTGTCTCGCCGAAATGATAGGGGAACAGCACGGAGGGCTTGATTGTCTGCGCAGCAGCAGCACATTGCCCGGGAGACATGGTGTAGGGCAGGTTGCAGGGAAGGAAGGCGATGTCCGGCGATTCCAAAGCCTCCATCTCGGCAATTGGCTCCGTGTCGCCGGCGATGTATATGCGCATACCGTCGATGGTCAGGACATAACCGTTGTCCCTCCCTTTCGGATGGAAGGCGAGCTTCTCTGGCGACGTGTTGTAGGCCGCCACTGCCTCGACGCTGATGTCGGAGGACAGCTGCAGATTCTCGCCGTTGCGCAACGCCGTGCCCGATCCTATCTGCTTCACGGCGTCTGCATTGCCGACAATCTTTGTCCCGGGCTTCTGCAGGGCTGCAACCGCAGTCTTGTCGCAATGGTCATGGTGGGTGTGGGTGATGAGAATGTAGTCGGCCTTGGGCAGTTTCGAGTAGTCTGTGCGGGGCGGAAGGGCCGTGACAGGGTCAATCTCTATCTCTTTGCCGCACGCCGTGATGCGCAGACTGCCGTGCTTGATGTGCGAGATGACGACTGTCTTGCCGCTGCGGGTGGTGAACGTGTCTGACGCTTTCGCACGGTCGGTGGCTGCAGACTGGCTGTTGTCGGAAATCTTGCCGCCGGATGTCGTAACCGGAAATTTTGCCTTCTCCCAAGCTGTTATGCCGCCTTCCATGTTCACTACGGAATACCCGAGGTCTTTCATCAGACACGCGGCACGCATGCTGCGCCTGCCGCTGCGACAGTAGATGTACCATGTCTTTGACTTGTCGAGACTCTTCGCTTTGCTGACGAACGCCTCTTCCTGAAGGATGTCGATGTTCATCGCTGACGCGAGATGACCTCCGGCATACTCTTTTGCGCTGCGAACATCAAGCAACGCGGCGGAGGAATCGCCCGCCACTGCGTCGCGAAACTCACTTGCGGACATCTGGCGGATGTCGTCACGGGCATTGCATGATGTAAGCAGAGCGAAAAGGAAAAAAAAGTTCAGAAGTCTTGTTTTCATATTCTAACGTTTGCATTTATGGTGTCTTGGAGCTTTGGATAAGATGGAGGGCGAAGCCTGACGGATGGCGCGGCACAGACGACGACTGCTTTGCTTTTCTCAGGTCTCTCTGCAAAGGTAGCATAAAAAAATGAGATTAATGGAATAATATGTCAAAAAAACGCTACTTTTCTTTGTTTATAGGAAATTTATTTGTACTTTTGCAGTGCAACTTTGCATAACTTTAAATTTATACGGTAAAACCACGTTCTGTCTTTCATTGTTTGGCTCATTGTTCAATTCTCGAGACAATGAGATGTCTGCCGTGACATGACAGGCGGCTGCATCCTCGCATCAAGACAACAAGCGGTATGCGGCGGCTGAGGCATCTGATGTGTGCCGTGCGGCGGATTGTATTATTCAGAACATCTATACATATATAATAATGTATGGAAAACCAGTGCCGGCAACGACTGGCAGAACCTGACAAAAACATTTCTTGGTATCATGACAGATTTTCTGAAAACTCCCCTCAACGGCATTGTGCCGCCTCTCGTCACACCATTGTCGGACAATGAGACACTCGATGTGAAAAGTCTTGAACGTTTGATAAACCACCTGATAAAGGGCGGCGTACATGGACTCTTTGTCTTGGGAACAACGGGCGAAGAGCAGTCGCTGTCGTATAAGGTGCGTGAAGACATGATACGCGAATCGTGCAGAATCAATGCAGGGCGGCTACCGATACTCGTCTGCATCACGGACACCAGCATCGTGGAATCGATAAAGCTTGCCAACGTCGCTGCCGAATGTGGAGCGGACGGCCTCGTCTCTGCCCCGCCATACTATTTCGCTACCGGGCAGCCCGAACTCGCGCAGTTCTACGAGGAGCTCGTGCCGCAACTGCCGCTGCCAGTCTTCCTTTACAACATGCCAAGCCATGTGAAGGTGAGCTTCGCACCCGAGACTGTGGCACGCCTCGCAAAGATGAAACAGGTGGTGGGATTGAAGGATTCGAGCGCGAACGCGACGTATTTCCAGAGCGTGATGTACGCTGTGAGAAAGGTGAACCCTAAATTTGCCATGCTATGCGGACCGGAAGAGATGACCGGAGAACTCGTGCTCATGGGGGCGAACGGTGGTGTAAACGGAGGCGCAAATATGTTCCCCGAACTCTATGTCGCCATGTATAACGCCGCCAAGGCACGCGACATAGACCGACTCATTTCCCTACAGCAGACCATCATGCAAATCTCTATGTCCATATATACCGTCGGACGACACGGCTCAAGCTATCTCAAGGGACTGAAATGCGCTTGCCAGCAGCTCGGAATTATCGACAACGATTTCGTCGCATCGCCATTCTACAAGTTCGACCAGCCGGAACGGGACAAGATTACACTCGCTCTCGCAAAGCTGAAACTCAACGTCAGACAGTCTTAATGCAACTGCTTGGACGGCTAAACCTTATATCTGAACACAATACCACATGAACATCATCGACCTTATAGTATTCCTGCTCTTCACCGGAGGCATCGTCTTCTTCGGATGCTCGTTCTACAGCAGGAAATCAAGTGCGGCGGAATTTACCAATGCAGGCAAGAGCATACCGGGATGGGTAATCGGAATGAGCATATTCTCCACATACGTCTCGTCTATCTCTTACTTGGGAAACCCCGGCAAGTCGTTCGCTTCCGACTGGAATCCCTTCGTCTTCGGACTCGGCATCCCTATTGCCTCGTACTTCGCGGCAAAGTATTTCGTGCCGTTCTATAGGGCGAACGGCAGCGTCTCGGCATACGCTTTCCTCGAAGAAAGATTCGGACCGTGGGCGAGATATTATGCCAGCGCATGCTATCTGCTTACACAGATTGCACGCATGGGCTCGATACTTTACCTGCTCGCCATGCCGATGTATGTGCTCATGGGATGGGACCTCGGCACCGTAATCATAGTGACTTCCGTCGCCATCATCATCTATTCGATGCTCGGAGGAATGAAGGCGGTGATATGGACAGAGGCAATACAGGGCTTCATCCTGATTGGAGGAGCATTGGTATGTCTCGCAGTATTGATGTTCTCCATGCCCGAAGGACCGAAGCAGACCTTCGAGATAGGCTTCGGAACAATACTCGAAGAGACGGGACGGAGCAAGTTCTCGCTCGGCTCCTTCTCACTTACAGACCTCGGCAATGCCACTTTCTGGGTGACACTGGTATATGGCATATTCATCAACCTGCAGAACTACGGCATCGACCAGAACTATGTGCAGCGCTATCACACGGCGAAGACCGAGGCGGAAGCGCGCAACGCGGCGCTCTTCGGAGGTTGGCTCTTCATTCCTGTCAGTGCAGTGTTCTTCCTCATCGGCACTGCCCTGTATGCCTACTATCAGGTGATGCCCGACCCTACAGTGGCGGAATATGTGTCTAACGGCAAGCCCGACTACGTCTTCCCGTATTTCATGGTACACTCGCTTCCCGACGGCTTGACGGGTCTGCTCATTGCGTCGGTCTTCGCTGCAGGTATGTCAACCGTCGCCACTTCTATCACATCATGCGCCACGATAGTCTATACCGACTACTACCAGAAGATAAGACGCCACGCTTCTGACCGCGAGGCACTCGTCACATTGAAGGCGGCGTCGGTCATAATAGGTGCTATTGGCATTGTCGTGGCATTGGCTTTGACCAACGTGGAATCTATTCTCGACGCATGGTGGATATTGTCCAGTGTATTCTCCGGAGGAATGTTGGGACTCTTCCTGCTGGGATATATCTCGCGCAAAGTGACAAACGTTCACGCTGTACTCGGTGTCATAGCTGGCTTCTGTATCATTGCGTGGATCTCGGCAGCTGACTGGATAGGACTGCCGCCGTCAGGATTGCATGGCTACCTCGCCATCGTGCTCGGCACAATAACCATCTTCCTCGTAGGCTTCGCACTTGCCTTGCTCATCCCGTCAAGGCGTAAAGCGTCGTGAGAGGCTGTGGCTCGCCGTGAAAAACAAATACAACAGCACCCACAAAGACAATAAAAACAAAAACAAGAAATACAAAACGTAATACTATGTATCCTAAAATTGGCATCCGCCCCACCATCGATGGTCGTATGGGAGGCATCCGTGAGAGTCTTGAAGAAAAGACAATGGCATTGGCAAATGCCGTTGCGGAGTTGATCACCTCTAATCTTAAGAACGGCGACGGCTCACCTGTCGAGTGTGTCATAGCAGACACCACAATAGGCAGAGTGGCTGAGGCTGCAGCCTGTCAGGAGAAATTTGAGCGTGAGAATGTAGGTTCTACAATCACCGTCACATCATGCTGGTGCTATGGCTCTGAGACGATGGACATGGACCCCACTCATCCTAAGGCTGTCTGGGGATTCAACGGAACGGAGCGTCCGGGTGCAGTATATCTCGCTGCCGTACTCGCTGCACATGCCCAGAAAGGTCTGCCGGCATACGGCATCTACGGACATGATGTCCAGGACCTCTCTGACAACACCATCCCGGAGGATGTGGCGGAGAAGATTCTGCGCTTTGCGCGCGCCGCACAGGCTGTCGCTACGATGCGCGGAAAGTCATATCTCTCTATGGGCGGAACTTGCATGGGCATTGCAGGTTCTATCGTAAACGCTGATTTCTTTGAGGAGTATCTCGGAATGCGTGTAGAGTATATCGACCTCATAGAATGTATCCGCCGCATGGAACTCGGCATCTACGACCATGAGGAATATGAGCGCGCCATCAAATGGGTAAGAGAGAAGTGCGTCACACAGGAAGGCAAGAACTGGAACCGTGAGGACAAGATAAAGTCACGCGAGGAACTTGACAACGACTGGGAGTTCTCCACAAAGCTCATGATTGTCATCCGCGACCTCATGAAAGGCAACCCGCGCCTGAAAGAGATGGGCTTCGACGAGGAGGCTCTCGGGCATAACGCCATCTGTGCCGGCTTCCAGGGACAGCGACAGTGGACGGATTTCTATCCCAACTGCGACTTCCCGGAATCGATGCTCAATACGTCTTTCGACTGGAACGGCATACGCGAGGCTATCCCATACGCTACGGAGAACGACTGTCTCAACGGTGTCTCCATGCTGCTCGCGCATCTCTTGACCAACCGGGGTGTCATGTTCTCGGACGTGCGCACTTTCTGGAGCCCCGAAGCGGTGAAGCGCGTGACGGGCAAAGAACTCACGGGACTTGCCGCTCCCGGCATCATACACCTCATCAACTCCGGCGCCACGACACTCGACGCTACGGGACAGATGACCAATGCCAACGGCGAACCGGAGATGAAACAGCCATGGGACATCACCGAGGCTGATGTCGAGGCTTGTCTGGAAAACACGAAATGGAGTCCTGCCGACCGCCTTTATTTCCGTGGCGGAGGCTTCTCTTCCACTTTCTACAGCAAGGGCGGTATGCCTGTCACGATGATTCGCGTGAACCTCGTGAAGGGTCTCGGCCCGGTGTTACAGCTGGCTGAAGGCTGGACGGTGGAGGTTGAAGAGGATATTTTCAACACCATCAACATGCGCACCGACCGCACCTGGCCTACTACATTCTTCACGCCGCGCCTCGTTCCGGGCAACGACGCCTTCAAGGATGTATATTCTGTGATGAACAACTGGGGCGCCAACCATGGCGCGATAGTCTATGGACACATCGGAGCAGACCTTATCACGCTGTGTTCTATGCTGCGCATCCCGGTATGTATGCATAACGTGGCAGACAAGGATGTCTTCCGTCCGGCTTGCTGGAACGCTTTCGGCATGGACAAAGAAGGCGCCGACTACCGCGCCTGCCAGAATTTCGGGCCTTTATACAAATAATCCTTACAGACAAATCTGATTCTTTCGGCATGTCATGGCCGACGGAATCAGATTTGTCTGTTTTTGTTTCATCGCTTCCGAACCGCAGCCAAAACCTCTGTGTGGCACAATGTCGGAAGGCGGCAGACACCATGCCGCTTCTCCCCGCAGTCAGCCAAACATCGTCAGTATGTCCCCGGATGCGTCAGATAAACTATTCTTTCTATGTGGAAAACAAATCTTGAAGAGACAAAACAACACTACATCAACTGGTGGAACCATAAAGGCATCGTGCTGAACATGTGGGAACATTTTCAGGAAGGTGTCTCTCCCCATGGCCCGTATTCTGGCGAAGCCCCTGTAAGTATCTCTTCCGCGTCGCGCAACAACTACGGGACGGGCAGCCTTAATCTTCCCGGAGCACCTGTCCCTTCCTCTCCGTCACAGCGGTGGTTCGACCCTCTGTGGCGTGCAGAATATCTCGACTGGTATGTGGGACACTCATGCTTGAAAGCCGATATGCTGCCAGTGGCAAACACACAGCTCGGTCCCGGTTCGCTTGCAGCTATCCTCGGGGCAGTCTATGAAGGCGGCGACGACACGATATGGATACATCCCGACCCGCATTTCTCTGACAAGCTGCATTTCAACCCTGAGCACGAGAACTATCTCATACACAAGAATCTGCTGAAGGCATGTAAGGCCAAAGCCAACGGAAACTATTATGTCGGCATGCCCGACCTTATGGAAGGTCTTGATGTCCTCGCTGCCTTGAAAGGCACGGACAAGGTTCTGCTCGACACAGTGATGCAGCCAGAGGTTGTAGAAGAGCAGCTGCAGTATATCAACGACACATATTTCAAAGTCTTCGACGAGCTTTACGACATCATCCGCGAAGGCGACGAGATGGCATTCTGCTATTTCTCTGCATGGGCACCGGGCAAGATGACGAAGCTGCAGTGCGACATCTCGACGATGATTTCAGAGGCGGACTACCGCCGTTTCGTACAGCCTTATCTCCGCGAGCAGTGCCGTAAGATACCTTACACGCTGTATCATCTCGACGGGGTAGGCGCTTTGCACCATCTCCCTGCCATTCTCGAGATAGAAGAACTTAACGCCATCCAGTGGACACCAGGTGTCGGCGAGCCTCAGGGAGGCAATGCCAAGTGGTATGACCTGTATCGCAAGATACTCGACAACGGCAAGAGCATCATGGCATGCTGGGTCACACTCGACGAGCTGCGTCCCCTTCTTGACAACATCGGCGGCGACGGCGTGCATCTTGAGATGGACTTCCATAACGAGGCAGAAGTCGAACAGGCGATGCGCATCATAGAAGAATACCAGACGTCAGCCGTAGAGGCGAAGGTTGACGAGTGCATCCGTGTCGCCGACACCCTTACTTTCGGCAAGCCTGCCGCCCCCCGCTATCGTCCTCTGCGTCTCTCTTCCGCCTTTGCGGAGAACGGAGCCCGTCCGTCTGGTGCCGCCTCAGTCATGCCTTCTTCCACATCGCGGGTGCCTCTTGCAGTGCCCTCACTGTCCGAGACGATATCAGACCGCATCCTTGTCCTTGACGGCGGCTTCGGCACGATGGCTCAAGGCTACGGCTACAAGGGCTGTTGTGACGAGCTTGTCCTCTCACATCCGGAAGTCGTACAGGACATCCACCGCCGCTATCTTGCTGCCGGAGCGGACATCATCGAGACCGACACGTTCTCGGCACAGCGCATCTCGCTTGCCGACAATGGTCTGCAGGCAAAGGTGAGAGACATCAACGCCTCCGCCGCATCTATCGCCCGCACCATCGCCGATGCCTTCACGCTCACCGACCCGTCCCGTCCGCGCTATGTGGCAGGTTCTGTCGGCCCGACAAACAAGTGTGTCTCCATCTCCTCGCCGTCTGGCCCGTTGTCGCGCGAGGAACTTGCCGACGCCTATGCCGAGCAGATGGAGGCATTGATAGAAGGCGGTGTCGATTGTCTGTTGATAGAGACAATCTTCGATGTCGAGAATGCCTATGTGGCTCTCGAAGCATCAGAGCGCGTGATGGACAGGCTCTCTTGCCGTCTGCCGGTGATGCTCTCGTTCTCTCAAGTGAACGACGAGGGCATCAACATGAACGGTCAGGATGTCTTTGAGTTCATACGCCGTGCCGCGCGCCGCTTCGATATCTTCTCCGTGGGAGTGAACTGCACCTCCGAGCCCCGCAATCTCCAGCCTGTCGTTCAGCGTATGGCAGCCTCCCTGCCGTTCCATATCTCCGTCTATGGCAATGCCGGAATGCCAGACAGCAAGGGGAGATACCTTCAAAGTCCTGAGAGTTTCGCTGAGCAGAACTGGGCTATGGTCAACTCACGTTGCGTGAATATCGTAGGCGGATGTTGCGGTACAACCGACAAGCACATCGCCCTTCTCCGCCATCTTGTAGAGCCTTTGCCCGGCTGTTACGCTCCTCCGCGTTCCTCTTCCGCCTCTCCTTCCTTCCCCCCGCCTCAATCCGGCGTTTCGTCTCCCGCCGTTTCTGAAGCCCCCGCGCCATCCTCTGGCGCCCCGGAATCTTCTCCTTCCGTCTCCGCATCATCTTCCGCCTCCGCTTCGTCACATCCGCTTCTTGACGCCATCGTAGCGGGCAATCAGGATGCCGCAGTCGAGGCAACCCGCGCCGCAATCGCTTCCGGTGCCGAACCGTCAGTACTTATCAACACTCAGATGATTCAGGCGATGTCCATCGTAGGCCGGCGTTTCCAGGAAGGCAAGGCGTTTGTGCCCCAGCTTCTCATGGCGGGACGTGCCATGAAAGGCGCCCTTGCGCTTCTGAAGCCCATCATGGAGGCCAGCGGCGAGGGCATTGCGTCAGCCGGTCGCATCGTGATAGGTACGGTGAAAGGCGACCTCCACGACATCGGCAAGAACCTTGTGGCGTCGATGCTTGAAGGTTCCGGCTTCGAGGTGGTGAACATCGGCATTGACGTAGATGCCGACACCTTTGTCAACGCCGTTGTAGATAACAAGGCCGACATCCTTTGTCTCTCCGCCCTCCTTACCACGACGATGACCTATATGCAGGATGTCATCGCCGCCCTTGAGCGTGCGGGCATCCGCGACAAGGTGAAGGTGATGGTCGGCGGTGCTCCCGTGTCTCAGGAGTTTGCCGACGAGATAGGTGCCGACGGCTACAGTTCTAACGCCAACGAGGCAGTCGCCCTGGCAAAGCGTCTCATGTCGAGCTGAGGTCCATGCCTGTCTCCGTCCCCCACTTTCCTTTAGTTTCCCATCCCGGGGCTGTCCACAGTCTCTCAAAACAAAATCTTCTGATTTATGAACATACGCGAATGGTGTCGTGATATCATACGCCGTCCCGACCGTGTCGCTATCCCCATCATGACACATCCCGGCATCGAGGAGATGCCCTACACCGTCCGTCAGGCCATCACCGACGGTTCAATCCATGCGCAGGCCATCAAGAACCTTGCGTCCCGTTATCCCACTCATGCCGCCTCGGTCATCATGGACCTCACTGTCGAAGCCGAGGCATTCGGTGCCGACATCCTTTTTCCCGAAGATGAGATAGCGACCGTCAGCGGCCACTGCCTCAGTTCTCCGTCCGACATCCGCAACCTCCGTGTTCCGTCGTTGTCCGGCGGCCGTATTCCGGAGTATCTCAAGGCGAGCGTCATCGCCCACCGTGACATTTCCGACCGTCCTGTCTTTGCCGGCTGCATCGGTCCTTTCTCCCTTGCCGGCCGTCTGTATGACATGTCAGACATGATGATGCTCATCTGCAGCGACCCGCAGTCGGCGCACGAGTTGTTGGAGAAAGCCACCACGTTCATCCTCCGTTATGTCGCCGCATTGAAGGCAACGGGTGTCGAGGGAGTGCTGATGGCAGAGCCGGCAGCCGGTCTGTTGTCAGATGCAGACTGCACCACCTTCTCTTCAGAATACATCCGGCGCATCGTCGAGAAGCTACAGGACGACAACTTCATTATCATCCTTCACAACTGCGGCAACACCGGCCATTGCACTCCCGCTATGGTTAAGACCGGCGCGGCAGCCCTGCATCTCGGCAACAAATGCGATTTGGCAGAGATAGCGGCCTCCGTTCCGTCCGACATCCTTGTCATGGGCAATCTCGACCCTGTCTCCGTCTTCAAGCAGATGACGCCTCGCGGGGTGTATGACGCCACGACAGAACTTCTCCGAACTACAGCAGACTATCCCAACATAGTCCTCTCGTCGGGCTGCGACACCCCTCCCCACACCCCTTTGGCAAACATCGACGCCTTCTTCGACGCCGTCTCTGCCTACAATGCCGGCCTTTAAGAGTCCAGCCTTCAGACTACAACCTAACCCTAACCTTACCTGACACCAAAACCTGACAAACAATGATAACAGACACCTTGCACGCATTAGACTGGACCATTCTTGTGCTTTATTTCGTCCTTCTTCTCGTCATAGGCTTGTGGGCAAGCCGCAAGAGCAGCGACGGGCAGAGCAAGTTTCTCGCCTCGCGCTCTTTGAAGTGGTATCACATCGGTTTCTCCATGTGGGGCACCAATGTCGGTCCGTCGATGCTCATAGCCTCGGCTGCGGCGGGCTACACTACCGGCGTCGTCTCCGGCAACTACGCGTGGTACGCCTTCATCTTCATCGGACTGCTGGCCTTCGTCTTTGCTCCGCGCTATCTGGGCGAGAAGATTCACACGCTCCCGGAGTTTATGGGCAAGCGTTTCGGACAATCTACGCGCAGCATCCTCGCCTGGTACACCATCGTGACGGTGCTTATCTCCTGGTTAGCCCTTACGCTTTTCGCCGGCGGCGTACTTATCCGTCAGATTTTCGGCATGCCGATGTGGCTCTCCGCCCTTATCCTCCTTGCCATCTCCGCGTTTTTCACCATCATGGGCGGACTGAAGGCGGTGGCGTACACCAATGTCTATCAGATGGTCCTTCTCATCGTTGTCTCAGCCACGCTCACCGTAGTGGGCATCGTGACGCTTGGCGGCGGTTCGTTCATCGGCGGCATCCGTACCCTTGCCGACCCGGCTGTCGTTCCTGAGAACTATTGGCATCTCTTCCGTTCCGCCGACGATTTGCCCGCCTACTACTGGCTTCCCATCCTTCTTGGCTATCCCATTTCCGGTCTGTGGTTCTGGTGTACGGACCAGAGCATGGTTCAGCCCGTTCTTGCAGCCAAGAATCTCAACGAGGGTCAGAAGGGCACTAACCTCACCGGCTGGCTCAAGATTCTTGACGTAGCCATATACATCATCCCCGGCATCGTATGCTTCGCTTTGGCTCGCACCGGCTTTTTCGGCGGTGCGTCGATAGCCCCCGACAATGCTTATATGGCGCTTGTGATGCATCTCTTCCCCGTCGGCATGGTAGGTCTTGTCATGGCAGTGCTCACGGCAGCCCTTGTCTCCACCATCGGCAGTTCGCTCAACGCCCTTTCCACCGTCTTCACGATGGACATCTATGTCAAGAACGTCAATCCGCAGGCGTCTCCGAAAGAGATTTCCCGCACGGGCCACATCGTCACGATAGTCGGCGCCCTTGTCTCCATCGTCATCACCGTTGCTGTTGACAACATCAAGGGTATGGACCTCTTCAACGTCTTCCAGTCCGTGCTCTCTTTCATAGCGCCCCCGATGGCGGCCGTCTTTGTCATGGGCGTGTTCTGGCGTAGGTGTACGACCTTGGCGGCCAACCTTGTTCTTTCGTTCGGCACCATCGTCAGCATCACCACCGGTATATGCTATCTGTGGGTCATTCCCGGAGCCAGCGAGCATCTGCATTTCATGATGCTCTCTTTCGTGCTCTTCTGTGTCCTTCTGCTCATGATGTTCTTCGTCAGCATCTTCGATGTCTCTCACGAACAGCGTCAGGCCATGAAAGCTGTGAACGAGCCTACATCGTTGGGCGTCAGAATCTCGTGGGTACTCCTTGTGATTGTGATGGTCGGACTGTATGTATTCTTCAACTGATTTTTTTCCCCGTTTGACAAGTTGGCAAGTTGACAAGCTGTCGAGTTCACGGCTTGTCAACTTGTCATTTTAAAAAATACATTAAAACCTCTCGTTATTTGCGTGGAAATTTGTAACTTTGCAGCATGAATTGCAGATTACACCTTATATTATTATATATTGTCCTCCATTTCAGCCTCCCTTCCTCATCCCAGACAGCCTTGGTTGAGTGTGAGGACACGTGTACACACATCCATGGCATAGACATCAGCCACTATCAGGGCGATGTCTTTTGGGAGATAATAGGCGAGAACACGCGCATGGCGTATGTATATATCAAAGCCACAGAAGGCGGCGACCGTATCGACAAGCGTTACGAGAACAACCTTCGTGTCGCTCACAGCCACGGTCTGAAAGTGGGCTCGTACCATTTCTATCGCCCCAAGACGCCCCAGGAGAAACAGTTGCAGAACTTCGCCACGCAATGTCTCCGCAGCGAGCAGGACCTTGTGCCGATGATCGATGTCGAGACAACCGCCGGCCTTTCAGACAGTGCGTTCTGCGATTCGCTGTTCCGTTTTCTCGAACTTGTCGAACGCCACTATCGCCAGAAGCCGCTCATCTACACCGGCGCAAACTTCTACGACAAACACCTGCTTGGCAAGATTGACGACTATAAGGTTATGATAGCCCAATACACCGAGCGCGAGCCCCGCCTGAAAGACGACCGTGACATCACGATGTGGCAGTACACCGGCAAGGGCCGCATCAACGGCATCAAGGGTTATGTCGATAAGAGCCGTTTCATGGGCAAGCACTCCTTGCGTGAGATACGCTACCGTCACCGTTGACACGTCGTACAGACATCAAAGCGAGCAAATATAAACACACATAAACAAGATGATCATCAAATGTCCGGAATGTGGGCACCAGGTAAGTGAAAGGGCGCCCATCTGTCCACACTGCGGTGTGGAAATCTCAGGAAAGATAACACGCTGCAGCCATTGCGGCGAGATATATTTCACATCCGACGGCGTATGCCCGTCGTGTCATCAGGCTCCGGCAGCCGCCCCGTCTGCTTCGGCGCGCACCTCCCAGCCGCCGTCCGCGCGGCCGGAATCCTCTGCCCCGGCCTCCGCCTCGTCTTCTCCGTCCGGCTCCGGCCGTCCGTCAGCCGCCACGCAGCCATCCTCGCAGCCATCCTCCCAGCCACACCCGGAAGGCGCGGCTCCCAAGCGCAGCCATGCCGCGCTCATCGCCTCGTTCGTCTTCGCCTGTGTGGTGCTTGCCACACTCTTCTATTTCTATCAGCGTTCGCAGCGCGACAAAGAGGCTGAAGACTACGAGTTCGCCATGCGTTCGACCGACGAAGAGGTGCTGAAGAGCTATCTCAACCGCTACGGCGACACGTCGTCAGAGCATCGCGATTCTGTCGAGTGCCGCCTTCTCGCCTTGCAGAAAGGCGACGAGGAATGGCAGAACGCCCTGTTGAGCAACTCGCGCAGCGCCCTGCAGCGATACATCGACCAGCATCCCGAATCCGTCCACTGCCAGGAGGCGGCAGACATCATCGATTCTCTCGACTGGATAGCCGCTCAGAAGAGCAACAGCGAGGAGGCTCTGAGAACCTATCTCTCGCAGCACGCCAACGGCAGATACATCGACGAGGCGACGGTGCTCATCGAGAAGCTGCGTCTCACCACTGTCCAGCCGGGCGAGAAAGACATGATCACCTCACTCTTCCGCAAGTTCTTCCAGAGCGTGAGTGCGCGCGACGAGACGTCTCTCGTCTCCACGATGTCGATGGTGATAGACAATTTCCTTGGCAAGAGCAATGCCACCGGCAACGATGTCGTCACGTTCCTCAACAAGTTCTACAAGGATGACATCAGCAAGATGATATGGCACATCGATGCGTCGTCGTACAAGATAACGAAGACAGAGGTGGCAGAGAACGAGTTCAAGTATGAGGTGACCTTCAACGCGCGCCAGGATGTAGAGCGCGGTGCGGAAGCCGAGGTACACACCTATCGCATCAATGCCTCGGTGACAAACGACGGCTGCATCTCAAGTTTCAATCTCACAAAGCTTAACTGACCCTCACGCCCCGCGCCGGGGCTTACATACAACAAGCGGAAAACGGCCCGTGCAGTAGAATATGCTGCGCGGGCCGTTTTTGCGTTTTGCGTTTGTTTGCGTTTGAGATGAAGGGGTCTTGGCGGTTTCCTGAGAGAATGATGAGCGGTTGTGCGGGGATGCTATGGTATATAAGGGGATTCCGGTTCTGCTTTGTAATTAAAGACCAGCCTTTACCTCCCCGTTGGTCAGTGGGTCTAAAGGACAAGTCTCAGGCCATCCCCCGTCACGTTTTAGAAGACAACAGAGACAACAATAACAACAGGGGGAACGGGCGCAACTGCGGATGTCACGAGGTGACATACAACACAGACAACAGAGATTACCTTTTCTATTACGGTTGTCCCCGTTGTCCGTGTTGTCGTTAAAAAATAAAACCAAGCCCCCGCTTGATGGTTTTTAGAAGACAACAGAGACAACAATAACAACAGAGACAACTAAGGTGCATAGTTTGATGTACCCAAAATGGAACTGTTCCTGATTTACCCAGGGTGTCGCTACGCTTTACCCTGGGCTATGCGCTCGTTGGGCTTTCAGCCCGTTACAACGTTAAAGAAGTGGCAACCTGACCATAGCCCATGGAGCATTTGCCTCTTTGTGCGATGCCCTTGAATGTCTTGTGCATATGAATCCTCTGATTCCTGCATACACGCAGAGGGGTGCTGTCCACAAAGCTGATGCCTGTACACTTGCCCAAGAGAACATTCTTGACGAACACTATCAATGGGATGGCAATCTCACGTTCCAGTTCAACGAAACGGTTGTAGGATACCACTTCTGGAAACAGATGGCGCATGTGCTTGCATACCTTTTCGAGATAAAAATGTTTCAAGCAGCGATACCCTGATGAATGAAAGAGAATCATTATCACCATGATTTCCGCCTTTGACATGCGGCTTTCACGGTGATATTTGCGCTTCCTTTCTGCCTTAAACGTATATTTTGCCATCTGTGCATCAAAAACTTTGCAAAAATCATCTGCAATACAGAAA
>SFIS01000103.1 GCA_004555245.1 Bacteroidales bacterium
CCAGATGAACTGGTTGGGATCGAGGCTGTCGGTTACATTCGTATCCCATGAAAAGACGACAGCAGAAAGCGTGGTCTGGATATTGTTGTTCTTGAAGATATTCCCGTTGGAAGACGTTATCACCAGCCGGTACATCTTCTGTTCCTCGATCTCGGTGATCCGTTCGTTTGTCTCGATGACGGATTCCGTTGTAGCATAGGCACGAAGAACGACCTCACCAGTCTCCAGATCCCAATAAGAGGACCCGTCCTGCGAGGAAAGTACTCCGGCCTTGATGATGTTAGCGGCCAGCGTTCCGGCAGTGATGAAGTCAGCGACAATCTGCCCGTCGGAGGTGATTGCCGTTTCAAAGGGACCGTTGTAGCCGTTATGGGAAAAACCGAGGCCGCCAACATTCCATCGCCAGATGTTCACGGCAGAAGCGATGTCCGGAGCATCCATTACCAGAAGCTCATAGGGCTGACCGTTTTCGGAGTCCGTGTGGATCACCACATAGCCGCCAGTCTGCCCGGTGATAAGACTCGTCGCTCCCTGAATGGCAGCGGTCATCAAAGCTGGGAATCTGTCTACCTTTGCGGAGACAGCCTGAGAAGCGGCTTCAGCAGCAGAAACCGAATTGATCAGGTTGGCCTTGGAGTTTCCGAGAGTGATGGATACGTACTTTTCGGAGAGCGTATCGTAAACGGTCTTGATCACCTTTGCCTTGGATGTAATGCCAAGAGCTCCGGCTGCTTCCACAGCGGCTCAAAGGCCACTGTGAGCGTTGGCGCAGTGATGCCGAGTGGATTTCTGGCCAGATAGCTTGTAGCCCTTGCCCGAAGAGCATCCTCGGTAATGGTGTCTCCAAACTCGAAATACTCCGTGAAGTCCTTGATCAGCGTTTTTCGCCGCATGAGCTCGGAACCAGTGATAGGCAGCAACACTTCCGGCAGTGTGACCACGGTTTCTGATCCGTCCTCAGCTGTCTGGACTGCATACGGGAGCATGTCTGTGTAGACATCAGTGTTGTCGCTGTCGTGTTCCAGCTGGGTGAGATTCTTTCCGTACTCAATGACAACACCGGTATTATGGCCACGGCCCTGATGATGGATAACTCGCCAGTTGTCCCACTCATATTCACCTGACGCTCTGTGGCTTGGAAACCGAGAACGGCTTTGCTTCGGAATAATCGGTCTGGCAGGTGAAGTTATGAGGCGTTGCTGTCTCCCTGAACACTCGCTCCATCGCCAGCGTCGGAGAGATGTTACTTGATTCCCACCGCAGGGCTGCGATGTTTGAGAGGTCATATGAAAGGTGCTGTGCATAAACCGTCACGACGCCGTTCAGCGGTGTGGTGATCCTGTAAATGCGAAAGGCCTGATCCTTGGCAGTGTCGTTGGGCTTAGCCTTGATGAGACGCTCATTTGCCAGAAGCTCATAGTTATTGCCGGACGTCGGGTATTTCATCACCAGCTCAAAGGCACCGTTTCGCTCCTCGGTAACCTCGCAGGAGATAGCATCTGCCAGCGCACCGAGGCCAAAGGTCGTGAACTCTGTTTCGTTTGCTCTGTATAATACCGGAATCATAGCGTCACCCACCTTGGAATAATAGTGACCGAGGTGATGCCGCCACTGAAAACGATGTCGTTATAGCCGGGATACAGAATCGGAAAGCCGCTGCCGGAAACACGGTCGTTTCTCGGTTCAGCGACCTTATAGAAGTTCATCTGCTCACTGTCGATCTCGATGTAACCGCCGATATCTGTGAAGTCCCACGGAGATTGTCTCAGAGAAGAATTGACAGACAGTCTTCCGGTACCGCTCCCTGATACCTTGATGTAGGGTTTGGCCTGAAAGACTGTCGGGTTTTTCAACGTATAGGGAGACTCGGTGATCGTGATTGCTTCTTGGCCTTCGTCCAGATACCGAAACGGCAGACAGGAAAAGCTGACCGTAAATACGCCGATCTTGTTCAGCTGGTCCTCAATATCGAGCTGGGTGTTGATGACCGCCTTCCGAAAGCCGGTGGTGTCATAGCTGTCCCTAAGCTCGTGATAGCGGTCCGGCTCATAGAAAAGCCACGCCTTCACTGCAGCGATCTTCTCGGCCAGTTGTTCCTTTGTCTTTGCCGGAAGGAACACTGAGTAAGTAATCTGGACATTCGGGAACCGTCCATTCGGAAGGATCAGGTCACCATCTCGTCCGGGGATAGACTGGAACTTCGATTCATATTTCGGAGCGGAAAACACATTCTTGCTTTCGATACGAAGGCCCATATCCAAAGAGCTGATGCCGTTGTATTCAAAATAATTCATGCGAAAACCACTCCTTTCCGTTTTGCGAACTGACCGGCGGTGACCATGATCTCATTGGTCAGCTGCTCGATGTCGTCGCTTGAATAGTTGTTAAAGGTTGCGATGTTGAGCTGCAGGGAGAAGCCGGAGGTCCGACCTATGCCGTCAGCAGCAGAGGCAATCGCACCACCCACGCTTCCATCAATGTCGAAATTTGTCGGAAGTGCGGTGCTCATGTCTTTTGCAAGGCCCTGCATGACATCATCGATGTCCTCGCTCATGGCTTCAGCAGCCTTAACTGCCTCGTCGCCGTTATCCTCGATGGAACCGGACAGACCCTTGACCAGCATCTGGCCGACCCACGCCATTTCTTTAGACGGCGAGTGGATTCCGAAGAAGTCCAGAATGCCGTTCCAGATGGAGGAAATCCAGCCGGACACCTTGTCCCAGAGCCATGAGGCCAGCTGCTGGATACCTTGCCAGAGGCCTTTGACTATATTGCCGCCGATCTCGACGATCTTGCCCATCAGGGAGCCGAAAGCAGAAACAATACCAGAAACAATCTGAGGTACTGCTTTACAGATTTCCACGATGATGGTCGGCAGGTTCTTTATCAAAGCCACGAATAGCTGAACACCGGCCATGATGATCTTGTCGATGTTCCCGATGAGGGCGTTGACAATACCGGAGATGATTTGCGGGATCGCCTGAACAATGGTTGTTATAATCTGTGGCAAGGCCTGAATCAGTGAAATCAGGAGCTGAATACCAGCCTGAATGATCTGAGGGATGGCGTTCAGGACAGCGTTGATGATGTTGTCGATGATTTTCGGGATGGCTGCCACAATTGCTGTGATAATCTCCGGAAGGGCCTCCACCAGAGAAGTAAGCAGCTGGATACCGGTGTCGATGATCTGCGGAATGGCGTCCAAGAAGAAAGTCACAATGCTATCGATGACTTCTGGGAGCGCCTCAATCAGGACAGGAATTGCATCCAAAATACCCTGAGCAAGACCCTCAATGAGAGCCAAAGCCGCCTCAAGCAGCATGGGCAGGTTATCTATGAGACCCTGCACAATGGTGACAATTGCTTCAACAGCAGCCGGAATCAATACCGGCAAAGCCTCGCTGATACCCTGAACCAGAGAAGTAATGATTTGCATCGCTGCCTCTATTAAAAGGGGCAGGTTCTCAATGATCGTGTTTACGATTGTCATCACGGCTTCAAAAACAACGGGGATCAGCTGTGGAAGCAACGTAATGATGGTGTTAAGGACCTGAGCGAACAGGTTAGTTACCGTTTCAAGCAGCGTCGGCAACAGGCCAAGAACAGCCTCAATCAGCGAATTCAAGACCGTCGGAAGTGCAGCCACAATGTTTTCAATGACCGGAGTGATGTTTTCTATAACGGACTGAAAAGCATCAACAACATTCTCACAGAGCATTTGCATATCCGCATCAGCGTCTCCAAAGCCGACAACAAGATTCTTTACTGCCGCCTGAAGAGAGTTGATCGAGCCGGAAATGGTGTGCTCAGCTTCCTTTGCCGTGGTGCCGGTGATATCCATGCTTGTCTGTATCACATGGATTGCTTCGACAACATCTGCGTAGGAGGAAATATCGTAGTGGATGCCAGAAATCGCCTCCGCATCTGCCAGCAGCCTTTCCATTTCGGTCTTGGTGCCGCCGTAGCCGAGCTTCAGGTTGTCCAACATCGTGTAATTCTGCTTGGCGAAGCCCTGATAAGCTGCCTGAAGCGTGGACATATCCGAGCCCATTTTGTTGGCGTTGTCGGACATATCTGTAATGGCCATATCTGCATACTTGACAGCCTTTTCCGTGTCGCCGCCAAGGGAAGCGATCAGACTCGCAGAAAAGCTCGTGACCGTCTCCATATATTCGTTTGCAGAAAGACCGGCAGTCTTATAGGCATTTGCAGCATAAGTCTGCATTGCCTGAGACGAATCCTTGAAGAGGGTGTCAATACCACCTACAAGCTGCTCATAATCTGCATAGGCAGAGATTACCTCTTTGCCGAGCTTGACGGCAGCGGCACCGGCAGCAACAACGACGGCTCCCATTGCCACACCGACTGTTTTCAGTACCTTACCGAGGCCCTCAAACTTGCTCTCGGATTTTTCTGCCGCCTCGCCGGATTCTTCGATTTCTTCGCCCATGTCGTCGGCACTGTCAGCTGTGGAATCAAGCTCCCGCTCCATATCATTCAGAGCGGCCTCGGCATTATTCAACTGGATCTGCCAGTTCTGTGTCCTTCGGTCGTTTTCTCCGAAGGATTCAGCTGCGTTTTGTAGGGCCTGACGGAGAAGCTCGATTTTTTGCTTCTGGGCGTCGATCTCCTTATTCAGGACCTCGTTCCGAGCAGAGAGGGCTCTGACGGAAGAATCGTTTTTATCAAACTGTGAGGTAACGAGCTTCATTTCCGAGCCGAGAACCTTGAAGGAGGAGTTGATGTCAGCAAGGGCCTTTTTAAATTCCTTCTCGCCCTCAAGACCGATCTTGAGACCGAAATTGTCTGCCATACGAACCGCCTCCTTTCCTTAGATTCCGTCCGGGATAATATCGTCGATGAAGTGCTCCCGCTTCGGTGTTGCCAGACCGTTATACTGTTTGTGGCACTCCCACAGATCGAGGAGCAAGCCAAACGGCATCGTCCATACCTCCTCCTGCGTCAGGTGAAGGTGGGCGATGCCGTAATAAAGAAGTCGAGTAAATAACTCTTCGTCACTTACTCGACCACTGCGTTTTTTGGATCAGTCTCACTTTCAATGTTTCGCTTGGTGCCTTTGTACAGAGCCTCCGTGATTGCCGTCTTGTATTCGGCCAGATCAGAAGGCACCGTCAGAAGCTCCACTTCCTCTGCGGTGAGCAGGTCCTTGGGCTTATCTTTGTGTTTCAGGTTATAGATGAGAATGCTCTGATTGGCCAGAAGCGAGATGAGCCAGACAATCTCGTCAATAGCCATCTCAAAGTTCTCGCTCTTCATGAGCTTATCTCCAAGGTTCTCCAGACCGCCATAGCGACCGGCGATTTCCTTAGTTGCTCTGGTGGTGAGGACCAGTTCATAGTCCACGCCGCCGATATTGATAACTGCGCTGCGTTCTGTATCCATACTGAGCCCTCCTTACATTGTTTCGTTTCCACTGGGAAGATGAATCGGGGAAAGATTCAAATCACCGGACGGTTCATATACCTTGTTGTACCAATTGTCGATGACTGTCTGGTCGACGCCTTCCGTGCCTTCAGTGACCTCTGCTTTCCACGGGTGCTTGCCGAATGCGTCCAGTTTGTTCCGGCGCATGATCGTGCCCTCGATGGTAGGCGTGGAGAAAGTGATGCTGTCGCCCTTGGTGGCGAGGTTGGTGGCCGGGATGCCGAACTTTACACGGTACAGCCAGTAATACCTGTATTTGCCGTTAGATTTCTTCGCACGGAATCCCACTGCCACAGGGTCGCCGCCATCCTCGGAAGCGGAAATGACGACGCCGTTTGTATCGATGGTGGAGCCGGTGAGATCACTGGCCACCGGTGCGCCGATATCGTCCACACCGAGGGAAAGCGTACCGGATTTGAACTCCTTCACGACTTCCGCTGCGCCGTCATCCGCA
>SFIS01000104.1 GCA_004555245.1 Bacteroidales bacterium
ACATAGAGTTCAGAATCAGACCGTTGTACCTGTTGTCTCTGTTGTCGTAAAAACCAAAGCGCGACAATTACAAACATGAACTTCAGAATTAGGATATTCTATTTTTGCACATCAAACTGTACACCCTATCGAAAAAACAAATAACTCTGTACGAATATAAGTATCTTTATTGAGAAAGATAAAGAAAAAGCGGGGAGGACAAAAATATGTACGCAAAAGTTTGGCAGATTACGGGTAATTGTGTATTTTTGCATTTGGAATCATAGGATATTGGGATTCCGGCAAAAACATTTGTAAGGGATAGGATTAGAAAACACAATAGGGAAATATGAAAATACAACACTTTACAATGACAAGGCTGCTTGCCGCCGTGCTGCTGGTGGCTGTCAGCCAGAACAGTGACGCGGCCGCCGCCGCGAAGAACGTGCTGTGGTATGACCGCCCCGCCGAATACTGGGTAGAGGCCCTGCCGCTCGGCAACGGACGCATCGGCGCAATGGTGTACGGCGGTCTGGAGAGCGACACGATACAGCTGAACGAAGACACCTTCTGGAGCGGCGCACCATACAACAACATCAACCCCCGCGCACGTTTCGTGCTGCCCGAGATACGGCAGGCGATTGACGAGGGCGACTATGCCAAGGCGCAGCGTCTCGCCATGCACAACATCACGGCGGACAGAAGCGTCACGGGGCATGGCATGGCATACGAATCGGTTGGAAACCTCGTGCTCACCTTCCCCGCTGTCCACCGCGACGCACAGGGCTACAGACGCGAGCTCTCGATAGACGACGCCGTGGCGAAGACGACATACACGGCGGGCGGTGTGACGTACGAGAGAGAGGTCATCACGTCGTTCGCCGACGACGTGACGCTGATAAGGCTGCGCGCGTCGAAGAAAGAGGCGCTGAGCTTCAGCGTCTCGTTTGCCGGACCGCTGAAGTCGCAACGTGTGACATGCAGCGTCTCGCGCGTCAGTCCAGACGTGCCGGAGCTGAGGGTGTATAGCAGAATGACGGAAGGCGAGATGGAGAACGTGCCGAACGCACTGCACTGCATCTCGTACGTCAGAGTGGTGACGAACGACGGCAGATGCACGGGACAGTCGGGCAAGCTCGACATTAGCGGATGCTCGGAGGCGGTGGTCATTGTGGCGTCGGCGACAAACTTCGTCAACTACCGCAACGTCTCAGCCGACGCAGAGGAGAAGGCGCGCCTGCTGATGCAGAAATGCCTGATGCGAGGAAATGCGGTGAAGGAGTTCCAGACACTGCTCTCGCAGCACAAGGCGTTCTATCACAAGCAGTTCGAGAGAGTGACGCTCGACCTCGGCACGAACTACGAACAGGAGAAGAAGCCGACGGACCAGCGCATACGGGAGTTTGCCGACACTTTCGACCCGCAGCTTGCAGCATTGTATTTCCAATACGGCAGATACCTGCTCATCTCGTCGTCGCAGAAAGGCACACAGCCCGCCAACCTGCAGGGGATATGGAACCCCGACGCGGACCAGTATCCCGCCTGGGATTCAAAATACACTACGAACATCAACGTGGAGATGAACTACTGGCCGGCGGAGGTGACGAACCTCGGCGAGTGTCACCTCCCCTTCATCGAGATGGTGAAGGACGTGAGCGTCACCGGACGCCAGACGGCACGCCACATGTACGGCGCGAGAGGCTGGACCCTGCACCACAACACCGACATCTGGCGCTCGACCGGCGCGGTGGACTATGCCTCGTGCAGCGTATGGCCAACGTGCAACGCATGGTTCTGCTCGCATCTCTGGGAACACTACCTCTTCACGGGAGACCGGAGATTCCTCAGCGAGACGGCATTCCCCATCATGGCTGACGCCTGCCGCTTCTACATGGACTTCCTGACGGCGGACCGCAAGACGGGATATCTCGTGGCGTCGCCCTCCACCTCGCCGGAGAACAACCCCGGCTTCGAGGAATACTACGATTCCATCTTCGCGAAGAAACAGAAACCCGCTATCTTCGCCGGCGTGGCGATGGACAACGAGATGATCTACGACCTGCTCTACACGACGCGCCAGGCTGCCGAATCGCTCGCCTCTACGATGTGGGGCGAGGCGGCGGCGAAGCTGATGGCTTTCGCTGACAGCCTTGACAATATGCGCGTGCGCCTCGCACCGATGATGGTGGGACAGTACGGACAGCTGCAGGAATGGCTGGAAGACTGGGACAAGGAGGCGACGGGACACCGCCATGTCTCCCACCTCTGGGCGGCATATCCCGGACGTATGATATCGCCATACAGCCACCCGGAACTGGCGGCGGCGGTGAGGAAATCGCTGATAGGGCGGGGTGACGCGTCGAGAGGATGGTCGATGGGATGGAAGGTGTGTCTATGGGCACGCCTGCTCGACGGAAACCATGCATACAAACTCATACAGAACCAGCTGAACCTGAAAGCGCCGACGGCGACGATAAAAGACCAGGACGGTGGGACATACGCGAATATGTTCGACGCACACCCGCCGTTCCAAATCGACGGAAACTTCGGATGCACCGCCGGAATTGCGGAGATGATGGTGCAGAGCCACGACGGAGCGCTGCATCTCCTGCCTGCCTTGCCCGACGTATGGAGCTACGGAGAGGTGAAGGGACTGAAAGCAAGGGGAGGATTTGAAATCGTCAACATGAAATGGGACGGAGGAAAACTGAAGACCGTCACCATACGATCGATGATCGGAGGAAACCTGCGCCTCAGAACGGCAACGCCGCTGCGTATGCAGAACGGCAGACAACTCATGCCGGCAGACAACGGACAGAACCCGAACCAGCTGATGCAGCAATACACCATTCTCACGCCTGTCGTGAAGGACGAGACGAAACTGATTCCGGTTGAACTCGAACCGACAATGGTCTATGACATACAGACTAACCCCGGCACAGACTATGTCTTCGTAGCGGAATGACAACCTGAACCCGTGACGGGCTTTTTTACGAGAACAGTTTTTTATAAAAGACAACAGGGACAACGGAAATGTCACGACCTGCCTGTAAGGCTGTACTAAGCGAAGCGGTCGTAACCCGGGACACAGTCCCGGGTCTCAAGCAATATGAGAACTGTCTGAAAGACAGTACCTTGTTATGCCGCAACTGATGGCGAGGTACTGCCTTACAGGCAGCCGCACCGCCATATTTTTCCCCGAGGGCTTCGCCCCCGGTTACGAACGCTTCGCTTAGTACAGCCTTACAGGCTGGTCGCCACTTGAGCATCTTTATCCGAGGGTGTAGAGGGGAATAGCCTTACAGGCTATTCCCCTCACGAGACAGGCTGCGAACGCTTCGCTATTCTCCAACACGTACATCCCCTCGGTGCGACCAGCCTGTACTTTTTTACGACAACAGGGACAACGGAAACAACATTTATCCGGCACGAGTGTGCGCGCGTGTTGTTTCCGTTGTCCCTGTTTTTTCTGTTGTCTTTAAAAAATCCCTTCATTGCATGTCATTGTCTCCCCTTGTCGATCTCGAAGTTCGTGAGCATACGTATGACTTGATTGGAGGAATCGTTGCGGGGCGTGATGAGAAGGATGTTGTCGTGCTCGGCGACGATGAAGTTGTGCAGACCGTTGATGATAGCCGTCTTGCCGTCAGGGAGCGAGATGACACATCCCGTCGTGTCGCTGAGCATGTTCTCGTTCTTGAGCACGACATTGTCGTCGCTGTTCAGAGCGAACGCCTCGTAGATGCCATGCCACGATCCGATGTCAGCCCAGCCGAAATGGCACAGCTTCACGGCGACGCCGTCAGTGCGGTCGAGAAACGCCGTCTCGAGAGAGATGTTGGGATAGGTGGCGTAATGGTCGTTTATCCATCGCTCCTCAGCCTCGACGGATTTCTCCGGGAAGGTGCTGTCAAGCTGGCGCAGCACATCGGGAAGAACTGAGGCGAGGCGGTTGTGAATCGTCGCGACAGTGGAGATGAACAGACCGGTGTTCCACAGAAACTCCCGGCTCTTGATGAACATCTCGGCAAACTCCCGCTCAGGCTTCTCGATGAACGTGTTGACCTTGAATATCGACGGCTCGTCGGCAGACGTGTCGCAGACGTCGCCTATCTGCAGATAGCCGTAGCCCGGCTCCGGACGGGTGGGGCGTATGCCCATCGTGAGGAAGCACTTCTCTTCAGAGGCATGGCGCATCGCCTGCAGCATATCGTCGCGGAATGCAGCCTCGTCGGTGATGAACTGGTCGGAGGGTGTGATGACAAGCGTGGCGGAGGGGTCGATGTTCTCGATGCGGTGGGTGGCCCATGCCGCAATGGGAGTGGTGTTGCGACGGACAGGCTCGATGAGCAGACGACACGCAGGAAGCTGGGGAAGCTGAGCTCTGACCATTGACGAATATTCGGCGAAGGTGGAAACATAGATATGATCCTCCGGCAGGATGTTGCAGAAACGCTCGTAGGTCTGCTGAAGCAACGACTTCCCCGTGCCGAAGAAATCGATGAACTGCTTCGGCTTCTCTTGCTGGCTGACGGGCCACAGGCGGCGTCCTTTGCCTCCCGCAAGGATGAGGCAATAGAAATGGTCGGTATTGTATGTCTTGTTTTTCATGATTACGGCTGTTTGTGTTTCTTGTTAATGCAAAGTTACCAAAGATTCGCCGTATAAACAAAAAGGTTAATTCATTTTAGGCATTTTTGACTAATGTTTTAGGGTGTACAGTTTGATGAGCAAAAATTGAATATCCTAATTCTGAAGTTCATGTTTGTAATTGTCGCGCTTTGGTTTTTACGACAACAGAGACAACAGGTACAACGGTCTGATTCTGAACTCTATGT
>SFIS01000105.1 GCA_004555245.1 Bacteroidales bacterium
CAAGTCCTTTATCTGATACGGCGACTGTACGGCCAAAGCCACAGTCTTGTTGAATATCGCGTTTGCCGCACGGGTGTCACCGAGCAACGCCTGCAACGACCTCTGCTGTAACTCAAACTCGCCTCTCACCTGCGCTATGCTCGATATGTAATTCCTTATCTGACTGACGGAGAATATAAGGGCGAAAGCTCTCTTTAGCTGACCTGCCGTGTCGAGAAGCCTGCTATGTATTTCTTTCAGGTTCTTTGAGCTTGCCACAGCATCCTTGTTGGCTGCGTCAAGACGCTTTATCTCAGCATTCAGTCTTTCGAGTTTCTTTGTATAGTCCGTATCTGTCGTGCTGAGCCGCGCTCTTGCCTCTCTTAGATACTCTATCGCCTTTACCCTACGGTTTATGGTGTTGGCTGTCTCGGCGAAAGACAATGACCCCTCGTAGGTGGTGTTCCTTGCGTAGTTCTGTGCCTTGTACTGCTCTGCCGTCTTCTTGTATAGCTCCGCTGTTTTCTTCTGATACGCTTCTTCTGCCTTAATCGACTTTTCAAGCTGACGCTGTCGGCTCTCATCACGCTTCGCCTGCGTCGTCATGGCATTCTTGTTCGCTGCGTCGAGCCTTTCTATCTCTGTATTCAGCCTTTCAAGTTTTGCCGTATAGTCAGCGTCTGCGGCACTAAGCTGCGCTCGTGCCACCTTTAGATACTCTAATGCTTTCGCCCTGCGGTTTATCGTACCTACATTTTCAGCAAAAGCAAGAGACCCCTCATAGGACGTATTTTGCGAATAGTTCTGTGCCTTATATTGCTCCGCTGTTTTCTTCTGCTGTGCGGCGAGCCTCTTCTGATAAGCCTCCTCGGCCTTTATCATTCTGTCAAGTGACTGCTGCTGGTTCGCTTCACGCTTCGCCTGCGTCATCATTGCCACCCTCAACTCCTCCTGCAACAGTTTGAGTATTTCCACCTTTTGCTGCTGTATGGCTTTCGGGTATTCGTTTTGCGCAAGGTCTTCCGATAGGCTCTTTATGTTCTCTTTCAGCTTCGCTATGCTTGTCGTGTCAAAACCCTTCATGGCATTGGCAAACTGCTCCGCATTGGCTCTTGCGGACATCAACGCCCCTGCACCGTCGCCGCCGACGGTACGTAACTGCGCCGCTATTCTGTCAACCTGCGAGGCGACGCCAGCGACACTCGTTCCGAAACCTGCTGCTGCCGATGTTGCCGTACCGAAACCTGACGACGCTATCCTGCCGACACCGTTGCCGATGCCATCCATTGCCGACGAAATCTCCACAAGTTTCCTCAGAAAGGCATCCGCACCGCCCGTGGCGAGCATATTGAAATTGCCGTTAACGGAACTTGCCATCTCCGACGACGACTTCTGTATGTCTTTTATCTTGTTGTCGATGGCTTCGAGTTTCTTTAAGAAGCCGTCATCTATGCTAAGTACACTGCCTATTGCAGCATTACCAACTGTATCTGCCATGTCATTTCTTTATTACGGGTATGCCACCCAGTTTCATCAAATCATCTACACTCTCTATGCGTTCCGTCCTCGCCTCGGCTTTCGCCTTGTCTCTGTCAAGGTATTCTATATGCGTGTAGTCGCTCGTCATGAGGCGTATCTGCGCCACCGTCAAGACCCATTTATACATTTCAGGCGAGCACCAAGTGTGTTCCTTTAAGAAGTCAACCATACGGCCGTATTCCGTCCTGCTCGGTATCAGCTTCGTTCCTCCGCCATCGTCTTTCGGTCTAAGGTACTCTGGCGTAATGTCTTTATCACATTGGTACTCGCGAAAAAAAAATCCACGTCAATCATGTTCAGCACCTCCGCAAGAAGCTGCGCCCACGTCCTGACACCGCTCTCGCCCCACATAAGGCGGTCATAGACTTGCTTGTACTCCGCACCCTCTATCTTCTCCCTGTCATTCAGAAGGGCGAGGGTGAGCACCCTGCACACACTCGGAAGGTTCACGGCAAACTGCTTCACGATGTCGCCCATCGTCATGCCTTCCCGTTCCACTATCTTGCAAGCCTCCTCAGCTATGAGCCATTGCGTGCCGGGCTTCAATGCTGTTATGCGCCATTCCGTCCCAGCCAGCTTCACTTTCGTTGGGGTGTCGTTCATTATCTTTGCGAGGCGAGCCATGCTCTCGTCGCTTATCTTGCTCTGTGGCGTGACCTCTCTCTGCTCTTGCTTCTCGGTCGCCTTGTCCTTTGTCGCTTTATATACTGCCATTGCCCTGTTCTGTTGTTGTGTTAAGCTCTGATGCGAGACGCATTTCCTCGTCAGGTGTGCTGACGGTGTTCTTCTCCACGGCTGTCTTTGTGGATATGATGCCCGCTGATTTCATTGAGATTAGCATCTGGTTATACTCATACTCGTTGAACGGCCTCCATATCTTCAATGTCACGCCGATATGCAGCTTCTTGAACGCCGTTATTGCCGTCTCATGCTTTTTATTCTGCACAAGCTCCTTTGCAAGACCTTCGATGAACAGACGTTTTACCTTATCCATGAAGTTCTGCCATTCTATCACATCCCTTGCCGCCCCTTCGAGGTCGAGGCTCTGTGTCAGCATGATTGCCAAGGCCGATATGTCGCCGCTCGACTTTACATCTTTCGGGAGAAGGAACGTCGTGCTTGACCCTTTCTGTATCTCGTCCTCCAACGACTGCAATGTCTCTATCATGCCGTTCGGCGACGGGGGTGTTTTGAACTCTGCAGTACCTTTTCCGTCCATGCTTGTGTCTTGCAGAATGACAGACCCAGCCACCTGCTTCGTCTGCTCCTTCACTCTGCCGCGGATATACAGTATGCCCCAGCCGTGACGCTTCTGTATCACGAGGAAGATGTTGTAGATTATCTCATACACCTCTATGAGGCTCTGCACTTTGTTCCACGCCACATCACCCCTCTTTGTCGCAAGGGGTATCTCTGAGAAGCCGTGAAGGGCGGTTGTCATGCTCCAGCCGCTTTCCACTGTCTCGTCACGCCTCATGCGATATATGTTCTTGTCGTCGTAGCAGTCTATGCGCTCCACTCCGTCCTCATCGGTGTAGTACACACATTCCATGAGCCTCTCTCCGTTCTCGTCCTTGTGGGATATGATAACATATCCGTCCTCGTAGGACAGCAGACGGAAACGTATCTCGCCACGTCTGTTGCGATATGCCAGCAGACCGACATCGCCGACACCTTTCTGCGTGTATATCGCCTTCGTGCGCATACCGTCGATATTACGCTCCTTCCAGTACTCCTTTATCAGGGCGTAGTCCCGCTTCTCCTCCTCTGTGGGAGCGTCGCCATAAAGGGTGAAGACCGTAGGGTTGCCACCCAAACTTAGCGTCTGCTTCTGTCTGATGCGCTCCTGATAGGGCAGACCCATTCTCTTGAACTCGATGTCCTTGAAGCCGCCCTTAATCTTTACGCATATAGATGGGATATTCTCGTCAAACATCACATCATGGGTGTTGGGGTCAAGTTCTCTGAGAAACCGCTCCTGACTGACTATGTTCTTTCTCGTCCTCGGCGGGCGCACACGCACCCTGTCCGTGATACACACGTCAACGCCGTCGTCCGTCTCCATGCTTGCGCCGGGAGTGTCACCGCCACGGAAAAAGGGCTTCTTCCGTATCAGCTCGTCAGGATGCGACAGCAGATATTCTATTCTTTCGTCCATTGCTCAATCGTCGTGTAGTGAAAAGAAAAAAGGGCAGGCGGACTGTTCCGTCCGTCCGCCCATGTGCAAACCTGTCATGCCCGACATTACACTGGCATGGTGTAGTTGTAGTCAATGAAGAACGGCGTGTCGTAGGTCTTGCTGCCGTCCTGCACGTTAGTGTTCTGAGCCGTTCCTGCGAGGGTGAATCCCGCAACAGAGCTCGAAAGTGACTCGAGGATGAGCTTCGAGTTAAGCTGCACCTTCGGCGCAACCTGTGCCACGAGCTTGCCGTCGCCGCCGTCAAGAACCACGGCTATCTCAGCATACACCTCCTTGTAGCCTGCTGGGGCGTAAATCTTTGTCTTGCCCTCGTTGGCCTCAAATCCGCACATGGCGCATACTATGTCCGGCTGGATGTCCTCCACGGTTGCCTCGAAGTTGTATGCACCCGCGGTCACAACCTCCTTGATAGGTGTGTCCGAAACCTCGTTCTCGATAGTCTGCTTGTCTGGGTCGTCCTGCGAGAACTTTGTGCTGTCCTTCAAGATGTGCTCGAAGATGTAAGTGTCGCCCTTCGTCAGTGCGCCCCCATTGTTCGTGAGGACGGTTGCGACGATAGCCTTCGGCTTCGATATGATACGGGCACTTGCCCCTGTCTTTGTTACTGTCATTGTCTTTTGTTTTTATATGTTTATTATGTATGTCATTCATGAGCCTTGACTGTGCAGCTCACTACGTTAAAATGGAAATTCCTCGCCGTGTCATAACCGCTGTCGCACCACTCTTCCGTTATCTCGTAGTGCTTGTCCGACGATTGCCTGACAGCCTCTCTGAACTTCTCTTCCATGCCGTCTATCAGCTCTGCGTCCTTCTTTTGCAGGTCTCCCGTGGGGCGACCGTAGAGATATACGTTTACCGTGTACGACATGTATGCTCCGTTCTGCTTGCCTCTGCCGACATCGACGAGAACCATGTCACGCCATCCCTTTTTGAGGGTCACGGGTAGTGTCTGGACGAATATCTGCCCCGACACTCCTGCGCTACCTATCAGGCGTGTCACGAAATCCTCGACACGCGAGAGTCTTGTGTATTCACTCTTCATCGCTTATCCTTTCTTCTCGCTTCTGAGTATCTTTGCCGTCGAAGCACCGCCGAGACG
>SFIS01000049.1 GCA_004555245.1 Bacteroidales bacterium
AGATGTTTATAATAATAACGCAAAGATAGCAATATTATTGTGTACGGCCAAAAACAAGAAAAGCGTGTAACTCATTGAGCTACACGCTTTCCATTTGATGATATATTCTTATTCCTCTATGCGCTTATTTCACCTCCTCAAAGTCAGCGTCCTGGGCGTCGTTGGAGCCGTTGTTGTTGGGCTGAGCACCACCGTTGAAGCCCTGTGCTCCACCGTTGAAGCCCTGCGGGCCTGCCTGTGGACCGCCCTGTGCTCCGGCCTGCGCCTGGTACATCTTCTGGGCGGCGTTGTTGAGCTCGGCGATGGCGGCGTCGATGGCTGCGAGGTCCTGTGCCTTGTGTGCGTCCTTGAGCTTGTTGACAGCTGCCTCCACCTCTGACTTCACGTCTGCCGGGAGTTTGTCGCCGGACTCCTTGAGCATGTTCTCTGTCTGGAAGATCATGGAGTCAGCCTGGTTGAGCTTGTCAATCTTCTCGCGCTCTTTCTTGTCGGCGTCGGCGTTAGCCTCTGCCTCTGCCTTCATGCGCTCGATGTCCTCCTTTGAGAGGCCAGATGATGCTTCGATGCGTATTGACTGCTCCTTGCCGGTTGCCTTGTCTTTTGCGGAAACGGAGAGTATGCCGTTGGCGTCGATGTCGAATGTCACCTCAATCTGTGGTACGCCGCGGCGTGCCGGTGCGATGCCTTCGAGGTTGAAGTTGCCGATAGACTTGTTCTGTGAAGCCATGGGGCGCTCGCCCTGGAGTACGTGGATGGTGACGGCTGTCTGGTTGTCGGCTGCTGTTGAGAACACCTCTGACTTCTTGCAAGGGATGGTAGAGTTGGCGTCGATGAGTTTTGTCATCACTCCGCCCATGGTCTCGATGCCGAGAGTAAGCGGTGTGACGTCGAGGAGGACGATGTCCTGTCCGGCGTCTCCTGCGAGGATTGCGCCCTGAATAGCAGCGCCTACAGCAACGACCTCATCCGGGTTGACGCCCTTTGAAGGCTCTTTGCCGAAGTAGTTCTTCACGAGGGTCTGTACAGCCGGGATACGGCTTGAGCCACCTACGAGGATGACTTCGTCGATGTCAGAAGTCGAGATGCCTGCGTCGCGCACGGCGTTCTGGCATGGCACGAGACATGCCTGTATGAGGTTGTGTGCGAGCTGTTCGAACTGTGAGCGTGTGAGTGTCTTGACGAGGTGTTTGGGCACACCGCCCTCTGCTGAGATATAAGGCAGGTTTATCTCTGTAGATGTAGAGCTTGAGAGCTCAATCTTAGCTTTCTCTGCTGCTTCTTTGAGACGTTGCATAGCCATCGGGTCTTTTGTGAGGTCGATGCCTTCGTCAGCCTTGAATCCGTTGGCGAGCCAGTCGATGATTACCTGGTCGAAGTCGTCGCCGCCGAGGTGTGTGTCACCGTTTGTCGAGAGCACCTCGAAGACACCTCCTCCGAACTCGAGGATGGAGATATCGAATGTGCCGCCGCCGAGGTCGAAGACAGCAATCTTCATGTCCTTGTTGGCTTTGTCCACGCCGTATGCGAGTGCGGCTGCTGTCGGTTCGTTGACGATACGCTTCACGTCAAGTCCGGCAATCTGTCCGGCTTCTTTTGTAGCCTGACGCTGTGAATCGGAGAAGTATGCCGGCACGGTGATGACAGCTTCTGTCACTTCCTGTCCGAGGTAGTCTTCAGCCGTTTTCTTCATTTTCTGCAGCACCATGGCCGAGATTTCCTGCGGAGTGTATTTCTTTCCGTCGATGTCAACTCTTGGCATACCGTTTTCGTTGACTACCGGATATGGCATACGTTCCACCTCTTTTGCGGTCTGTGCGTAAGTTTCGCCCATGAATCTCTTTATAGAGTAGATTGTCTTGCGCGGGTTGGTGATAGCCTGTCGTTTGGCGGGGTCTCCGACTTTGCGTTCTCCGTTGTCGGTGAATCCGATGACAGAAGGTGTTGTGCGTTTTCCTTCTGAGTTTGCGATTACGACGGGTTCGTTTCCTTCAAACACTGCCACGCATGAGTTTGTTGTTCCGAGGTCAATACCGATGATCTTTCCCATAGTTTTGTTTCCTTTCTTATTTTATTATTATTGTTGTTTCTTTGTTTTGTGCGCCGTTTTGGTTGTCGTATAGTTTTTTGGCGGCGCCTGTCGCTTATTGTAGGGACAACGATTATGCCAATGCTTTTTTGTATGACAGTATGTCTGCCATTATGTCAGACTGTGTGTCATGTCATTGGCGTTGTCATGATGGTGTCATGCGGTGTGTGTGATGATACTTTTTTATCCTGTCTGCGGGCCATGAAAATCTGTTGTTTTCTGCCGGAAAATGTGTTTTCTGACCTTGTTTTGTGGTTTTCGGGGTGTTGTTTTGAGTATTTTGTGGTGTAAAATAGTCAAAGTGAGGGTGCAAGATAGTCAGTCTTGCGCCCTCACTTTGTCTTTCTTGCGTTGCAAGATTGACTGTCTTGCGTGGCAAAATGCTATGTTTTCCGACTTTCCGGGCGATTTTTCGGGCTGGCAGACGATGGTTTTTACATCAAACAACGACATATATAGTTGATTTACAGTACATTACATAAAAATATTAGTAAAACTTGAATTTCCGCCGAAAAATCGTGTCTGTCCTGCTGTCGTGATGAATTTCCGTGGAAAGGGTATGTCAAGAAAGTATCATCCGGCATGGAAACCGCCTGCACATGATACTATTTTGACATGGCGGGGAGTGTCTGTCAGCAAACAAGTGTACGTTGTTTTTACGACATCAAAAGACAATCGACTTGTCAGGAACGAAAGAGGCAGGTTCCGTCCACACGTCGCATGACGTATGTTCCGGAACCTGCCTTGCATAGATGAATATGAGATGATTGGTTTGTCTTTAGCGTGCCATTTTCGTCACCTGGCGGTCAGCTCCGTCTGTCCTGACGGTGACAGTGATAGAGTCGTTGCCCGGCACGGCAGAGATGAGGTTTTTGATAGGATATGCCGTGATGAAGCTGCCTATGCTTTTCTTCGCGTCTTTGCTTGTGTGGCGGTTGTAGAGCATGGTGAGTGTGATTGCGTTCTCCTTTATGTCCTCCTCTTTATATATGACGTTCATGGTAGGATAAACATATCCTCCGTCGATGATGGAGTATGGAGCCTCTACGACGATGTTGAGATACCCGTGGTCAATCCAGAAGTCCTCGTATCTGTTGATGGCGAAGATGCTGTCGGCGGCGAGCAAGTTTTTGCTTTCAGCCGTTTCGTGTGCCATGATGTTGAGTGTTGTGACATAGCTGCCGCTGATGAGTTCGGCATTCTCGATGGTGATGTCGCGCAGTTTCTCTGTTCCCTCGATGTAGTTGTATTTCACGTCTTCGTCACGGAATGAGACGTTGAAGAAGCCTCTTTTGTTTGTGCCGAAGCCCTTGCCTCCGGTGAGTTCGCTGACGCTTGACGGCGTGAGCTTGATGATGTATCCCTGGCGGTGGTAGAGGGTGTAGTTGGGATAGGTGCCTTCGATTGTCACATGTCCGGCGAGATAATTGCGGCTGTCGCCGTCGCTCATGCACGATGTCAGTCCGAGAGAGGCGATGAGGACTGCGATGACTGAGAGTGTCTTTAATGTTTTCATTTCTTTTGTTTGTTAGATATATGATTAATGTATGTTTCGGTGACGTTATACATATATATAATATTGCCGGCGCAGAAATATTGCATGGTGTTGTAAAAAAAATTTACATAAACTCTGAAAAATGCCTGCCGTCAGCGTGATTATGGTGTTTTGTCTTGTACGGACGGTTGTTTTTTTGTAATTTTGCATCCGTCAAAACGGTCACGAATACATCAACACAAGATTTTCACAATGCCAATCATACATCTGAAAGACATCAACAAGACCTACCACGGCGCGCAGCCTCTGCATGTGCTGAAGGGCATCAGCCTCGACATCGAGGAGGGTGAGTTTGTCTCCGTCATGGGTTCGTCGGGTTCCGGTAAGTCCACTTTGCTGAACATTCTGGGCATTCTGGACAACTACGACAGCGGCGAATATGTGCTGAACGGCACTCCGATATGGAACCTGAGCGAGACGCGCGCCGCCGAATACCGCAACCGCATGATCGGTTTCATCTTCCAGTCGTTCAACCTCATACCCTTCAAGACGGCGGCGGAGAATGTAGAGCTGCCGCTCTTCTATCAGGGTGTGGGCAGGCGCAAGCGCCATCAGATGGCGATGGAATATCTGGAGCGCCTCGGCTTGTCGCAGTGGGCGGAGCACTATCCCAACGAGATGTCGGGCGGACAGAAGCAGCGTGTCGCCATAGCGCGGGCTCTCATCACGCGGCCGCAGATCATCCTTGCCGACGAGCCTACCGGGGCTTTGGATTCGAAGACGAGCGTAGAGGTGATAAGCCTGCTGAAACAGCTGAACGAGGAAGATGGGATGACGATTGTCGTTGTAACCCACGAGGGCGGCGTGGCGAACGAGACGAACAAAATCATACACATCAAGGACGGGCTGATAGGCGAGATAGAGGACAACCGCGACCACCACGCCAACCGCGGCTTCAAATGACGCATACGCAAACCCGCCGCACGGGATGCCAGAAAGCGGGCGAAGAAAAGAAAAAAGACTTTCACACATGACAGAACTGCTGAAAGAAATATGGAGCACATCGAAGCGCAACAAGCTGCGCACCACACTCACCGGCTTTGCCGTGGCGTGGGGCATCTTCATGATCATTTTCCTGCTCGGAGCCGGTAACGGACTGATCAACGCGCAGATGCAGCAGAGAGACGAGCGTCTCTCAAACTCGATTGTCATCTTCGGAGGCTACACGAGCAAGGCCCACAACGGGCTGAAGGAGGGACGGCCTGTCAGGCTGGACGAGCGCGACGTAGAAATCACGCGCACGACATTCGGCGGGCACACCTATAATGTCAACTCGGTGTTGCGGCAGGAGGGTATAAACATCTCGCTGGGCGACAGCTACATCTCGGCACAGTCGCTGCTGGGCGTCTATCCGGCAGACATCCTCATCAACAAGCGCAAGATGCGCGAGGGGCGCTTCATCAACGACATCGACCTGCAGAGGCAGCGCAAGGTGGTGGTGCTGAGAGAATATCAGGCGCGGGAACTGTCTGACGACATCACCCGGCTTGTGGGCAAGGACGTGAAGGTGGGCAACCTCATGTTCAAGGTGGTGGGCATCATGCAGGACAGCCAGAACGAGCAGAACAGCCAGGCGTACACCGCCTATACGACGCTGAAGACCATCTACGGCCGCGGCGACGAGGCGGGCAACATACAGTTTGCCATCACCGGGCTGCCCACCGTGCCGGACAACAAACGGTTTGAGACGGAATACCGCGCAGCCATCAACACCCGCCACAGCGCCGCCCCCGACGACGAGAACGCGATATGGATATGGAACCGCTACACCGACAACATACAGATGGCGCAGGGCATCAGCATCATACGCACCGCTCTGTGGGTCATCGGCCTTTTCACGCTGCTGAGCGGCGTGGTGGGCGTGAGCAACATCATGCTCATCACGGTGAAGGAGCGCACGCGGGAATTCGGCGTGAGGAAGGCGATAGGCGCCAAGCCGTGGCAGATTCTGAAGCTCATCATCACCGAGAGTGTCATCACGACCGCCATATTCGGATACGCCGGCATGCTCTGCGGCATAGCCGCCAACGAATACATGGACGCCACGATAGGCCACGACGTCATCGACACGGGACTGTTCCAGGCCACGATGTTCGTCAATCCGACAGTGGGCCTCGACGTCTGCATACAGGTGACAATGGTAATCATCGCCGCAGGCACGGTGGCCGGACTGGTGCCGGCGCTGAAGGCGGCACGCGTGCGGCCCATCGAGGCGCTGCGCGCCGAATGATTCCCGGACAGGCGGCACATACCATTCTGAAACAAGACAAAACGGAACAGCAAAGATGCGTATAGACATAGACACATACCACGAGATTGTCAGCACCCTCACGCGGAACAAGAGCCGCAGCTTCCTGACAGGCTTCGGCGTCTTCTGGGGCGTCTTCATGCTCATCTTCCTCATAGGCGGAGGGCAGGGGCTGAAGGAGATGCTGCAGCAGAACTTCGCCGGATTCGCCACGAACACCGCTATGGTGTGGACCCAGTCAACGACAAAGCCATACAAGGGATTCAGAAAAGGACGCTCGTTCATGATGGTGGAGAAAGACATGGAGCGTATGAGGCTCAGCGTGCCGGAACTCGACATCATCACACCCATGATGTTCGGAGGCGTGAAGACGGCGGTGAACGGCGAACACTCTTTCTCGGCACACGTCTCGGGCGTGAACCACGACTATGCCGAGGTGTATTCGCCCATCATCTTCTACGGCAGATTTCTCAACGAGATGGACGTGCGCGAAGCGAGGAAAGTGTGCGTCATCGGAAAACAGGTATATAAGAAACTCTTCCCGAACGGCGGCAACCCGTGCGGACAGCGTATCAGAGTGGATTCCACATACTATCAAGTGGTGGGTGTGGACTACAAAGGCGGCAACGGCATCAACATCAACGGGCGCGCCGACGAACAGCTGACAATACCCTACACCGTCTTCCGGAAGGCATACAACAGCGGCGACCAGATACACAGCATGGCCGTGACAGGACGGAAGGGAGTGGTGATGAGTTCGCTCGCCGGACGCATGAGGACTGTCATAGCACGCGCACACAACATCGACCCCACCGACGAGAAAGCCGTCACCATCTTCAACACCGAAGTGCTCTTCGCCATGCTTGAGAACCTCTTCGACGGAGTGAACTTCCTGATATGGCTCGTAGGCATCGGCACTCTGCTGGCAGGCGCCATTGGCGTCTCGAACATCATGATGGTGACCGTAAAAGAGCGCACCACGGAAATCGGCATACGACGCGCCATAGGGGCGACACCGGCAATGATACTCTCGCAAATCATCTCTGAGAGCATACTGCTGACAGCAGTGGCAGGCATGAGCGGCATACTCTTCGGAGTGGCACTGCTGCAGATGATCGAGATGGCAAACACATCTGACGGCATCGTCGGGGCACACTTCCAGATAGGTTTCGGCACCGCCGTCGCCGCCGCCATGCTGCTCAGCCTGCTCGGAGCACTCGCCGGAACGGCACCAGCATGGAGGGCGATGAGCATAAAACCCGTAGATGCGATGAGAGACGAATAGCGGCGCAAAGACATACGCCACAACGGCAGGGAAAATACAGCCGAAGAAGAAAAAACAAACATACTACAAGATATGAAAAAGTACAGCAAACTTATCGGCGCAGCACTCATAGCTGTCGTCTTTGTCGGGACTTTCGTGTTTCTATACCAGAAATCACAGCCGAAACCCGTAGAGTACATCGAGTTCACACCGGAGATGAAAGACATACTGAAAACCACCATCATCACCGGAAAGATAGAGCCTCGAGACGAGGTGACCGTCAAACCGCAGATAAGCGGCATCATAACCGTGCTGTACAAAGAAGCCGGAGACATGGTGAACGAAGGCGAAGTGATAGCGAAAGTGAAAGTCATACCCGACATGGGACAACTGTCGGCGGCAGAAGCGCGCCTGCGACTCGCAGACATCAACGCGCAGCAGGCACAGGTGGACTTTACACGCGAAGAGAACCTGTACCGCCAGAACCTTGTCAGCGCAGAAGACTTTGACAAGGCAAGACAGGCACTGAAACAGGCGAAGGAAGAGGTGACGGCGGCACAGGACGCCCTCGAAGTCGTGCGCAACGGCGTGTCAAGAAGCAACGCCGACCAAAGCTCGACACTCATCAGATCCACTATATCCGGAATAATTCTCGACATTCCGGTAAAGGTAGGAAACACCGTCGTGCTCAGCAACACCTTCAACGACGGCACAACGATAGCCACCGTGGCTGACATGAACGACCTCATCTTCCGCGGAAACATCGACGAGACGGAAGTGGGAAGCCTCGTAGAAGGCATGCCCATGAAAATAACCATCGGCGCACTGCAGGACCTGAAGTTCGAAGCCAGCCTCGAATACGTCTCGCCGAAAGCCGTAGAGAACAACGGAGCAAACCAGTTTGAAGTGAAAGCCGCCGTGAAAGTGGCGAAAGGAGGCACAATACGCTCCGGATACAGCGCAAACGCCGAAATCGTCCTCGACAAGGCAACACAGGTGCTTGCCATACCGGAGAGCGCAATAGAGTTCAGCGGAGACTCCACTTTCGTATATGTCGTCAGAAACAACGGAAAGGAGAAAAGCTACGAACGCCGAAGCGTGACAACCGGACTGAGCGACGGCATCAACATAGAGATAAAGAAGGGGCTGACGGCAAAAGAAACCGTGCGCGGACCGCAGAAGATTGACGACAAAGCCGGAAAGAACGAATAACACTCTACACCAACAATGAAACACCTGACCATAACAGCAATCATGGCAGTCATGTGCATCATGCCCGCATCAGCACAATGGACACTGAAGCAGTGCGTAGACCATGCCATACAACACAACATATCACTGAAACAGCAACGGAATGTATGCCGGCAACGCGAACTGGACCTCTCGACGGCACGGAACGCACGCCTGCCGGACCTCAACGCCAATGTCTCGGAAAACCTCTCATTCGGCAGGGGACTGACATCAGACAACACCTATACAAACAACACGACAAACAGCACGTCGCTCGCTCTGTCAACAAGCATACCCATCCTGACCGGAATGCGCATACCACACCAGACAAAACTGGCACACCTCAATCTCGAAGCTGCCACGGCTGACCTGGAGAAGGCATCGAACGACATATCGCTAAAAGTGGCGCAATATTTCATGCAAGCCGTATATAGCAGGGAACTGACGGGTGTGGCACAACGGCAGGTGGAGACAGACTCCATACAGGCCGAGAGGCTGAAGCGTATGCTCGAACAGGGGAAGGCAAGCGTCGCAAACGTTTCGCAACAGCAGGCAGCACTCGCACAAAGCCGCCTCACACTGACACAGGCACGAAACGACATGAGAGTGGCACTGCTCGAACTCGCACAACTGCTCGAACTGCAATACACCGACAGCTTCAGCATCGTGCCGGACAACAACACCGCCGACGCAACGGACATCATCCTATCGACAGACGACATATACAGACAGGCTGTAACATCCAGACCGGAGATAACGGCAGGACTGTCAAGAGTGAAAGGGGCAGACGAAAGCGTGAGCATCGCAAAAGCCGCACTATACCCGCAACTCGCACTCACAGGCGGACTGAACACAAACTACTACAAGACATCAGGACTTGCAGCAGACAACTTCGGCAAACAGATGAAGAACAACTTCAGCCCCGGCATAGCACTCTCGCTCAGCATTCCGATATTCAACCGTATGCAGACACGCAACAGCATACGGTCGGCAGAATACGACAGACAGAATGCGGAACTATCGCTCGAGAACACGCGCAAGACACTATACAAGGAAATACAGCAGGTTTGCCTCAACACAACAGCCGCACAGGAAAAATACCGCAGCAGCACCGCTGCACTCACGAGCGCACACGACGCTTTCGGCCTGATGAAGGCGAAATACGAGAACGGAAAGGCAAACATAACGGAATTCAACGAGGCAAAGACACAGCTGATGAAAGCCGAAAGCGAACAGCTGCAGGCAAGGTACGAACTGCAGTATCAGATGCGCATCGTGGGCTTCTACACCGGGAAACCTATCTGGCAATGACACAACGCAACAGAGCGGGACGTGACTGTTTTCACAGCCACGTCCCGCTCTGAGGACTACAGAAAGACATCAGGCGGAACACATTCCGGCAACGGATGTCACACAAACAGAAAAACAACGGAATGTAATGAAACACCAGACAGAACAACATCTCATAGAACACGGCATACGGCCGACAGCCGTACGCATCATCGTGTGGGAGAAGGCAGCATCGCTCACCGAGCCTTTCACTCTCGCCGACATGGAACGCTGGCTGTGCCACTCTGACCGTTCGAGCATCTTCCGCGCACTACGCCTCTTTGCCGAACACAGCCTCCTGCACATCATCGACGACGGCTCCGGACAGCAGAAATACTGCGTCTGCCGCTGCGACACGCCACATCACGTCAACCATTTGCACTTCACCTGCACACAATGCGGCAAGACAACATGTCTGACAGGATATACCATACCGCCCGTCACCCTACCCCACGGCTATCTGATGCAAGAGGCGGAATATATAATAAAAGGTGTCTGCCCGCTTTGTTCGGCCGAAAAGAACATCACCTGAAAAAACTAACGGGGTGACGGACTGACAAGAATGTCCGGCCCGGCAGTATATCACACTATGCCGGACAATCTGTGTGTCAGTCCGTCACCCCGTTTCCTGAAACAGAACAACGTTATTTGTATTTCTTCAGCAGCTTGTCGGCATCGGCATATCCGTAGCTCTTCGCCTGCTCGATATTCAGAATGCCCTCATGCTTGCGTCCTGTCATGCACTGCGCCACACCGAGAATGGCATAGGCATCAGCATTGCGAGGGTCGGCAATGAGCGCATTGTTAGCTGACGTGATTGCCTGCTCGGCAAGGTTGACCCTTATCTCCAGCGCTCCCTTTGCACAATGATACAAGGCATTGCGAGGCTCAAGCTCCGTCGCTTTCTGTATATCGTCAAGCGCCTGCTGATAGAGGCGGGCCTCGCGGTTGCAGATGAAACGGTTGTGATAGAATGCCGCACTGAGCTGCGTGCCTACCATAAGCCGCTCGTATTCGTTATAGCTGGCTGTCGCCTTGCGATACAAGCCGAGGTCCTGGCAGATGATGCCCTTCTGCAGGACATAGGGTGCAGACTGGTATGTGAGAGGATGCGGACATAGCGCAATGGTGCTGTCCATAAGTGCAATGACAGTGTCTGCGGGAGCCTGCAGAGCCTGCTGACACTGCACGGCGCCATACATCGTCTCCGGTCCGGCAAGGTTTGTATCCTGCAGCTTCATATAAGCATCGTACGCCTCTGAGAAATCGCCCGCCACAAACATGGCCTTTGCCGACTGAAGGAGATAAGCGGGAGACGGAGAGATGGAATATGCCGCACGGGCTTCGGCTATCGCTTTCTCTGCCGTCCACTCCGGAAAGCTGTCTGCCGGAAGATACATCAGCTTCTGAAGGATAGCCACACTGTATGCACAATGTGCCTCAGCCTTGTTCTCGGCTACGGAGATGGCATGTTCAAGATCGTCTGCCGCTTTCCTGAAATCTTTTGTCGCGATATACTGCCGGGCACGCGCCTGATAGCCGTCAGGCTTGTTCGGGAAGCGCTTGATGAAAAGATTGGCTGTGGCCATCATCGCTTCCGGCGTGCGCTGCTGCTGGTTGAGCATCAGGGCAAGCTGCGCCTCGCTGTAGTCAGAAGGCAATGCCGACGGTATGGAAGACTTGGAGAGGGTCAGCATGCTGCCGCCTATCTTCTGGAAGGTCATCTCTGAGGGATAGAGAATGCTAACCGCATTTGCCGTACCGTCGGGCGAAGACGACTGAAGAAGGGCGACAGCCTCGCCACGACTGTCAATCACAGGACAGTAACTGACGTCTGAAGGCGCCTGGAAATTGAGAATGTAAAATGGAAAAGACTTTTCCGCAGTGCCTGTAGGATTGCGCGTGAAGGTCTCAAACTTCTTTGTGGAGGCGTTCAGCAGACGAGCCCCCTTGACGCTGTAGCACGCCACCCACAGCTGAGATTCCGACTTCGGAGCCTGCGCTACGGGAGTAAAGGGTGTCTTTCCGCTTACACGGAACTTGCAGACGTTGTAAAGGTCGTCGGCACCTATCAGTTCTTCAACCTCGTATCTGCGTCCCTGGGCATCCACGGCAACAGCCTTTGCCGCACCTTCAAAAGGTGTCCACTGCGCCACAGCCTCGCCGCTATCGCTCACGAACATGCCATAGGATGTGGAGATGAGAGAACCGTCGGCGCGGAAAGTATTGAGCGAGAGCACGCCCTGCGTCGCTTTCTTGACGGCAGCCGGCTGTGCGGATGCGCCAAGAATGAATGTCAGTGCTGCAGAAAGCAGCAGAATGTATCTTTTCATCGTTTTGTTCATTGCATTGAAAAATGTTCGGTCAGGAGTTCCTCCCGTCAGTTCATGACGGTTTGTTGCCAACAGAAGAGGCGTTCCATCTGTCAAGCAGTTCGCAAGCCTGCTGCCTTGCAGCATCCGAGATGTCTGCTCCGGAAATCATCTGCGCTATCTCTGTTACGCGCTCTTCGTGCGTGAGCCTTGTCATGTCGGTGTGTGTCACGCTGCCAGTGTCTGTCTTCACCACCCTGTAGTGGGTCGTCCCGGCAGACGCAATTTGCGGCAGATGCGTGATGGAGATGACTTGTCTGCCTCCCGCCGCCATCTCTTTCATCATTCCGGCCATAGCCTCAGCAACTTTTCCGCTGACACCGGTGTCTATCTCGTCAAAGATAATGGTAGGCAAAGTGGCAGCACTGCCAGTAAGCGCTTTCAGCGAGAGCATCACTCGCGCTATCTCTCCTCCCGACGCTATCTCTGCGACAGGGTGTGGCTGTGAAGAACTGTTGGCTGTGAATAAGAACACGGCTTTGTCAGCACCTGACGGAGAGAGGTCGGTGGGCGTGAGCTGTGTGATGAACTGCACCTTCGGGATGCCGAGAGGAACAAGTCGCGCCACCATCTCCTTATCCACTTTCGCGGCGGCCTCTTTCCTTATCTTGGTGAGACACTTTGCCAAAGCGAGTGCCTTTGCCTTTGTCTCTGCCATCTCAGCCTCGCATTCTGCCAGTTTCTCTTCGCTATTGTCTATAGCCGACAATTTCTCTTCGAGGCTGTCACGGATATCCATCAACTGCTGCAGGCTGTTGCAGTGATGCTTGCGCTGCAGGGAATAGAAGAGGTCAAGACGCTCGTTGACACGTTCCAGTTCTCTTGGGTCGTAGTCTATGTTGTCAAGCCTTCTGCCCAGTTCCTGCGCCACATCCTTCGTCTCGACATAACAGGCATACAGCCTCTCGCTCAAAGCGGCAGCGGAAGGATAGCTGTCAGCAACGCTTTCCATTGCATTGGCAGCCTGTCTCAGCTGGCTTATGGCTCCCGTCTCGTCGTTGTCTATCAGGTTGACAGCCTTGTATATTGCAGACTTTATATCTTCCGAACACGTCATCTGCTTTGCCAGGCTCTCCAGTTCCTCCTGTTCTTCGGGGTCAGAGAGACTTGCATCCGACAGTTCCTGATATTGGAAACGCATGTAATCGGCACGTTCGGCATCCTCTTCCGTCTGACGCTTCAGGCTTTCGTGTCGTCTGACAGCCGCCGCATAGGCATCATACGCCGCCTTGTATTCGACAACTTTGTCGCGGCATCCTGCCATGGTATCTATGACAGAAAGCTGGAATCCGGGATCGTGGAGCAGCAGGTTCTGATGCTGCGAGTGTATATCTACGAGGCGTTCGCCTATGAGACGCAGTGTGCTGAGGGCGACCGGAGTGTCGTTGACAAACGCTCTTGATTTCCCCGCGGCAGTTATCTCACGTCTCAATATGGTGTCCTCGGCATCGTATTCGACATCCTCGGCATCGAAGAGAGACTTCATATTGAGGTGTCCGATATTGAAATGCGCTTCTACCACACATTTCTGCGTGCCGTCCTTAACAGCCTTGGTGTCAGCCCGGTGTCCGAGCAGCAGCGAGAGAGCACCGAGTATGATGCTTTTTCCTGCGCCTGTCTCTCCAGTTATGACAGCGAAGCCGTTGTTAATGTCTATGTCGAGATGCTCTATCAGCGCATAGTTGGTAACCTTCAGGTTTGTTATCATTTGTGTGTCAGTGGCATTGTTATTGTTTTATGAGTTCCCAGGTGTTGTTCTGTGAGGCATTTATACCGAAGAGGATGTCATAGACGGTTTCCTTTTCTTTCTGTGTGCCTTTTCCCTTGTATATCCCTGCCAGTTCGTCTTTCTTATAGTCGGTCCATATCTGGGGCAACATAGACAGAGCCTTGTTGCGGTGAGCCTGCTGCAGCAGGCTTATGGCGGAGGACACCTCCGTTCTTCCGCGCTCGACATTGTTTGCCATCTCGTCAAGCCCTTTGCGATAGTAGTCGTATTGCAGTTGTCTGAAGGGCTCCATTGCTCCGTCGAGATAGTCGTTGATGATAGCGAAACGGTTGCGTGAGTTGTCGAAGGCTTTCCATCCGGGATAGTCGAGTGTCTGTGTGTTGTTGACAAGATACATACACTGCTGCAGCACTTCAGAGCCTCCCATAGGCGAGAACGTGTCGAGATTGATGCCAATGATGAGGTAGGCATAATATGCGAGCAATGCCGTGAGTTGCGAATCGACATTCTCGGGGTTGAAATCCAGCTGGTCGAACTGCTGGTATTTGAACGTGAAGTTAGCATCGCTGTTGTTGTAGATTGTCGTTGTGTAAGCGGAATTGTAAACGGGACGGTTTGCCTGAATGAGAGCGTTGCAGGTGAATATGCCTGTCTCCTTGTCGTATTTTGTCACCGTGACATTGAGAGTACACTGTATTCGTTCTGTCTTTCCGAAGTGCAGGTCAGTCCATTGGCGTGTATTGACGAAGGTCTCCATGGCTTGCTGCAGCTCGTTGAAGACACTCTCGTCGGTGCCCTGTATCTGGGCATGGTTGATTCTGATATTCATCTGCAGTTCCTGTGCCTGGGTGTTGCGGCAAAGGAATGTAGATGTCACGATGACGAGAAATATAATAAGGTATCTCATAGGCACTATCTTGTGGTGCTGTTTCTTGCGTCTCACTTTTTCATTGTCCTCAGTCTGATTCGCATGAGGACCTGTTTTGTGTTGAGGGGGAAGTCACTTCCGAGAATCCAGGAGAAATATCCGGGGTCTCTCCTGAGCACGTCAACGACAGGAATGTCCTTGTATTTTCCGAAGCTGAAGACCTCCTGCATTCTCTCCGTGCCGTCTTCATTGACGAGAGGTTGTCCGTCCGCCCCTCTGACAGGAGCCCAGACGACACGTCCCGCAAAGTCAACATTGCGGTTTTCAGACATACAGAACTGTGCTATGGCGTCAATGTCGCTGTCCAGTTGTCTCTCTTCTTCCTCTTGCTTTCTCCCTGCAGAACGAGCCATGTAGCCTTTGTATCTTCGTCAGCAAGATGCGCCTGGAAGTCGTCTTCCATATTCCTGCCACAATAGAATTTGTATGCAGCGGCAAGGTTTCGGCGTTCCATCTTCCGGAAAATGACAGAAGCGTCAACAAGTCTCACGTCAGAGAAGTCGAAGTCGATGCCGGCTCTGAGGAATTCTTCGGCAAGCATCGGTATGTCGAACTTGTTTGAATTGAATCCGGCGAAGTCGCATCCGGCAAACTCACTGTTCAACTCCTGCGCCAGTTCCTTGAACGTCGGGGCTCCGGCTACCATCTCGTCGGTTATGCTTGTCAGTTGCTGAACGACGGGCGGTATGCTCATCTTCGGATTGACAAAGATGTTGCGCGATGTCTCTGTTCCGTCTGTTGCCACTTTTATATACGAAATCTGAATGATACGGTCTTTGGCGATGTCAAGTCCTGTGGTCTCGAGGTCGAAGACAATAAGCGGACGTTTGAGTTTTGGTAGCATAAGAAGTGAATTTTCAGTTTGATTATGTTGTGTGTGTATAAACGCACAAACCGCACGTCTTGTGCGGTTCGTGAAGAAATACAGGTCGTCAGTGCGACGTGCTGTCAGTCGTTCAGTAGCATCGGCATCATCAGCATGAGTATGTCCTCTCCCTCCGGCTGTGTCTCCGGCATGAACAATCCTGCTCGCGTAGGGTCAGCCAGTTTCAGGAGTACATTCTCCGAATCGAGGTTGTTCAAGATTTCGGTGAGTGTAGAGCCTTTGAATCCTATGCTCATCGGAATGCCGTCATAGTCGCATACAATTTCTTCTTTTGCGCTGGTAGAGAAGTCGATGTCTTCAGAGCTTACCTCTATGCGGTCTCGGTCGATTCTCAGGCGTATGAGTTGTGTGGCTTCGTTGGCGAAGGGCAGCACACGTTTAATGCTTCCGAGCAGAGCCTTTCTGTCGATGTTGACAACATTTGTATTGTCGTGCGGAATGACGCTGGCATAGTTCGGGTATCTGCCTTCAGTCAGCCGGCATGTCAGTGAACCGCCTGAATATGTGACACAAGCATTTCGATTGTCAAACACGACGGTTACCTCCGATCCGTTTTTTGCCAATACGTTCTTCAGCAGGTTGGCTGGTTTCTTTGGCAGGATGAACGATGCGTGATTCTCAGATTTCACGTGGTTGAGTTTGTTTCTGACCAGTTTGTGTCCGTCGCTCGCCACTACAGCCAGCCCTTCCGGGTCGATGTCAAAGAAGATGCCGTTCATGATGGGTCGCAGTTCGTCCTGTGCAGTAGCGAAGAGCGAGCGGCTGACATTCTCTGCAATGACGCTTGACGTAGTTACGAACGACGAGCATTCTTCCTGCATGGGGATGTTAGTCGGGTAGTTGTCGGCAGGTGTTGCGACAATATTGTAAAGACCGTTGAGATATACAATTCTTGTCTGCATCGACGCCATGTCGATTTCGATGCTTATAGGTTGTTCCGGCAGTTCTTTCACGGCATCGAGTATGGTTCGGTTTGTAATACAGAATCGTCCGTCTCCATCGCTTTCGTCGAGCGTGATGGCAGCTTTCATGATATTCTCGTTGTCCGATGCGGTGATATGGAGTATGCCTTCGCTGACTTCAAAGAGGAAGCATTCAAGTATAGGCATAGCATTTTTTGCGACAATCACCTTCGACAACGCATTAAGACAATTGCTTAGTTGTGTGCTTGAAACAGTAAATCTCATCGTGGGTATGCATTAGGTTTGTATCTTTTGGCCTCCACTTGTGAAGCAGAGTGAGAAGTAATGTTTTACTTTTCAAGGCACAAATTTACTCATTATATTCTTAATAAACAAAAAAACTTCGGAAAACTTTCTTCTTTTTAGAACTATTTTAGTAATTTCGCAATCGATTTGAAGAAACAAACCACTTATTATATTTTTATACACTATGGAACTACAAGGAAAAATCATTGTGGCACTCGACCCTCGCAGTGGCACATCCGCTCGTGGCGAATGGACAGCTCAGGACTTTGTTCTTGAGACACACGACACATATCCGAAGAAGATGGTTTTCTCTGTCTTCGGTGCAGACCGTCTTCAACGCTTCGGCATACAGGTAGGTCAGGAGGTGAACGTATCTTTCGACATTGACGCTCACGAATACAACGGCCGTTGGTTCAACAGCATCCGTGCCTATGATGTCCGTCCTGTCTCGCAGCAGCAGCCTGCTCCGGCTCCCGTTACGGGCGGTCAGTTCGGTCCTGCTCCAGAGCCGTCGGTCCAGCCTCCGTTTGCCCAGGACAACGGCGGTGATTCTACCGACGACCTTCCATTCTGACCACTCCCTTCCGTCGGTCATGTCACACAGGTTGGCGAGTTGACGTTTTGAAGCGTTGCGTCAACTCGTCATCTTGCCATCTACCTTATCATCCAACCCGTCATTCCCATGCTATCCAGCCCGCAGAACAAACGGATCAAGGAGTTGTTCCTTCTCCAGCAGAAGTCGTCGCATCGCCGTCAGCAAGGCATGTTTGTCGTTGAAGGCAGGCGCGAGTTGCGCCAGTGTCTTGATGCAGGCTATGCCGTCGAGAGCGTCTATCTGTGTCCGGACCTTCTCCAGTCGGGCGAGCCGGTAGGAGGATTGAACCGTTGCATAGTGACGGAAGTGTCAAGAAGCGTTTACGAGAAGATTGCCTACCGCGGTTCTACAGAAGGCGTTGTTGCCGTAGTCCGTCAACCCGGTCTCCGTCTTGACAGCCTTTCCCTGCCTCCCAGTCCGCTCGTCGTAGTGCTTGAGAGCGTCGAGAAGCCCGGCAACCTCGGGGCAGTGCTTCGTTCGGCAGATGCCTCTGGCGTTGATGCCGTAATTGTCTGCGATCCCCTTTGCGACATATACAACCCCAACACCATCCGCGCCTCTATCGGAGCCGTATTCACAGTCCCCTGTCTGTCGTGTACGTCAGAAGAATGTATAGATTTTCTCAAACGCCACGACATCCGCATTCTCACAGCCCAGCTTCAGGATTCCCATCCTTACTACGACACTCCCATGACCTCTGCGACAGCCATTGTCATGGGTACGGAATCAACGGGGCTCACTGCGCCGTGGCGTCAGGCAGCCGACGCTCACATCCGCATTCCCATGCTCGGCAATCTCGATTCGCTCAACGTCTCTGTATCTGCCGCCATTCTGATGTACGAAGCCGTCAGGCAACGCATGGGCAAGGGGTGAGGACACTTGCCGGCACACACGCCGTCCTCTGCATGACGGGGCAGAAGGTCCGGCAGTGCCGTTTATGTCCGTCTCTTCCGGACTATCACAGGCTACAACACATTATTATATTTGCATTATGTTTGAATTCACGCTATGTAATGTCATAGGTTACGCAGCAGCGGTATGTATGGTTATGGGCTATATGCCCCAGGCCATCTATACCATCCGCACTCGCGACACAGACGGCATTGCGCTGCCTACATTCCTTCTGATGGGCCTTGGCGGCTTTTTCTTCTTCCTTCAAGGCATCCTGACCGACAATCTGCCTCTTACAATTACGAATCTCATCACCACCGCCTCGTCGATGATAGTCTTCGGCATCAAGGTGTATAACGATTTCATAAAGAAGTGACATACAGTGTCTGGCGTCCGCCAGACATACGACATGAAACCACAAGCCCCGCTTCGCTGCACATTGCGTGCAATGAGGCGGGGCTTTCTTTTGTTGCGCCTGTTGGCGTCGGGTCATTTTCTCACCTTGGCTCTGACATACATACCGGGTCTGAACGATGATTCGGGTGTCAGGATTCTTGCATATACTTTGATGGAATAGTCTTCCTTGGTGACCGACTGGTCAATTGACACCACCTTGGCAGAGAAAGTCTGTTTTCCCATGCCGTTTACCCGGAAGTCTATTCTATCTCCCACACTGATGATGTTGATGTCTCGTTCGAACACGGTGAGCTGTACGAGCAGCTGCGACTTGTTTACAACAGAGCAGACGGGCTGTCCGACATCGACATACTTTCCGATATTCACGTTTATGTCGGTGACATATCCTGCTATCGGCGACCTAACGGGGAGATAAGCCCTGATGTTTCCCATCTTCACCGTCGCGGGGTTTATGCCGAGTGCCTTTAGTTGTGTGGCATACGCCTCTTGTCTGTTTTTCACGGTGAGGAACTCCGCTTTGCTTTGCTGTACGCGTTTCTGTGAAGCCGCCTCTTGTGAGCCGAGTGATTTCTGTCGTGCATATTCTTTGGCGAGATACTCGAGTTGTATTCCCGTCTCGATGTATTCCTGTTGCAAAGTCACGAAGTCCGGATTGTCGAGCAGAGCCACAGTCTGTCCCTTTGCGACAGAGTGGCCCTGCATCACTTTCAGTGCATGTATTCTTCCTCCCATCGTCATCGACACCGTTGCCGAGCTTCTGTCAGGCGCGGCGGTTATCAGTCCGTTGAATGTCGGTGCGTTGGCTTTGTATGTCGCGCTTGTCACGCCGTCGATTTTCATTGTGTCGATTGCGGCAGACTCGGCAGCCATCACGGCAGCTGTCGAGTCATCCGTCTCCGTTTCGGCGTCCTGTTCTCCTTTCCCTGCACATGCAGCGAGCATCATTGTCATGATGATGATGATGTGTCGAGTGTGTGTCATTGTTTTCATATCTTTGTTGTTATGGTTTCTGGCGTGTTGTTTTCAGTTCATCCCGTGCATTGTTTTTCATTCCGTATAGAGTTCGAGTTCAATGACGGCGATGTTGTATTGGTAAACCGCCTCGATATAGTTTTTCCGTATCTCCCGTGCCGTATTGAGGCTCTGTATGAGTTCCGCCATACCCGTTTCGCAGTTTTCGTATGTCAGTATTGCGTTTCGCTGCAGTTCTTCCGCCTCTGCGAGTGCAGCCTGCGTATAGTATTCGAGGCACTCCGCCTGCCGTGCCACGATACCCCTTGCCTCTTCCACCTTCTGTCTGAGTTCCGCCTTGCTGTCTTCCGCCTGCCAGTGTGCCATTGTGGCATCAGCCTTCGCCTGTCTGAGTCTGCTTTTCTGGGGGATGAAGAAGAGCGGGAATGAGATGCCTACCGTCCATGAATTCAATCCTGTCAGCGGTGTTATTTTCTGCCTTGCGTATCCCACAGAGAATTCCGGGAAGAATTTGCTTCGCTCCACTTTCACCATGTCGTCGCGTTGTTTCGCCTGAAGGTCGCAGAAGTCAGTATGTATGTGCGAGACTCCGGTTGCCAATGGCGTTGCCATGATGTTGAGTGCGGTGTCTGCGGGCATCAGGGGTGTCTTCTCCCGGCACACCCATGCGAGGCGTTTCATGGCGATTTTCATCTCGTGTGCGGCAAGGTTAGCCTGCGTCTGCTGTTCTGCAGCGAGGGTGTTCATCATGCTGTATTCCAGTTTTGTTATGTCTCCCTGTTCGTATCTCAGCCTGCAGATGCGTTTGAGGTTTTCTGTTGCCGATGCCTGTCCGTCGTACAGGTGTCTCTTCGAGATGGCATAGAGGCAGTCGGTCCATGCCCTTTTCACTTCTGCTGTTATCTCTCGCCTGACCAGTTCGCGCTGTGTCTCTCCCGTCGCCACTTTTGTCTTCACCAGCGCATTGCGGTAGAAGGGAGTTACGAACGATCCGAGCGACTGCTCCACCGATATTTCGTTGTCGTTCTTCGGTTCTCCGTTGAGTTGTCCCCAGGCGTATCTGACGGTAGTGTTTCCCGGTTCCCAGCTTTCGCCTTTCTCTGCGCGTGTCCGCACAATCTCCTCGTTGGCAATCCTCATCCTCGGGCTGTTGTCTATTGCGAGTTGTATGGCGCGTTCGAGTGTCACCGTCTCGTCAGCCGATGCGGTCGATGCTGCGGTGCAAGCCAGTGCTATCAGGAGGCAGGGTATGTGTGCCTGCCTGTTGCTTTTGTATTTTTTCATAATGACGGGAATAGCGTTTACGAGTCTGTAGAAGACGGGTATGACAATCAGTGTCAGCACCGTTGAGACAGTCAGTCCGCCTATGACGACTGTAGCCAGCGGCCGTTGCACCTCTGCTCCTGCCGATGTTGCCACCGCCATTGGCACAAATCCGAGCGACGCGACAAGTCCGGTGAGGAATACCGGTCTGAGGAGATGCATACTGCCGTCGAGAACAAGCCGGTGCGTGCATCTCGTGTAGCGTGTGCCATTCTTCATGCCGTTGAAATGGTTTATCATCAGTATGCCGTTCAGGACAGCGACACCGAAGAGGGCAATGAATCCCACTCCGGCAGAGATGCTGAACGGCAAGCCCCTCAGCCACAGGGCAGCGATGCCACCGACGAGCGACAGCGGGACTGTCGAGAAGACGACGAGGGTGTATGTAACGCTTCGGAAGGCGAAGAAGAGTATTAGCAGAATGAGCATCAGTGCGATAGGTATGACCACCATGAGTGTGTCGATGGCATTCTGCAGGTTCTCGAACTGTCCTCCGTACTCGAAATAGTACCCCGGTTTCAGCTTTATGTTCCTGTCGAGTGTCCGGCTGATTTTCTCCACCACCTGCTGTATGTCGGCATTTCTGACGTTCACTCCGATTACTATGCGTCGCTTGGCGGCGTCTCGGTTTATCTGCAATGGTCCGTTGACGAGGTCAATCGTCGCCACCTCGCTGACTGGAATCTGCAGTCCGTCAGAAGTGCGTACGCATAGTCGGCTGAGGTCGAGGTCCTCCACGATGTTCTCGTCGAGGCGCAGGACGAGGTCGAAGCGCCGTTCGTTCTCGAACACGACGCCCGCCGCCTCTCCGGCGTACGCCGTTCGTATGATGGTGTTCAGCTCGTCGATATCCACTCCATAGCGCGCTATCTTCGTGCGGTTGTATTTCACCACGAGTTGCGGCAGTCCGACAGCCTGCTCTACAATGACGTCTGACGCGCCCTTAATCTTCGCGACATATTTTTCAGCCTCTTTCGCTTTCGAGTACAGTTCGTCCATGTCCTCGCCGTAAAGTTTTATGGCGATGTCAGCCTTTGCGCCCGTCATCAGCTCGTTGAACCTCAGCTGAATGGGCTGGCTGAAGTTGAACTCAGCCCCTTCTACCGCCTGCAGCGCCTCTTTCATCTTCTCCACCATCTCTTCGCGCGACGATGCGGAGGTCCATTCCCTGAAAGGCTTCATTATTATCATGACATCAGCATCCTCCACCGACATGGGGTCTGTCGGCACCTCCGCAGTGCCTATCTTTGCCACGACATGCTTCACTTCGGGGAATTTTTCTTTCAGCACCTTCTCCGCCTTGAGCGAGAGGTTGATGCTGCTTGTCAGCGAGCTGCCTGCGGGCAGTGTCATCTGCATGGCGAAATCGCCCTCGTCAAGTGTCGGGATGAACTCTGCCCCGAGGCGTGTGAAAAGCAACATCGAGGCGGCGAGGAGCGAGAAAGCCACTCCTATCGTCATGCCCATACGCCTGAGACAAACCTGGAGCAGACGCCTGTAGTGGCGGCTGACAACGGCGAAGAAGCGGTCGGCGAACGTAGGCGCGGGCTTTATGTCCCTCTTGAGGAACACCGCCGCCATCATCGGCACGTAGGTCAGCGAGAGCAGTAATGCGCCGATGATGCAGAAGACGAGGGTCTGTGCCATCGGGGTAAAATATTTGCCTTCTATTCCGCTGAGCGTCAGTATGGGGAAGAAGACGATGAGGATGATGAGAACAGCGAACGTAGAGCTATGCACCACCTTTGCCGCGCCGCGAATCACCTCTTCGTCCATCTCCTCGCGTGTGAGTTGTCTGCCGTACAGTCGCCTGCCGTAGATGTGCGCCATCAGTCCTTCGATGATTACAATCGAGCCGTCCACCACTATGCCGAAGTCTATCGCCCCGAGGCTCATCAGGTTTGCCGAGACACCGAATATCCTCATCATGATGAATCCGAAGAGCATCGCCATCGGAATGACAGACGCCACGATGACACTCGCCCTCACGTTTCCGAGGAAGATCAGAAGGACGACGAAAACAATCACCGCCCCCTCGACAAGGTTGCTGACGACAGTGCTGATGTTGCGGCTGACAAGTTCCGAGCGGTTGAGATACGGCTCTATAGTCACGCCTTCGGGCAGCATCTTCTGAACCTTCGCAATGCGTCTCTCAAGCTCTTTCGTCACGACATTTGCGTTGGCTCCCTTGAGCATCATCGCAATGCCTCCGACACACTCTCCCTTCCCGTCCATCGTCATGGCTCCGAAGCGTTTCGGCGAGCCGAACGACACGCGTCCCATGTCGCCCACGTGCACCGGCATGCCGTTTCTGTTTGCCACCACAATCTTCTCTATGTCAGAGAGTTTGGATATCATGCCCTCCGAGCGTATGTAGTACGCGCGGTTCTTTTTCTCGATATAGCTTGCGCCCGTGTTCTGGTTGTTCTTCTGCAATGCCTCGAAGACATCGCCAATGGTGATTTTCATCGCCGACATCACTTCCGGATCAACCGCTATCTCGTATTGTTTCAGCCTTCCGCCGAAACTGTTTATCTCCACAATGCCGGGTATTCCTGACAGCTGGCGTCGCACAATCCAGTCTTGAATCGTGCGCAGTTCCATCGCGTCGTACAGTCCGCTGTGTTTCGCGTCAACCTTCAGCACATACTGGTAAATCTCGCCCAGTCCTGTCGTGATGGGCATCATCTCGGGCGTGCCCAGTTCAGAGGGAATCTCGCCCGCCACGCTCTGTATCTGCTCGTTGACAAGCTGCCGCGCCTCGAGTGTCGGCACATTGTCCTTGAAGACTACAGTGACAAGCGACAGTCCGAACCTTGAGACGGAACGTATCTCCGTGACATTCATGATATTGCTCATCGAGGTCTCTACCGGGATGGTGATGAGCTGCTCCACCTCTTGCGGGGCGAGGGTCGGAGACACGGTGACAATCTGCACCTGGTTGTTCGTGATGTCAGGCACAGCGTCTATCGGCAGCGTCAGCATCGCATAGATGCCGCCGATGAGAAGAAAGACTGAGGTGAGTGCGACAAACAGTTTCTTCTTTACAGAAAAACGTACTATTGCGTTGAACATGGGGTAAAGGTTTATCTGCCAGGCCCCGTCCGCCAGAACACAAGTCAAGGTGACGGACTAATGCCATATACGGCGCAAAGTTAGAAAAATTTATCATACACTCCAAGCAAATGACATGGTTTTTTCATACATTCTGTATGAATGTGGCATTGTTAGTCGGAATTTGGGAGAAAATGCATATTTTCTCAGATAAAAGGAACATTTTTTTAACAAAAACATTACAAGCCATCTGACAAAAAAGCCGTAATTTTGCAGTGTGATAATCATCCGTGCAGACAAGTCAGCCTTTTGTCTGCCCGAAAACCTAAATTAACGTAACGACAATGAAACGTCTGCTTGCAATCATGCTCATATCAGGCATTTGCGGAAATCTCCCTTCCGGTGCCTCTGACACTCCCGCCTTTCTCCTTCAGCCAGCCGGAGAAGAAGGTGCCGGCGGTAAGTTCGTGCTCTTCAAATACGGCAACCTTGATTCGTGGGTGACACGGCATATAAAGGAATCGGCTGTCATCGGCGGCGCCACGAAGACACTCTACGAGATCGGCCCCACATCAACCGTCAGCAACAACACTCCATACACGAACAAAGGCGGCTCGCCGTGGGCGACGTCAAATGTCATGGCGAAGGTGTCGGGCATCACGAAGACCAACAACACGGTGTATAAAGAGAAGCGGGGCAACGGCTACTGCGCCAAGATGACCACACACATCGAGAGGGTGAAGGTGCTGGGCATGATCAACATCAACGTGCTGGCTGCCGGCTCCATCTATCTCGGCGACATGAAAGAGCCCATCACCGGGACGAAAGAGGGGCTGAAAGCCGCCAACTGGGGCATACCCTTCAGGCTGCGTCCCAAAGCCGTGAGGTTCGACTATAAAGTGGCGCTGAGCGGAGAGAGCAACCGCATAAAGCTCACCGGATTCAGCAGCAGGCAGACCGTTGCAGGCAAAGACCTGGCGATGGCGGTGCTCTATCTCCAGAAGAGACACGAAGACGCAAAGGGCAACATCACCGCCCAACGCGTCGGGACGATGGTGGTCACGTTCGGCAAATCTACAGCAGGATGGGTCAACGGCGCTACATATAATATAATGTATGGCGACATCCGCCACAACGCCGGCTACAACGCCACTCTCATGGGGCTGCGCACATGCGACTACGCACGCAACAGCCGCGGCGAGAGCGTGCCGGTGAAGGAGACGGGATGGGCGGATGCAGCCGACACGCCGACACACATCATTCTGCAATTCTCGTCAAGCCACGGCGGGGCTTACACCGGCAGCCCCGGCAACACGCTGTGGATAGACAACGTCGGACTGGTATATTGACCCCGCCACCGCCCACACACGAAACGTAAGAACAGAAAGAACGTAAACAACCGATACATGACACACAAGACTATGCCGCACGGAAGATGCCGCACGGCGTCTTTCCTCCCGGTGATGCCCTGCCGCCTGACAGCCGTCATCGCCCTGAGCCTGCTTCTTGCCACAAAAGCGGCAGGCGGCACGCCACACACGCCATGCCGTGCCGGAGACAGCATCCCGCCTCTCCCCACGCCCTCTGTCACAGACAGCATGGCGGCTGACACGGCGGCGGCTGACACGCTGAAGCGGAAATCGTGGTTCACGAGATTTCTCGACTATTTCAACGACGCCAACAAGAACAAGGCTGACAAGAAGTTCGACTTCAGCATCATCGGCGGCCCGCACTACAGCACCGACACGAAATTCGGCGTCGGTCTCGTCGCCGCGGGGCTTTACCGTCTCGACCGCTCTGACCTCACGCTGCCTCCGTCAAATGTCTCGCTCTTCAGCGATGTCTCTTCCGTCGGCTTCTACCTGCTCGGCATACGCGGCACCAACATCTTCCCGAAAGACCGCTACCGCCTCGACTACACCCTCTATTTCTTCTCTTTCCCGTCAAAGTTCTGGGGCATCGGCTACGATATGGGCAACGACGACGCCAACGAGAGCGACATGAAACGGTGGCAGGCAAGGATGAAGTCGTCGTTTCTCATAAAGGTTGCCGACAACCTCTTCGTCGGTCCGTCACTCGTGTATGACTACGCAAAGGTGCGTGACATCGAGAGGCCCGAACTGCTTGAAGGCATGGAGCAGAAGGTGTGGAACATCGGCGGGGGTGTCACCGTGGTTTACGACACACGCGACGTGCTCACCAACCCCCACCGCGGAATGTATGCCGAGCTCTCGCAGACCTTCCGTCCGAAATTCCTCGGCAACGACTACGCCTTCAGCACGACAGAGATGCGCGTCAGCGGATACGGCAGGGTGTGGGAGGGCGGCATCCTTGCCGGCGACTTCCGCTCCACGCTCAATTTCGGCAACCCCTCGTGGGCAATGATGGCGCAGCTGGGAGGCTCGATGTCGATGCGCGGATACTACGAGGGCCGCTACCGCGACAACCATAAGATAGAGACGCAGGTTGAGCTGCGGCAGCATGTGTGGAAGCGCAACGGCATCACGGTGTGGGCGGGGGCCGGCACTGTCTTCGACAAGTTCAGCTCGCTGTCGTTCAGGCGTGTGCTGCCGAACTTCGGCATCGGCTATCGCTGGGAGTTCAAGAAAGATGTCAACGTGCGCCTCGACTACGGCTTCGGCAGCAACGGCCAGCAGGGCTTCCTGTTCAACATAAACGAAGCATTCTGACCACCCGCGCCACACACCCCACCCCTCCCGTATTCTTCGGCCCAGTCGAAGAACAAGAAACTGAAAAACAGAAACACCGCACACATGGCAAAACGCATCTTCATATATCTCATCCTGGCGCTGATGCTGCCCAACATCGCACTGTGCTTCACCGAAGGCATGACGTTGACAGAAAACCTGACAAACCTCGTTTTGCCGGCAGGACTGTTGATGCTGCTCGCCTCGGTGTCCGGAAACGCGGGCAAGACAGTCTGGCTCATGTTCCCGTTCGTCTTCTTCGCCGCCTTCCAGCTTGTGCTGCTCTATCTCTTCGGCGAAGGGATAATCTCTGTGGATATGTTTCTCAATGTCGTCACCACCAACACCGGCGAGATAGAAGAGCTGCTCGGCAACCTCGTGCCCGCCGTGGCAGGTGTGTTCGTCGTCTATATCCCCCTGCTCGTCGTGGCATCAGTCGCTATGAGGCGAGGCGCGCTTCTGCCGCCCGCCTTCCGCCACAAGGCAGTCAGGCTTGGCTGTGCCGCCACCGCCGCCGGCACTGTCCTCCTCGCCGTCTGCTACGCCACGGCCGGCGGCTACCGCATCCTCACGCGCCTCTATCCCGCCAACGTGTGCTACAACCTCGCGCTTGCCGTCGGGCGCAGCGCCGTCTCGGCAAACTATGCTACCGCCTCGGCGGCGTTCACCTTCCACGCCCGCAGCACACACCCAGCCGACAGCACCGAGGTTTATGTCCTCGTGATAGGCGAGACGGCACGCGCCCGCAACTTCAGCCTCTACGGCTACAGCCGCAACACCAACCCCCTGCTCTCCCGCACGCCCCACCTCACCGTCTTCACCGATGTCACCTCGCAGTCGAACACCACCCACAAGAGTGTGCCCATGCTGCTCACCGCCGCCACGGCAGACGATTTCAGCCGCCTGTATCACGAGAAAGGCATCCTCGCCGCATTCCGCGAGGCGGGCTTCCACACTACGTTCATCTCTAACCAGCTGCCCAACCATTCGTTCATCGACTTTCTCGGGATGCAGGCAGACGACTGCATCTTCCTGAAGAAAGAGGGAGACGAGCGTCGCGACATCTCCGACCTGCAGCTTGTGCGCAAGCTGGACGAGGTGCTGGCAAGACGCCGCAAGAAAGAGTTTGTGGTGCTGCACACCTACGGCTCGCACTTCAACTACCGCGAACGCTACCCCCGCCGGACGGCTGTCTTCCTTCCCGACGACAAGACGGACGCGAAATACGAGAACCGCGCCGAACTGCGCAACGCCTACGACAACTCCATCGTCTTCACCGACCGTGTCCTGCACGACATCATCTCCAGCCTGAAACGCCGCGGCGCACAGGCTGCCATGCTCTACACCAGCGACCATGGCGAGAACCTCTTCGACGACAGCCGCCGCCTCTTCCTGCACGCCTCGCCCAGAGCCTCGATCTACGAGCTGCACGTGCCCTTCCTGCTGTGGCTCTCCGACACCTACATCACGGCTTATCCCGACAACGCGGCAGCCGTCAGCGCAAACCGGCGGAAGCGGGCGGAGAGCAGCGTCACGACATTCCACACCATACTGCAGCTTGCCGGCATCGACACGCCTTATGCCGACCGAAGCCTCTCTGTTGCCGACACCTCGTACGCCGCGCGTCAGCGCAAATACATCAACGACCACAACGAGCCGCAACCCCTGCCCTACTGACACCTACGACACGCCGACCGCGGCATCAGGGGCGCAAGGGCAAAATTGTATCACACGACACGCAGAAAGATGCAGACATGATACTTTCTTGACATACAGAAACAGAAGAATTTTCCCACAGACTGTCCCGCGCCCGGTTTTCGAGGCTTTTTTGCGGCTTTCTGTGGGAAATTTGTATCACATTGACACACATGCAATTACAGCCAAAATACAGTAGTGTCAACGAAAAAAGCGAAGCGAAAAACACTCTCTCAGGCTCCGAAACAGCCTGTTTTACCGCCCCACATTGACTATCTTGCGCCCTCACCTTGACTATTTCATGCTCCAACAATGACTATCTTGCACGCTCATCTTGACTATCTTGCAGCCTCACCTTGACTATCTTGCACCCCAAGACACTCAGAAACGGCACTCCGGACAGCCAGAACACCGCCCCCGGACGGATTTTCAGGGCAAAAAAAAGGTTTTCCCGTGAAGGGAAAACCGTACATATAAGTGTCAGCGACAATGCCGTATGATACTTTCTTGACATCACAACGCCCCTGTCCGCGTATGGCAGACAGACCGTGACGGAAGGCGCCGCAACCTGCCATGCCCGCAGGAACGGGGCTAAGATTCTCTCATTATCCGCATATATTCGTCGTAAGGTATCGTCCTTCCGCCCATGCTCTTCAGGTGGGGTGTCTCAAACTGGCAGTCGATGACGCCTCTGCCGCCCTGCATCTCCTGCGCAAGGCGTATGAGAGCCAGCTTCGAGGCGTTGGGCTCCCGGCTGAACATGCTCTCTCCGAAAAACATCCCGCATCTGCCTATCTTCAGTCCGTAGAGTCCTCCGACAAGGTCGCACGCCTTGTTCCACACCTCTACCGACCGTGCCATCCTCATTCTGTGCATCGTCGTGTAAGCCTTTATCATGTCGTCGCCGAGCCATGCGCCTTCGTGCGCCTTGCGTCCGTCCGCTTCGCTGCACGCCTTTATCACCCTGTCAAACGCCTTGTTCATGGTGACGGTGTAGGTGTCACGGCGCAGCAGCTGCCGCATCGTGTGGCTGATGTGTATCTCGTCGGGGAAGATGACAAAACGCTCCTGCGGACACCACCACAGGATTTCGTCTTCTTCATGGAAGCCGTACCACGGGAAGAAGCCGTTGAGATAAGCCACCACGAGACGGCGGGGAGAGAGGTCGCCGCCTACGGCTATCAGACCGTCGGGCTCGGCACAGGAGGGCGGTGGCAGCAGGTCGGGATTGGATGTGAGACGGAAAACCATTATGAATACTCCTTTTTAAATATACACAACTTTCGCTTGTCTGTGACATGCTGCCAGCAAACAAGTGGATGTTTTTTACGACAACTGAGACAACAATGACAACGGGAAGAGCGGGCGCAACGCTTGGATGTCACGAGGTGACATACAACAGTGACAACAAGATTACTGTTGTCAACTCGTTTTTTTCGCAAGCTCAAGGAAAATTCTCGTCAATATGCCAACTGAACAAATCCGACTTGTCACCCCGCCAACCTGCCAACCCGTTTACTGTTCGCAAGTTACGAAGCTTGCGAAACCTGAACAGATATACAACGGGGGACAAAGCGTGAGCCGGATATTGCGATTGGCACATTCCATGCTTATGCCAGCAAGAGTGCGCCGTCGTAGAGAGTGACGTTTGCCGTGCCGCCTTTGGCAAGTTTCCCGAACAGAATCTCGCGCATCAGCAGCGGCGTGAGATGCTGCTGCAGGCAGCGGTCAATCTCGCGTGCGCCATACATCGGGCTGAAACCTTTGTCGAGCAGGAAGCTGCGCGCGTCGTCAGAGAGTGCGAGCGTCACATTCTTCGAGGCGAGACGGGCGGACAGCTCGCGCAGCTTGCGGTCGAGGATGAGCGATGCCATCTTGCGGTCGATGTCGTTGAAGACGACAGTGGCGGAGAGGCGGTTGAGAAATTCAGGCTTGAAGGTCTTCTTCACCGCATCGAGCATCGCCTGTCCCTTGCTCTGTCCGCCGGCGAAGCCCACGGCAGCTTTTGCAGCATGCTGCGCTCCGGCATTGCTTGTCATGACGAGAATGACGTTGCGGAAGTCAGCCTTCTCGCCCTTGCTGTCTGTCAGCCGCCCGTAGTCCATCACCTGCAGCAGGATGTTGTAGATGTCGCTGTGCGCCTTCTCTATCTCGTCGAGCAGCAGCACACAGTTGGGCGTCTTGCGTATGGCATCGGTCAGAAGTCCGCCGTCGTCATATCCGACATATCCCGCAGGCGACCCGATGAGTTTCGAGACGGTGTGTTTCTCGGTGTATTCGCTCATGTCAAACCTCACTAACTCCATGCCCATCTCGCGTGCCATGACGCGGCACACCTCGGTCTTGCCCACGCCCGTCGGGCCGACAAACAGCAGCGAGGCGACAGGTTTGCCCGGCTCCACAAGCCCAGCCTTCGACATCATCACCGACTGCACCACCTGACGTATGGCGTGGTCCTGTCCGTAGATGTCTTGCATGATGCGATGGTCGAGGTCGCGGAGCTGCACGGTAGATTCCGCAGCAAGGATTTTGGCGTCGATGCGGCAGACGTCTGTCAGCACGCGGTCAACCACCTCTGTCGATACAATCTGGTAGCGATTGGCCTTGCGCTCGCCGTTCTTCTTCAGCAACGGGTTCTGCTGAAGCCATGCGCCCGCCTCGTCGATGATGTCGAGAGCCTTGTCGGGCAGGTTGCGGTCGTGGATGAGGGCGGCGCTCTGTGTCACGGCATAGCGTATCGTGTCGTCGGGGAACTTCACGCCGTGGTGCTTCTCGTAGAACGGGCGCAAGCCGAACAGTATCTCGCACGTCTCGTCCGTCGTAGGCTCCTTGATGTCTATCTGCTGGAAGCGGCGCGCAATCGCCTTGTCCTTCGCGATGTGGCGGTTGTAGTCCTGATATGTCGTGCAGCCTATGAAGCGCACGGCTCCGCTCTCGAGATACGGCTTCAGCAGGTCGGCGGCATTGATGGAGGCGTTGCCTCCGGCAGATGCCATGGCGGTGTGCAGCTCGTCGATGTATATGATGCAGTTGCCTTTCTTCTGTGCGCCGTCGAGAATGGCTTTCATGCGTTTCTCAAACTCGCCGTGATAGCTCGACCCCGCCACCACGCTGCCCATGTCGAGGCCGTAGATGTGCTGGTGTTGCAGACGCGGCGGCACCGGGCCTTCGTCTATCAGACGCGCCAGACCGTAGATGAGGGCGGTCTTGCCAACGCCCGGCTCGCCGATGAACAGGGGGTTGTTCTTCTCCTTGCGGCACAACACGCGCACGGCATGCGACAGCTCCGCCTCCCGGCCTACGAGAGGGGTGCGGGAGGGATAGACGGCATGGATGTCGCTGACAAGCTCTTCCCAAGGCTCGCGGCCGAAGGGGCTGGCAATGCGGTCCGAGGCATCGTCATGGTTGTCGTCACGGTCGTCGTCGGTATCGTCATCCACATCCAGACCGCTGAAAAACTCGTTTGCCGACTCGATAAACTCGGCAATCAGACTGTGGGGGTCTGGTGCGGCAACGCCGGCATCGGCAGAGAGGGAGGAAGAGGGACTGTCTTGAGCCGAAAGACCGGTATAGTTATATTTGACAAAATCTGAAACCTCTTTCGTATAGTACGTGAAAAGATTCTCGATCCATCCATCGTCCTTGCTGCCGACATACAATTCAAGCCAGTACTGAGCCAGAGAGTTGTGCTCTTCAGACATCACTTCGAGAAGGTCGGCCACAGTGAGAGGCATCTGGAAAGTCCGCGTCGATTCGGGAGAAGGCTCAATGTTGAGCTCGTGAAAGAAGAAGGTCTTGTAGCAGGCAGCCAGGCCGCCGTTCATGCTTTCCAGTTCCTGCAGGGTTGAACGCAGGGCATCGCCCTCGAACGACAGCTCCGCATCGTACATATCGTCCTTCGGCACCCTGTCGAGCGACGAGAGATAATCGGACAGGGTGCGGCGCAGCTTCAATATGTCGGCATCCATGCTCTTGCAGTACGCCACGAACTGAGGGTCGGTTGACGCGGCGTAGAGAAAGTGCTCGGGCGTGATGTATTCCGAACGCAGCTCCATGGCATGCATGAAGGCGGCGTGAAACACATCGGCCAGGCTACGCGTGCAGTATTCGGGATTGATGTTGAGAATTTCAAAAATCATATTACCTCCTGGATTGTTACTTCTAAAGGGAAACCGTTCTGGCGCGCAAGCGTCTTCGTCTTCTGCGCCTTGGTCTTTGCTATGTCCATATAGTACGTGCCGGCGATACCGGAACCCTCACGATGTATCTTCATCATGAGAGCGAAGGCTTCAGGCCGGCTCTTGTGGAATATCGTCATCAACACCATCACGACAAATTCCATCGTCGTGACATCGTCGTTGTGCAAAACCACATGATATTGCGACGGCTCGCGAAACTTGAAGCGAGACTGGCGCGAAAAGGTGGTACGGGTCTCTGGCATATACGGGGATATCGGGGCTTTGAGGGTTTGAGGGGCGGCTGAAAACAGCATTCAGATGCAAAATTAGCAATTTATTTCCAATTGAAGAAATATGTAGGATTAATTTATGTTGAATGCCTGCATTTGGAAGCATACAACGGCGAAAAATTTGCACAATAGAAAAACAATTCGTAACTTTGCAGAGACATGACGATGCCACGAGCATCTGAGAAACCTACCTAAACAACAACAGATTATGGCATACACAGCACAAGCCGACAGATACAGCAACGGCATGGAATACAGACGATGCGGAAAGAGCGGAGTGATGCTGCCGAAAGTGAGCCTCGGATTCTGGCACAACTTCGGAGGAGCTGACCCCCTCGAACGAAGCAGGGCAATCGCACGCTACGCCTTCGACCACGGCATCACACACTTCGACCTCGCAAACAACTACGGACCGCCCTACGGAAGCGCAGAGACAACACTCGGACTGCTGATGAAAGACGACTTCTCCACATACAGAGACGAACTCTTCATCAGCACAAAGGCGGGATACGACATGTGGGAGGGACCATACGGCAACTGGGGCTCGCGGAAATATCTCATCGCAAGCCTCAACCAAAGCCTGAAAAGGATGAACCTCGAATATGTCGATCTCTTCTACAGCCACCGCTTCGACCCTAACACACCCGTCGAAGAGACGCTGCAGGCGATGGTGGACATCGTAAGGCAGGGGAAAGCCCTGTATCTCGGCATTTCAAGATGGCCGAAGAAAGAACTCGAGATGGCCATCGAATATCTCGACAGACACGACGCGCCGCTGCTAATCGTGCAGGACAGGCTGAACATGCTCGACCGTGCTCCGGAAGAAAACGGAACTCTCGGACTGTGTGCTGACAGAGGCATAGGATTCATAGCCTTCTCACCTCTCGCACAGGGACTGCTCACTGACAGGTATCTCAACGGAGTGCCGGAAGACAGCAGGATGGCAAAGACAAAGTTCCTCAGCAAAGACATGCTCACACCACAGCTGATGGCACAGCTGGGAGAATGGAAAAAACAAGCCGAAAGACAGGGAGACACCCTCGCAAGGAAAGCCCTGAAATGGGTGGCGGACAGAAAGGGCGTCACGTCGCTTATTGTAGGAGCAAGCAGCATTGAACAGCTCAAGGAGAACATCGGCATCTGAACCTGTGACGGGACTGACGCTTCTCCTTAATGTATAACAACCACAAAACGGAAACACTGTGTCACGGAAACTGAAAACACTGGAGATAGAACGCATCTCTGTAGAACAATACCGGCAGGCGGAGAAAATGCCGCTCGTCGTCGTGCTCGACAACGTCCGTTCGATGCACAACATCGGGTCGGTGTTCAGAACGGCTGACGCCTTCAGGGTAGAAGAGATTTTTCTCTGCGGAATAACGGCACAGCCGCCGCACAACGACATACACAAGACTGCACTCGGAGCTGAAGACAGCGTCAGATGGACATACCTTAACGACACAACAGAGGCGGTCAGAATCCTCCATAACAGAGGATACAAGGTCTTCGCCATCGAACAATGCGAAGGCTCGGTGATGATGCCGGCCGAAGAAATACGAAAATGGAAGGGAACGAAAGGATGTGCCGTAGTGCTCGGAAACGAAGTGCACGGCGTAGGGCAAGACGTCATCGACCTTTGCGACACATGCATCGAAATCCCGCAACACGGAACGAAACACTCGCTCAACGTCTCCGTCACGGCAGGCATAGTGATATGGGAGTTCGCAAGATATTTCTACGACAAAACTGAATGACGGCATAGAGACAACATCTTGAACAACACAATATGAAAAAGCTTTCTCCGACTGACTTCATAAACATCTCTATACAGGACCGGGGCATAATAGTCGGGCTGATTGTCGTAGCCCTCGCTGTCGCCGTAATCATCTACGACGCCAACATACGGGACAACTCTACGAGGCAAGATGCTGTCACTGCTGACAGAAGACAGGACGGAGCCACCGGCGGCAACAGCAGATACAGGAACGCGGACGACAAAGGACAGCACTACGCCACGGAGGCGAAGAAAGTGACACTCGTCACTTTCGACCCGAACACCGCCGACTCGACAACACTGCTCAAACTCGGACTGCAGCCGTGGCAAGTGAGAAGCATATACAGATACAGGGCGGCAGGAGGGGCATACACATGCCCCGAAGATTTCGCACGACTATACGGACTCACCGTGAAGAAATACAGGGAACTGCTGCCATACATAAGAATATCGCCTGAATACAGAGCGGCAGGAGACATTTACGGCAGAAGGAGACATACAGACAACAGACAGGCTGCGGAAGACAGAAGGCTGGCTGCACTCAACACTGACACGGCACAAGGCAACTCCATGCAGGATGCATACCCGAAAAAACTGAAACAGGGACAGACAATGGACATCAGCCTGGCTGACACCATCACGCTCAGACGAATACCCGGCATCGGACCTTTCTTCGCAAGAAAGATTGTCAGACACAGAGAACAACTCGGAGGTTTCGCTTCTGCAGAACAACTGCTCGAAATAGACGGATTCCCGGAATCTGCACTGCAATACATCACCGTCGGGAAAAACAGCCTGAGACAGATAAACATCAACTCTGCCACACCGGAGAAACTAAGGGCGCATCCGTACATATCATATACAATGGCAAAACAAATCTCCGACTACAGACGAATACACGGACGCATCAACGACATCTCGGAACTCAGACTGCTGAAAACATTTCCGCAACATGTCATCGACAAACTCAGACCATACATAACCTACTGAAATAAAAAAGTAAAGACAATATGGAGAAATACAATATCCTCTCGGCATTAAAAGAGCACTTCGTCGTGAAACAATTCATGGAGAACGAAGATGAAATCGTCTTGCAGATAAAACAGGGCGTCACATTCACCGGACCAAACCTCTGGGTGCTCGTCTTCGCCATCTTCATCGCGTCTCTCGGACTTAACGTCAACTCCACAGCTGTCATCATCGGCGCCATGCTCATCTCGCCGCTCATGGGACCTATCATCGGCATGGGACTTGCCGTCGGCATCAACGACCTCGAACTGCTGAAGAGAGCGGCACGGAACTTCGGAGTGGCAACAGTAATCAGCGTGATCACTGCAACATTCTACTTCCTCATCACACCGCTCGGAGAAGCACAGTCCGAACTACTCGCACGAACATCACCCACTATCTACGACGTACTCATTGCCACATTCGGAGGCGCGGCGGGCATACTCGCCATCTGCACCAAAGGCAAAGGAAACGTCCTGCCAGGAGTGGCTATAGCAACAGCACTCATGCCGCCGCTATGCACCGCAGGATACGGACTCGCAACAGGCAACATACTGTTTTTCCTCGGAGCCTTCTACCTCTTCTTCATCAACACCGTCTTCATCAGCCTCGCAACATACGTAGGCGTCAGGCTGATGAACTTCAGGAAAAAAGAATTCCTCTCGCCCGCTGCCGAGAAAAAAGCACGACACATCATCACCGCACTCGTCATCATCACTATCCTGCCGGCTGCCGCCATGACATACAACATCGTCAGGAAAAGCATACAGCAAAACAACATCAGCACCTTCATACACAAAGAACTGCAACAGAACGGAACGCAAATCATATCATCTGCTCTCGACACTGATAAGAAAACACTGAACATCATAGCCGTAGGAAAAGAAATTACCGACTCTACAACCGCTGCGGCACAGCACAACATGAGACAATACAGGCTCAACGACATCAAACTGAACATCATACAGGGAGAACAAGGCGACAGCCTCTACAAACTCAACTCGCAAATATCACAAATCACGACAACAAGACAAAACGACCAGAAGAAAATAATCGAACTGACGGCTGAAGTCTCAAACCTCACAAACCAGCTCAACGAATACAAACAATACGAAAACATAACAGCGGACATAAGAAAAGAACTCAACATCCTGTTCCCGCAAATCAGCACCATCACCATATCGAAAGCGACACAGGCAGACACAAGAAACAACGAGACTAAACATTTCGTCGCCGCCATAATCTCGACTGACAACAGAAAACCTCTCACACAACAAGAGAAAACCAAACTCGGACAATGGCTGCAGGAACGTGTGAAAGCCGACAGCCTCGTCATTTACTAAACAACACCAACCGATGACAAACCGAAAAAATACAATATGCGCAATGGCTACACCTGCTGGAGGCGCCATAGGCATCATACGCATATCTGGAGACAACGCCATCCATATTGCAGACAAAGTCTTCGAAAAAAAAGGAAACACCAAAACAATCACAGACGCAAAGGGATACTCGCTGCACTACGGAAAAATACTCTCTGAAGAAAAAGGCAGCAAGACAGCTTCTCTCATTGACGAAGTGATGCTGGCTCTCTTCCGCACACCACACTCATACACCGGAGAAGACTGCATCGAAATATCATGCCACGGCTCTGCATACATCATGAAAAACATTCTGCAGACCCTCATCAGACAAGGATGCGTCATGGCACAACCCGGAGAATTTACACAACGCGCATTCCTGAACGGAAAACTCGACCTCAGCCAGGCAGAAGCCGTTGCCGACCTCATTGCTGCAACCAACAGCGCCACACATAAAATGGCAATATCGCAACTCAAAGGTAACTTCTCCGACGAACTCGCACGACTGAGAGAACAACTCCTCAAACTCACGTCACTGCTCGAACTCGAACTCGACTTCTCTGACCACGAAGACCTCGAATTTGCCGACCGCACACAACTCACTGCCCTCTCTAAACAAATCGACAGCAGAATAACTGCACTTGCCGCATCATTCGCATCAGGAAAAGCAATGAAAGAAGGCATCGCCGTAGCAATAGCAGGAAAGACAAACGTAGGGAAAAGCACACTGCTAAACCTGCTCGTAGGAGAAGAAAGGGCTATCGTAAGCGACATACACGGCACAACAAGAGACGTAATCGAAGACACCACCGTCATCAAAGGAGTGACTTTCAGATTCATCGACACTGCCGGAATAAGAGACACTGAAGACACTATAGAACAACTCGGAATCAACAGGACATACAGAAAAATCGACGAGGCCGCCATCGTCATCTGGATGCTCGACAACATGCCAACAAAAAAAGAGACTGAAGACATCCTCAATCTCTGCAAAAACAAAACCCTCATCGTCGTCAACAACAAGACTGACATCACTGACATCACGCCACAACTCAGCACACTCTTCCCGCAAACACACATCATAGGCATCAGCGCCAAGCGCAACACCAACATCAAACAACTGAGAGACACCATACACAACGCCGCCGGAATACCCACCTTCACCGAAAACGATGTCATCATAACATCCGCACGCCACTACGACTCGCTACTGAAAGCACACGAAAGCATCACTAACGTCATCCAAGCCCTCGACATGAACCTCAGCGGAGACCTCATCAGCGAAGACCTCCGCTCCGCCCTCCACCATCTCGCAGACATCACCGGAGGCGCCATCACGACAGAAGAAACCCTCTCAAACATCTTCCAACACTTCTGCATCGGTAAATAGACCGCCTGACCATACTTGCAAAACGTTCTTGTAACTGCTTATAAGCCACCATTTTGGTGGCTTTTTTCGTTTTAACACTTTCCATTTGTAATTTGTTGATACCAGTTTTTCGAGGTAACTTTGGCTCAACGCTATGTAGGACACCTCGTGAGAAATACTGAGAATCCTCCATTATCCGTCACAACCGCTATGTAGGGCACTCGTGAGAAATACTGAAAATATGTGATAAAGACTGAGACAAAATCGGGGGTCTTTTCCATCAAAAAACATCAGAATTGCAAACGAAAAATGGAGATAATTAAAGAATGTGGAGTATGCGGAAAAGAGTTCGTTGCTTCCAAAATGTCGGTCAAGTACTGCTGTCGAGGGTGTGAACGTGTCGCATTTCGGAGACGCGAGGCAGAAAAGAAAAAAAGGGAGAAGGAAAATGCCGAATCTCTTCGAAACGCTGAGAGAAAAAACTCTCTGCGTGATAAGGCATTTTTATCCCCCGAGGACGTGAGCGTTCTTTTCAATGTCAGTCTTCCCACAGTGTATCGTTATTTCCAGACAGGCTTAATCAAAGCTGTAAAGATAAGAAATAAGACCTTTGTGAGATACTCAGACATTGAACGTGTGTTTGATGATGCCACTCCCTATCGGAAAAGACGTTATCAGAGAAAGGAGGAGCAGGAATACTATACTCTCCGGGAAATCATGGAGAAGTACAATATCGGTCGTAAGGCTGTATGGGGGCGTTGTGACCGTCTGGGCATCCCCAAGATATACGAAGGACGCAACACCTTCTTTAGCAAGAAAGCTATTGACGCACATTTTGCGGATCTCCTTGAAGAGATAGACATTGATAATTATTACACTGCTGACCAAATCATGGATATGTATAATATGACAAGGACAGCTGTTATCACTTTTGTGATGCGTCACAAAGTTCCAAGAGTAAACCGTAACGGGAAAGCTTTCTACTCCAAGGTGCATATTGACTGTATCAAACGCAAGGATGATAGTATTGATCCGGACTGGAGTACCTATGAAGAGGCTATGGAAAAATATGGCATATCAAAAGACCAAGTAAGTTACACCTTGAAGCATTTTGATGTCAGAACGGAAAAACGTGGAAAGTTTACGATGATATTCCGTACTGACTTTGATAAAGTCATGCGTGAACGAATGGCAAATGCAAAAGTAGCAGAAAAGTCAGACGGAGACGAAAAACTTGTTTTCCAAGCTCAACACCAGGAGAAGAAATGCCCACCAACCCCAGATGGCTATTATTCAACTGAAGAGGTTGCAGAGATGTTCAAGGTGGGAGTTAAACATGTAGGTGTAATGACCAGCGAGCATAAAACGCCAAAGATTGCACTCAAAGGATTCAACTTCTATGAGAAGAAAGCCATAGATGTGCTGTATAATTTGAAGAACAACTATTCAGAAATTACAGACTGGATTACACCGGAAGAGATGCGTTCAACATATAAGATGACAGCAGAAGCTGTACGTTCCTTTATCTACCGCCATCAAATTCCCGCAAAGGTGGAGTATGGTACTACCTACTATTCTAAACAGCATATCGAACAAGTGAAAAATGGAGATTTTGATGGTCGCGAACGATATTACACTGTCGAGGAGGCAATGAAGAAGTATCATTTATCAAAAGATATAGTTCATTATTATGTAAAACGCTATAAAATCACAAAAGTAAAGAAGAAGAAATGCATATATTTCAGAAAAGAAGAGTTCGACAGATTGATGGAAAAACGTCTTTCAAAAGACGATTTACTATCAATTACTCTTGATTAGTACGATTTACTTTCTCTTTACTGAGGTCAACATTGTATCATTTAGGAATTTTGCATCAAAAACAAATAATAATAATAAAACAATATGCAAGTATGTAAATCTGTCAAACTCCGAATGCGAGATAGGCGCAACGGAACCAAATCCCTGTTCCTGGACTTCTGGCCCGGGTACAGAGACCCTGAGACGATGGAGTTAATTCGTCGTCGCTCACTTGGCTTGTATATCTATGCCAATCCAATCAATGCCCAGCAGAAGCAGTACAATGAAATCATCCTCTCAAAGGCAGAAGCCATCCGTTGTAGAGTGTTCATTGATGTAATTAACGAGAAGTACGACTTCTTTAATCAAGACAGGCTTAAAGAAGATTTTCTGATCTATTTCAAAGAAATGGTGAACAGGAACTTTGCAAAATGTGATGCTGCGTATAAACAATTCGAGAAGTTTTGCAAGGGCAAATGTACTTTTGAGATGCTTGATGTGGTGTACTGTAACAAGTATAAGGAATATCTTCTTGATACAAAAGTATCGTCAAGAGGTAGAAACATTGTCAATAAGCCTTTATCAAGAAACACGGCTTCCGCCTATTGGAATATATTCAAGCAAGTCTTGACGAAGGCTTATCGTGAAAGACGTTTTACCGACGATATTGCAAGTCTGTTAGATAACATACCTTGTACGCCGCCTGTAAAGCAAAGTCTCTCATTGGAAGAAGTCAGGAGACTTTATAACACAGAATGCTCTGAGCCTGTTGTTCGGAAAGCTGCTCTGTTCTCCTGTCTGAGCGGACTGCGTATCAGTGATATACTCAACCTCAAATGGAATAATGTTTGTAGCTATGCAGATGGTGGGCACTATCTGGATTTTGAATGTGTGAAAACAAAGAGACAAACAAAGGTTCCTATTGGAGAAGATGCTTATGCACTTATCATGCCCAAAACTACTGATGAATATGTATTTGAAGGTTTCAGCAGGTCTATGACCTACGGAGTAATGCAGCAATGGCTTAAAGCGTCTGGAATCACCAAGCACATCACCTTTCATTGCTTCCGCCATACTTATGCTTCACTGCAGCTCGAAATGGGTACAGACATCTATACAGTACAGCATCTGCTCAATCATAAGAATGTGAGCACAACACAGATATACGCATCACATGCAGACCCCAAAACACGCGAAGCAGCCAACAGAATTACGTTAACGAATGTGAAAGACGGATTGCAAACAACAGAAAGTGAAAATAATCAAACAGAAACTAACCGAAAAGAAGATATAAGCAAAGCAAAAAAGTGAAAGCAAAATCACTATGTAAAACGCTGAAACAGAGAAATATAAATAATGTTTAGGGCGGTCATTTTGTTGGTGCTAAATAGTAGTAAATAGAAGATTTCTCTCTAACTTTGCATTCATAAAACTCGAAAAAAGTACAGTTGCAATGATAAAAAAGCTAAAAGAGAACTTTTTGATTCTTCTCATTTCAAACCTCGTAACCGCTGCTTTGGTTGTAATCGCTCCAACAATTCTTGGAGCGATTACAAACCTGAGCCATACCTCTCAGACAGAGAAGGTATTCTTTTCTTTGCCGATGATATTCTATTATTTTATATGTGTTATCTGTGTATGCACAGTTTTCAGTATCTTCAAATCTCAGGCCATTAGGGATATTGTCATCAACAATAGCATCAATCCTGGGATCAACTCTCATGAAACAGATAAGGTCACGATAATGCGTGAACGTTATATTGCTAAACAGCAAAGCAGGAAAAGTGCTATATTTGATGCTGTTTCAGAATACACTTATGCAGTTTTCTCACCCTACATGACTGACGATAACTTGGAAATACTAAACCAGAATATCAAACTATATGAGGTACCAGATTCTTGTATTATTCCTGTTTATACAAATGGTAAACTCAACACTCTCGATATTAGACACTATGCATGGAACATCGGTGAGAGACTTGGTTGGAGTGGGCAAAAGAGAGCGACTTTTATCAAGCAATGCTTCCCCCAAGAACTTCAGGACGTTGAGATTGAAAGCATGAGAAGAACACTTAGACAAAGAGGTAAGTGTGTTATTAGCATTGATGTGCCCGACAACAACGATTACAAATTTCACTATCATAACTAATGGAAGAATACTATATGGAGTACGAAGAGATAACTTTTAATGACATTCCAAGAGCAATGGCCAATATTCTAAGGAAATGTGATTTGCTTGAACAATCTATTGATGTCTTGCGTGAAGAAATCCGTCAGACCAATAAACCATCAACCTCACAACATATACCTATGGATGTGAAGGAGGCATGTGATTTTCTCAAAATCAAGAAATCCACCATGTACCTGTACATCCAAAATGGCCAGATTCCTGTCAACAAGAAAGGCAAGAAATACACTTTCTTCAAAGATGACCTTATTAAATGGCTTGAATCTGGATGCAAGACTGAGGCTCCTATGACTCCTGATGAGATAAATCAAATCTTGCGCCAACGACCGAATAGAAGAAAATAATCTTCCATATCATCTTACAATTGAAATCTACATTGGACTTTCTGATGTAGATTTTTCATTTTATATCCCAAAATGATTGTAACATATAATATTTATCAAACTGTGCAAATAGACTGCACTGTAATATTGTAATTTTGCACTAATATGACACTATATATATCGTTTACAAGTAGAGATAACATGTATTCGTCCGCCCTTTCATGCGGACTTTTATTATATATTTTTTTAATAACAAAAAGCAATATGAGTCAGAAGAAAAACTCCTCTGTGCTCTCTCTTTTTGTGTTTGCAGTGTTCTAATCATTGCCCAGAACAAGAGAATGAGCCTTCCAAAGATGAGCTTTGGACACTCTTTCGTGCTGCATATGAGCAGTACCAGTCGGAAATCGTTAATGATAGCAAGTTGTATGACCGCTATGTTAACGACTTTATCAGTTATCATCTTCCCGTTTTCTCTCAGGAAGAAGAATCAATCCGCAACCATTTCAAGAATCTTTTCAGCATTTATGAGCTGCTTACAACAAGAAAGGATTTGGTAGAAAAATTCTTCAAGTTGCCAGAGTTTGGAAAGAAAGATTTCTTAGAAATGGTTCATTCATTCAACCACATTGAATATGTGGTAGAAACTCCACATTCCTTAGCAACTTTCAATGAAAATCAGATTCGACTCATCACGCAATTCGCCAATGAGTCGAATTTCTTTGTTGATACAGTTGATGAAAGAACTGTGGATTTGTTTTTCAGATGCAAGTTGAAGCGTCCCCTTGTTGTCCAGAACATGCGTCATGTGCTTCAATTCATGTTTGCTCTCTCAATGCAAAAGATGATTCCCCATAATTGGGTATCACTCATAGCAGACAACAAGTTGCTTTCACCTCAGAAAACCATGAAGCCATCATCTCGTGGTGCAATTAGTTCACGCCTGACAGAACTTAGGGCATCAACACAACCGTTTCCAAATGAAGCTTATTCAAATCTTGTAAATCAACTGAAAGAAATGCAATGAAATAAACTAAAGTAAGCAACTGAAAGCAAATTCCCCTTTCAATCCTCCTGACAAAAAGAACTGTCAGGAGGATAGTCAGTTGCCGCAGACATATAAAGGGTAACTTTGCCGCCGAATCGATTCCGTTTCGGGGGTAGCTCCCTCATTGTCTAATATTTAACCCAACTTTTACGTTTTATTCTCGTTTTTCTTGCTAATCAGCGATTTGTATTTTTGATTTGCTTTACTGTGTTCTACAAATTTTGATTTTTCTA
>SFIS01000106.1 GCA_004555245.1 Bacteroidales bacterium
TGTTCGACGCCAGCGGAAGCATGAGTCTGACTGAATACGGCAAGAGCAACAACAATGAAATGGCGCAATGCATGGCTCTCGGTTGTCTCAAGGCACTGCGGGCTCTGCCGGGGGTCAAGTCTTCTCTGAGCGGATTCTCCAACGGAGAAATGTTCGTCATGTCTGACTATGGCGGCCCCGTACATGAAGTCATCTTGTCTGCCATTGGTGGTACGCCGCTCGGGGCATCGCTTGTCGAACTCACATCGCAGTTCTCCGACGGCCCCGACGTGCGTCGCATCATCCTGTTCTTCACCGACGGGTTCCCGGACAATGTCGGGTCTGTGACCATGGCTCTCAATATGGCAAAGCGTTCCGGTATCGAGGTGTACGGTATCGGGTTGCAAACGAAGGCTATCCATACCTTCATGGACAGTGACCATAGCATTATCGTCAACAGTATCCACGAATTGGCTGGCGGCATGTGTGACATGCTCCGTAAGGGAATGGTGCGGGCATATGAAGTATAACACCAACAAGGATGTGAACCGCTTCATCAAGGACATGCTCTGTCGTGGGTGGAAAATCGTCAGCCATAACAAGCATATCAAGTTGCAGCATGACAATGGCTCCATCATCAACATGGCTACCAGCAGCAAGGAAGGGAAGCTGTCGAGGAAGCTGAAGAACTTCAAAGCCACAGTGCGGAAGCTGGAGGAAAGATGTTGAAGCAACGTTTCTGGAAACTGTTCCGGCAACATAACGATGACTTCGTCATGGAGCGCCGTGAAATAGCGGCACGCTGGATGACTCGTGCCCGGATGGCTATGGACGATGTGTCGGATGATGAAGGTGAAGTCCTGGATGCGGCCCTCACTGTCATGTGGAGCGGGCTTGACAGCACCTATAAAATGTTAGACAACGAGACAAATCCATAAGGAGGGTATAGAATGAGTATCCAAGAAGACGTACAGAACATGCCTCCCATTGAGGTCATTCTCAAAATCATCCTTCCCAAGATGAACAACCGCATCAAGGCGCTGAACGCCGCTGTCCAGGCGCTCCAGGAAGAAGTCGAAGCGCTGAAGGCTGCGGCTCCGAAGAAGCGTGCGCCGCGCAAAAAGAAGGCCGATGACGAAGCTCCGGCTCCCGCTGCCCAGCCTGCTCCGGCTCCCGCTGCCCAGCCTGCTCCGGCTCCCGCTCAGCCTGCTCCGGCTCCCGCTGCCCAGCCTGCGGCCCAGTCTACGGGTACTCTGCTGTGTACCTACGACAGCGAGCAGGATGAGTTCGTGCCGCTGAATATCGAAGGGTGGCCGCTCACTGGTAACAACGTCGGACTCGCCTTGTATGCCATGGATACGATGCGTAACAACATCGGCGACGCTGCGACCATGTCCAATCTGCCCGAGGGATTCATCAAGTTCGTCACCGATATGACGCCGGAGCAGCGCAAGCAGGTCAACGGCAAGTTCCCTGCGCAGAATCCCGCCTATCAGGAATACTTCGTCTAACATGTATACGAGGGAGGGGCGACAGCCCCTCCCGTTGGAGATGCACCATGCCTGAAAGCACGCTTGTCGTCATAGACTTCGAGACCTATTGGGACAGCAAAACGTACACGCTGTCGAAGATGGGTCCCATCGAGTATGTCCGTAACGAAAAATTCACTCCGCAGCTTTGCGCCTTTACCCTGTCCAATGGCTCGTGTTGCGTGGACTGTTCCGTCGTTGAACATGAGCGTCTGAGAACGACGTTTGAAAATCTGGATACGCATGACGTTGCCTGGTGCGGGCATAACATGCACGGCTTCGACAGTCTCATCCTGTCGGAGTTCTTCGACTTCCATCCCCAGAAAATCTACGACACCATCGCCATGATGCGATGGACAGGCTTGTCCCGTGTGTGTCGTGAGAGCCATGCCGCCCTCACCGAGTTCCTCGGCAACGGCAACAAGGCTGCCGGTACCGTCGTCAGTGACCACAAGCAATGGCCGGACGACTTCACGCCGGAAGAGCGGGCGTTCTTCATCCAATACTGCAAAGACGACGCCGGACAATGCTACCAAAACGCACAGGCCATGCTGCCTTACATGACACCTGATGCCCTGCGCTTCATGTCCATCACGGCCCGCATGGCTACCGAGCCTTCGTTCGTGCTGGATGAAGACCTGCTGCTGGAATACCTGTCCGACCTAGACGCCGCTGCGGATAAGGCGCGGCAAGAACTCATGGCCATGTTCTCGTTCCAAACCAACGCAGACATGCTGGCTGCGCTGCGTTCGGCTGACAAGTTCGCCGATATGCTGCGCTCCCTGGGTGTCGAACCTCCGCTCAAAGAGAGTGCGGCGAAGACCAAGACCAAGAGGGAAAAGCTCCAGCTCGCTGCCGATGCCGGGAGACCAGGAGCTGCTGAAGAGCTGGAGAACATGCAGCCTGTGATGACCTATGCCTTCAGCAAGACCGACGTGGACTTCGTCCTCATGCAAGACCATCCCGACCCTCGTGTTGCGCTGCTCGTGCGCACCAGGTTGCAGCTCAACAGCAGCATCGACCGGAGCCGTGCGGAGACCTTGCTCAAGTTTGCCAGGATGCATAAGCCCCTGCCTATCATGCTCGGAGCGTGGCTGGCGCATACGGGACGGTATTCCGCCGGTGCCTCTGCCGACGCCGGGACGAAGACTGACAAGCTCCAGTTCCAGAACCTGAGCAAGCGGGACCCTTCCAAGCGCAAGCTCCGGCAAGCCATCAAGGTTCCGAAGGGCAAGGTCGTCGTGGCCTGCGACTCTTCCCAGATTGAAGCGCGTGGGCTGGCCTTCGTGGCCAACGAGGTCGGGCTGCTCACGCAGTTCCGCGAAGGTCGTGACCCGTATTCGGAACTGGCCGAGACCATCTTCGGTGTGCCGTGGCAAGACATCAAGGCCGGGGCCAAGGCGGGCGACAAGAAGATGAAAATGTACCGTAATACTGGGAAGACCGGTATCCTGTCGTGTCTTGCGGGTACGGTGGAGGTATTGACAAATACGGGGTGGAAACGTATTGATACGGTATCTGTTAACGATAAAGTTTGGGATGGCGTATCATGGGTGAAACACGAAGGACTTATCTGCAATGGCTGGAGGAATACCATCAACGTGGCTGGGATAGACATGACTCCAGACCACTTAGTGTTCGACGGTTCCTCTTGGAGAATGGCTGCCGAATTACTGGGCGAACCCCATTATTTGAAATCGGCGACCGAGTGGGCGAGCGCGTCATACGAGACTGTGCTGTTGACACCTCAGAAGGACATCGCACCATATGGGTTCTCGCCGCGTGTGTTAACTGCGGCACCGAACGCTGGTATAAAGGCTATACCTTGGCTAATGGAAAGGTTAGCAAGTTGTGTAAGCACTGCTCGCCACGAGACCTTGAGCATCTTACAAGTTTTAAGAGGCGTACTAAAGACCCTGAAGTCGGTGCCGTCTTTGGCGAACTCACAGTTCTTGACAACGACCGTCACGAATACGTTGATACCAATGGCAGAAAACGTACAGAGTACCGTTCATTGGTGCAGTGCTCTTGCGGGGCAGAACCCCATTGGGTATTGCAAAGTAATCTGCGTAGCGGACGGACCACAAGATGTGATGCTTGTGCAAAGAAGAAAGCAAGAGCAACACAAGACAAAAAGTATTGGCACTATGCAGATGTGGTACCGGATATTGCAACACGTCGGCGGTTACTTGCGCGTATTTCCGCATGTATCACACGATGCAGTCCGACACAGAATAAGTGTAAAAACTGGAAACATTATGGAGGCCGGGGTATCCGAGTCGAATTTCCAGACCGTAGAACCTTTCTCGAGTATCTTATCACGCTGCCAGGATATGATGACCCGTCTTTGGAGCTGGATAGGATTGATTGTGACGGGAACTACGCGCCAGGTAATCTCCGTTTTGTTACGCGGGCGACGAATGTACATAACCGAAGACAGATTGGGGACTTGCAGCAGAAGCTCGACCATATCAGAAAAAATAAAGCTTTGCTTGCATGGTGTATCGGTGCCGTCCAATACCAGTTGTATACAAAAGGTGTACGACCTGAAGAACTGTGGCCCGAACAACCGTTTCCTGATACGTCAGGGGGGGACGGTACTGATGGTGCATAATTGTGGATACGGCGTAGGTCATACAAAATATAGCAACACGCTGCTGCGGCAGGGAATCCACCTGCATGAAGACCTCGACCGTCACCATGAGCTGGCCCGTTATGCCCACGGCATCTACCGGGCCGCGCATCCCAACATCGTCGCCTTCTGGAAGACGGCGGAGAATGTTCTGGAGGCCATGCTGCGTGGCGAATCCGGTACCTTCGGCGGCCCCAACAATGACATCTACACCTTCGGCATCATGCCGGTGGGCCCCAGGACTGACCTGTGTGTGCCGTCTGTCCGGTTCCCGAGCGGCTACATCCTGCGCTACCCCGGCCTGCGTGCCGAGCGTAACGACCGGGGAAAGTGGCAGTTCGTTTATGACACCTACAAGGGTGCTTCCAAAATTCCTACCCATATTTATGGGGGGGCGTTTACAAATAATCTTGTCCAGGGTCTTTCCTTCGTTGACGTTATTATGTATCAAGGTTGTCGGATGGATGAGGCCGGAATCAAGCTGGCCTGCAACATCCACGACGCCTGGGCATCTGTCGTGCCGGAAGAGCAGGGCGAGTATGTGAAGCAGCAGATGCTCCACTACATGTCCATAGTCCCGCCTGCTCTCAATGGTTTGCCTGTGGCGTGTGAAGCGGAGATAGGGACGACCTTTGAAATAGTCTAGGAGGACAGCACATGCCTTTCGTTTACTCCCCGAGCAACATGCAGACCTTCAGGGATTGCCCGTTGCGTTTTTGGGGGCAGTCCATAAGCAAGGAAATCAAATGGAAAGCCAGTGGTTCCAAGTCCCGTGGGCAGACCATCCATACCGCCATCCAGCGCAGGCTCCATTACGGCTGGAGTGATGATGTTTCCTGGGACGCTACCATCGACGTGGACTTCGTTCGTGATTGCGTTGGGGAAGTTCGTCGGCTCATGTCGCAGGGGGCTTCCTTGTACACCGAACACGAGCTTGTTCTGAACGCGAACGGCGGCAAGACTGGCTGGTGGGATGACGATGCGCGTATCAGGGCCCGGGCGGATGCCTTGGTCCTCCCTGCCGATGCAGCCGAACCTGCCTTGCTTATCGACATCAAGACGGGGAAGAAGTGGGACATCGACGACTTCCAGCTCAGGGTCGAATGCCTGCTCACGCACATCCTGTATCAGCGTGCGGCGGTTCGCTATGCCTACTGGTATGTGGACAGCGGCGAAGAAGTTGACGGCATCATCGACTTTCGCAACGGCCTGGCCCCGGTACAGGATGTCCTGGAGCTGCTTGGAACCATGGAGCAGGCGCTCAAGAACAATCATTTCCCTCCCACGGCCAACAAGTTCTGCCGGTGGTGCGACTTCAACAATACCCCCAAATGCATGAGGTAGATTATGGGCAGCAAAAATTTCAAGCCGCGCACTCGGGTGCATGAAAGCTGGGATATGTATAACAGCGGTGATATGTACAACGCCATATGTCGCATGGCGCAGACCGGCGGTAATCCTGAATTGGTTGGCAAGCATATCGGGCTGAACTTCCCTAAACATATGGAATGCTTTCTGTATATGGAACGTAACGGCAGACCTCTGACGTATAAAATCGCACCTGTGATGGATGAAACCCGGTGCATCATTGACGCTCTCGGCTACGATATGCGTTGCCCTGATGTCGTGCTCACCGCGTCTTACCGTTACGGGTACGTCACTGCCTACACCATCTATGCCCATGCTAACTACGACATCGTCGGGTCCATTACGTTCAACATCGACGACCTGATTGCCGTAC
>SFIS01000003.1 GCA_004555245.1 Bacteroidales bacterium
CACATACGCGCATGAGGGCTTGGAATAGGTATTTTTGTTTGAATTCATTGAACGACAATGGGTTCAAACTGACCTTTCATGTTTAGCGGACAACAATAAAAAAGAAGTATGAAAATCAAGACGAATTATCTCGCCCTCTTGATGGGCGTATGTGGCCTTGCCGCCTCGTGTTCATCCGACGACGACGTAGATGTGAATGTAGTGTCCGGCACACAGTCGGCTCTCGATGCGGCGTGCAGCCAATGGCGTGTGGCACGTGCAGATTGGGAGCAGTCAGAGGCTTTCCTCTTCGGCGCTGCCGACAAATATTCCATCGACCCGCACACCGACACGTGGCCGGTCGATCAGACAGCGTTGGCAAATGTCCTGCGCGACCAGAGCATCATGTCTGACATAGAGAACAAGGTGAAGCAGCTCAACTCCGGACTTCTCGGATATCACGGCATAGAATACGTCCTCTTCCGCAACGGATCGCCAAGAGACATCAGCCAGCTGACAACACTTGAATATCAGTATGTCTGTGCCGTAGCCAAAGACCTGTGGCAGGCGACGTGCGTGCTGCAGACAACATGGGAGGGAGCGACAGGCGGTACGCGATACAACGAGGCAATAGCATATCTCGCATCGCACAACTCGCTCGACGATGACGGCAATGTCACCTCCGAAGGACTGAGCTACACAAACTTCGGTTCAAACTTCAAGAACACGCCATCTGCCGAATACGACAGCAACCTCGACGCCACCATACAAATCATCGAAGGCGCACGCGACATCATCGGCGAGGTGGCAGGCTCGAAGATAGGTCTGCCCTGGTCGGGACAGGATGATTCGTACATCGAATCGCCATACGCATACAACTCTGTCGTTGACTTCTACGACAACATCGTCGGATGCCGCAACGCCCTCTACGGAGCCGTCGGAGCCACAACGCCAAACGACAAGTCGCTCATCTATTTCTGTCTCAACGCCGGCAATGCCACGCTCAGCTCGCAAGCCCAGACAGTGCAGGAGAAACTCTCGGCGGCTCTCGGCAAAATCGACGCAATGAAGAAACCCTTCGCCCTGTACTACACCGACGCATCGGCAAAGACAGCCATCGACGCTCTTGATGACCTTGACGCTGCACTCGAAGAGATGGAAGAAACGCTGAAAACCTTTGCCGGCAACGCCACGGTGGAGGCGCAATGCAAGGTCATCAACGCAAACTATGTCGATAATGTCATTGTCAGAACCTACACCTCGCTATGCGACAATGCCGAGACACTCTACAAATCAATCGTCAACATAAAAAACTAAACATCCATGAGACATCAACTTTTCATTGCAGCGACATCAGCATTGCTCGTCATGTCATGCTCAGACAATGTCTCCGAACCGTTGTCGTGGGAGATTGGCGACGCAACGACAATAGAATATCCTGACGACTATTTCGCCGGAGGCCAGCTCGGCACGACAACCAACAACTCTTCCACGGCTTTCAAGCAGCCGTCGTTGGCAGTCGAAAACGCCGGCATGGTGACGGCTTTCAACGAGGGTGAGTATCTGTTTGAAAGTGACTTCAACACCAACACCTCGGGCGCTTTCCAGGGCTTGGGGCCTGTCTATGTGCGCCCGGGATGTCTGTATTGCCATCCGGGCTACGGACATGGAGCCCGCCAGAACACATATTCCGCCAACCTGCAGCGCAACGGCTACCTCCTGGTCATCTACGACAAGCTGACCGATGCCTACATCCGCTCGGTGGCAGGAATGCCGCAGACCGGTGCCGTCAAGCCGTTCAAAGCCCCTATCGACGAATCTCAGATAAAGATTGCCTGGCACAACTACACCGACGAATGGGGAAACAAGTTTGACGACGGCGAGACCTACGAACTTACTTATCCGGAGGTTAGCATACCACCCTCGGCATACTATGCCCCCGTCGTCGTGCAACGCAACGGCAAGGATGTCGAGATTCCGGCATCAGAATATGCCGACGACATCGCCGTCCGCCTCGAATCCACCATCGGCATCTACGGCACCGGCCTTCTCGACGCCATCTCTGACGACGCCATCACTGCCCAGTGGAAAGCCGAATCGCCGTACGTCACCCTTAACCCTTCGCTCTGGGACCAGGCCACCGACACCTGGAAGAGCTACTACAGCAACTCGCTCCAGGGCGACGGCACCAAGTATGTGCGACGCTACACCTATGCCCTTAGCCGCGGGCCGGTGCTTGACGGAGCCGGAGCCAATGCCATCTGGAACATCACCAACGTCAACCGCCCCGACCGCCGATACCACTATCTCGACCTCGCAGGAACATACTATGCCGAGAAATCGTCGAAAGACCCCGAGGTGCAGGCCGGTTTCACCGAATACATCAACCGCATCGACCCCGACAGGAAACACCCCGAATGGCATACGGGCAATCTCGAAAGCGACATCAAGACATACCTGACGAGCAAGAGCCTCGACGCCGAGATGACCACAGAACAGTACAAGAACCTCATGATCTGGCACAGAGGCCTCGCCGTCCCTGCCGCCCGCAACACCACTACCGACGATTTCAAGGCCGGCAAGGCTCTCTTCACCGAGATGGGATGCGCCACCTGCCACCGTCCGTCGTGGACTACAGGCAGCGACGAGATTCACGACCCCAACCTGCTCTTCACCAACAGCGACATGCCGCGCTATCCTTACCAGAAGATATGGCCCTATACCGACATGGTGCAACACCGTCTCTTCATGAAGAACGACATACGCACGGGCTGGTGCCGAACCACTCCTCTCTGGGGGCGCGGACTGGCAAGCAAGTGCGGTTCGGGCACTGAGCGCCTCCACGACTGCCGCGCACGCAATGTCATCGAGGCTGTCATGTGGCATGGCTGCACACAGGAGGGAGGAAGAAGTGATGCATACGAATCGGTATTGAAGTTCAGGAAACTGTCGAAGAAAGAGCGCGACCAAGTCGTATTCTTCATCGAATCCATCTAAGAATACATGTCATGCAATCATTGATTTGTAATAAGTATATAGTTCTCATCAACACCCTATACACGCTCCTCGTAGTGTGTATGGGGTTTTCCACTGTCGTTGAGAAATTCTGCGGCAGGAGCTATGTCTCTGAGGTGATTTACGGTTCGTGGTGGTTTGCTGCCTTGTGGGGTCTGACAGCCGCAGCCTCGATGCTGTATCTTGTCAGGAAGAAGGTCTTCCGCCGCTTTTCTGTCATGCTGCTGCACACTTCCTTCGTCGTCATCCTGACTGGTGCGCTGACCACTCGTCTCACGTCAAGTGAAGGAACGTTGCACCTTAGGAAAGGAGAGGCGGCTTCGTCTTTCACCGACAACAGCGGTGCGGCTTGCCCTCTGCCCTTTGCCGTCATTCTGAAAGATTTTGAGATTGTCCGTTATCCCGGCACGGATGCCGTGATGGACTACAAGGCCCACATCGTCGTTGACGGCACAGAAGAGGCGATGTGCATCTCGATGAACAACATCGGCAAGGTTTCCGGCTACAGGTTCTATCAGTCGTCGTACGATGCCGATGCCCGGGGCACGGTGCTGCTCGTAGCCTCCGACCCCTACGGCATCGCCGTCACATACACCGGGTATCTCCTGCTGCTTGCCGGCCTGATACTTACGATGTTCTCCAAGCACAGCCGCCTGCGCCGTCTCCTGCGCATCGCCATGCGTCCAGCCTTGCCCGTGCTCGTCATGTTTCTTTCATGCGGACAGGCACGGGGCGGCGAAACGGTTGACAAGGAGATAGCAGACGAGATGGCAGGGATAGCGGTGCTCTACAACGGACGAATCTGTCCGCTGAACACGGCAGCCACAGACTTTGTGACCAAACTTTGCGGCAAGAGCAGATGGCAAGGCTTGTCTGCCAACGAGATATTCCTGAGCTGGACTATCTTCTACACCGGGTGGGAGGACAAGCGAATCATCAAGGTGAAAGACAAGGAAGTGCAGAAGCTGTTAGGCATAGAAGGCCGATGGGCCTGCGTCAGGGATTTTTACACGTCACAGAACGAGTACAAGCTGAAAGACATGGTCAGTGATGTGTCATTGTCAGAATCTGCAAGAAAAGCCATACGTGAGGCTGACGAGAAGGTTCAGGTCATCACGATGTTCTACAACAGCGAACTGCTGCGGATATTCCCTCTCTCTAACCATGCTGCCATAGAGTGGCACAAGCCCGGCAGCACCGCGTTGCCAAAGGATGTGGGCGAGGCGGAGTTCCAGTTCATCAACCATGCCATGGACCATCTTGTCATGAGCATACTCTCGCATGACGTGAAGAAGGCAAAAGACATCATTGCCAAAATCAGGCTGTATCAGAAAGAGAAGGCCGGCGACATTCTCCCCTCCCGTGCGGCGATGCAGGCCGAGATGCTCTACAACAGGCTGCAGTCAGCCGTGTGGCCGGTGGTTGCCAGCCTGCTGTCCAGCCTGTTGTTCTGCGTTATGTTTTTCTCGGCAAGACCAATGAGCAGAACAGGCGTCTGCCACACGGTCTTCAACCTGTCGCTGACAGTCTATATCACAGTGCTGGCGGGGCTTCGATGGTGGATAAGCGGCCATGTGCCTATGAGCAACGGGTTCGAGACAATGCTTTTCATGTCATGGATCTCGATGCTGCTGACACTTCTTCTGACAAGCCCCTTTCCCGTCATTAAGGCGTTCGGGCCTGTCGTGTCGTCATTCTGTCTGCTTGTGGCAGTGCTTGCAAGCGGCAGTCCGCAGGTCACACAGCTCATGCCCGTCCTGCAGTCTCCGCTTCTTGCCGTCCATGTCTTCTTCGTCATGATGTCATATTCAATCATAGCCGTCATGACACTCATAGCCGTCCGGTGTCTGTCATTGCGTCGGTTCACGTCCGAGGCAGAGCGCATGACAGCGCTGTCACAGCTTCTGCTCTATCCTGCCGTAGCCTTTCTTGCCGTCGGCATCTTCACCGGTGCGGTGTGGGCAAACGTTTCCTGGGGCAGCTACTGGTCGTGGGATCCGAAAGAGACGTGGGCTCTGATAACGCTGATGGTCTATGCCGTCCCGCTTCATCAGTCATCGCTGTGGCAGAGCCGCAAGCCGCAATCCTATCATTGGTTTGTGCTTCTGTCGTTCCTCTCAGTCCTGATGACGTATTTCGGGGTCAATCATTTCCTGTCCGGGATGCATTCATACGCATAGCGGTAATGGCTATACTAAGCGAGATTTGTCCTTGGACCCACTGACCGTAGGGAGGTAATGCTGTCGTAAAATATCTCGTGAGGGGGAATAGCCTTACAGGCTGGTCTTTAATTACATTCGATACTTGAGTTTCTTTCTTATGCAAAAACCTCTCAACTCGCAACTGAAAACAATCACCTTGTCAACTCCGAATAGTCAATCAGCCCGGCTCTCAACGCATATTTCGTAGCCTCGTAGATGGTGCTGACGTTAATCTTCCGGAAGATATTCTTCTTGTGTGTGATGATGGTGTGTACGCTCGACCCTCTCTCGTTTGCTACCTCCTTCACGGATTTTCCGAATGCGATGAGGCGCAGCACTTCTATCTCTGTCGCTGTCAGACGCGCCTGCTCTAACAGCGACTTCCCTTCGTGGGGCGCAAGCAGTACGTGCGCCATCCGCTGGCATACATACCGCGCCCCGTCAGATGCGTTGACGACGGCGGCGGCAATCTCATGAGCCGAATCGTTTTTCAGGAGAAGGGAGAAGCGGCTGTTGGCAGCGACGCTGCGCACGATATTCTCCGGCAGCTCGTTGCTGAAGAGCACCCACATCGCCTCTTTGAAACATTCAGAGAGGTTGAGAAGCTCTTCTGCGCTTGTCAGGATGTTTGTCACGTCGATTACGACGACAGACAGGGGCTTCTCTTTCAGCGTCGAGATGACATCGTCCATCGTCGCCGCCCTCGTTATCTCCATGCCGTCGTTGATAGCAGTCGATGCCTTGACGAGGGTTCTCAGTCCGAGACGCGTTATGTCCTGTCTGTCTGCCAATATGATGTGTCTGCGTTGCATAGGATAATAGGTTTGTCGGGGTTGGTTTCTGTTCAGTTGACGGGTCAACATGAAGAACCAACTCGTCAGCATGTCAACTTAAGGGTGGTTCTACAAATTAGCTTTGTTAGATTTTGAGATTGTTTTCGAGGACAAATTGAAAGTTGGAGAGGGAGCGTAGCGGGCTACGTGACCGATACAACTTACAATTTGCACCGAAAAGAATCCAAAAGCTGACAAAACGTGGATTCATAACATTTGTCATTTTTAACGGTGGTAATTTATAGAACCACCCTTAAATGTGTCTCTTTCTCCACGACCTCGCCGTTCAGAATTCTGAAGGAGTTGAGGCAGATGCCGTTGTGGAGGGAGAGGATAGCGTAGCTTATCGACGGGTCGTTAGCCAACCGCAGGTCTTCGGCCGACGGGCGTGAGGGAGAAGCGGGGTGGCTGTGCCAGTTGGCGAGAATCGCCAGCCCCTTGCCGCGGGCGTATCTCAGTGCGGCGAACTGTTCTCTTGCGTCGAACGAGAAATGTTCTGCCGAGTGGTCGGTGTTCGTCATCGGATAGTTTTCCGTCACAGTGCCGTCCTGTCCCAGGAGGTATCCGCACGTTTCGAGTGGTGCGTCCTGCTCCGCCTGTCTTATCATCTGTTGTATTACGTTCCGTTCAATTTTCATGTCTCAGTGGTTTTTCAGGTCGCACGCCGCCTGTTCGTAGTCTATGAGGCGGTCGATGGTGGGCTGTGCGCCGCATATCGGACAGGTGTCGCGCCGTTTCACCTTTACTGTCGTGAATCTCATTGTCTTGGCGTCGAAGGTGAGCAGCCGGTCGGTCAGCAGCTCTCCCACGCCGGTGAAATATTTCAGTGTCTCCGCCGCCTGTATCGTGCCCAGCATCCCGGCGATGGCGCCGAGCACGCCCGCCTGCGAGCAGGTGGGTACGGCTCCGGGAGGCGGCGGCTCCTTGAACAGACAACGGTAGCATGCCGTGCCGGGCAGATGGGTGAAGGTCTGTCCGTTGAAACGCAGTATGCCGCCGTGCGAGAATGGTTTCCCCGCCATGACGCAGGCATCGTTGATGAGGAATTTCACGGGAAAATTGTCCGTGCCATCGACGATGAAGTCGTAGCCGCTGATGATGTCAATGGCATTCGACGCGTCGAGGAACTCCTGGTATGTATCGACTTTCACATCGGGGTTAATGGCGTTGATTTTCTCTTTCGCGCTCTCAACCTTCGCCACTCCGACATCTTTCGTGAAGTGTATCACCTGACGCTGCAGATTGCTCAGATCCACGACATCCGCATCGACAATGCCTATCGTGCCTATGCCTGCCGCCGCGAGATATAGGGAGACGGGAGCTCCGAGGCCTCCGGCTCCGACGACCAGCACCCTGGCGTTCATGATTTTCTCCTGTCCTTCAACGCCGACATCCTGCAGAAGGATGTGGCGCGAATAGCGTTTGATCTGTTCTTCCGTGAAATCCATCATGCCGCGCCTCCTCCCATGAAATAGAGAAAATCTACTTCGTCGCCTTCCTTTATGATGATGTTCTCCCAGCCTTCGCGCTCGGCAAACTCTCCGTTCACCTGCACTGACACCATGTCAGGCTGCGAGACGTTGTTCGCCGTAAGCAGTTGCCGCACGTTCACCGGGAGAGTGGTCTCTGTCTGTTCTCCGTTTAGAATAATCTTTGCCATAGTTCTTTTGCGTGTTTGTTGAAAATTGTGATGCAAAGTTACGCCTTTTTGCAATGGCAGACAATACCACAGTGATGGTATTTACTATACCATAAATGTATTATACGGGGCGAAGCTAATACTGTTGTGGTATGAAAAATACCGCTTGTGTGGTATTTTCGGGAAATCTGATTCTCCGTAACTTTGCACCCGGAAAATCAGAGACGGGCACCATGCCGATGCGATGCTCCGCCCCGCATCATCATGACAAGCCCGATTTTCCGTGTGCGAGGAAGCACCCGAAAAATCGGAGACGGGCACCATGCCGATGTGACGCTCCGCTCCGCAGCAACATGTGATACCTATAGAGTCACGGTATTATATTGCTTTCAGGACAGACGGGCACTTCGTCATATTGGTGTAATAGTATCATACAGCCACACGGCTGACACTTTCTTGCACGTCAGAGAAGACCGGAAAATCATGTTTTTCGGGTCGGAAAATACGGTTCGGAGTGCTGACAGCAGCCTTTCAGGGTGTCAGTTTGAGTGTCTTGAATACCAAGATAGTCAAAGTGGGACGGCAAAACAGTCAAAGTGAGACGGCAAGATTGACTTGATGATGATGCAAGATTGACTGTCTTGGACCCATTTTCGCGGGTTTTTACCGAAAAAAATACAGGAAGAAAAGTTGCGGGATGTGATATATCATTGATTATCAGCAATATGCGCAGCAAGCAGGAAAACGTCAAAAAAATGCCATAGAACTAACCTCGGGAAGGCGCGGCAGATTTCAAGGCAGAATTTCGTTGTCAAGATAGTATCATATATACCTCTATGATGGCAGCGGCTGATACTATTTTATCATGCCGGGACAATAGGAAACCACTTGCGTGTGAACAATGCGAAAAGACACCGGCCTACAAAAGAAATCGTAAACAGTACATATATATAATAATGTAAAAAGCAAAAGAATTATGAAAAGAGAACGATTGTTTCTGGTAATACTCTTTCTGTTGGTGACAGCAAGGAGTCTGGCACAGTCAGCCGCAGGAGGCAAGGTGCTGTCAGAGGATGACGGACAGCCTGTTGCAGGTGCGACGGTGCAGGTTGTGGGAACGAAGATTGCGACACTCACTGATGCAGACGGCAGGTTCAGCATCTCCGGCATTCCGTCTTCGGCCCGCGAACTGAAGATTTCGTATGTAGGATACAAGACACAGACGGTGGGCATAGGCGGCAGTCTTACTGTCACGCTCGCCATCGACGACATAGTGCTCGACGAGGTTGTGGCAACGGCTTTCGGTGTCTCCCGCCAGAAGAAGGCTCTCGGATATGCCGCACAGGACATCAAGGCAGAAGACCTTGTAGGCAGCAAGGACAACAACATCCTGAACTCGCTCAGCGGCAAGTTTGCGGGCGTCAGAATCACGAACACCCAGGGCGATGTCGGTTCGAGCCGTATCGTGATAAGAGGCGAGACGTCTATCTCCGGCGAGAACCAGCCGCTCTTCATCATCGACGGCATACCTATCGACAACTCACAGCTGAATGCGCAGACCCAGGGGCGCGACCCGAAGAACGCCATTGCCGACCTCAACCCGGAGGATATAGAATCCATCACGGTGCTGAAGGGGCCTAATGCGTCTGCCCTGTACGGCGCGCGTGCCGCACACGGCACAATTCTCATAACAACGAAGTCCGGACGGGGAAGCAAGGGGCTCGGCATATCGTTCCATTTTTCTACACAGATTTCTGCCGTGGCGTCTCTGCCCGACTTCCAGAATGTTTTCGGACAAGGTGCCGGCGGACAGTTCAGCTATGTCGATGGAAAGGGCGGAGGCGTGAACGACGGTGTCGATGAGAGCTGGGGCCCGAAGCTCGACATCGGTCTGCTGATACCGCAGTTTGACAGTCCGGTAGATGAGAATGGCGTGCGTCAGGCAACGCCGTGGGTGTCTCATCCGGACAATGTGAAGGATTTCTTCCGCACGGGGCTCACGCTCAACAACGGCATCTCTATCGCCCGCTCGGGCGACGGCTTCCAGTTCCGTCTCGGATATAACAACGAATACCAGCGCAGCGTGGTGCCCGGCGCGTCAAACCACAAGAACAACTTCACGCTGAACGTAGATTATGACGTCACGAAATGGCTCACTGCCGGCGCTACGGCGAACTATATCATCTTCAAGGCCCCCAACATTCCGGGCAGTGCCGGAGCCTCGGGCGGCAACTACCGCTCTAACTCCGTCATGCTGCAGTATCTGTGGTTCGGCAGACAGGTTGACGACGCGTCGTTGAAAGAAGACTACAGCCGCAACTGGAACGCGAGCTACTACAGCAATCCTTACTGGAATGCCTACTACAACACCTACGCCCAGGAGCGTCATCGTCTGATAGGCGATGTTCATCTCAACTTCCATATAGCCAAAGACCTCGACCTGCGCCTCAAGTCCAGCACCGACTGGTATCAGGACCGCAGGAAGGCGAAGGTGAAATGGGGGACGAGCGGCACGCCGTACGGAAAATACGAGGAGGACGCCTACACCCTGCAGGAGAACAACGCCGAGGCTATCGTGACGTACAAGCGCCAGCTGACGGACGATTTCCACGCCGATGTGCTGTTCGGATTCAACGTGCGCAACAAGCAGTACGAGAACAACTACCAGGCAGCCCCGCGCCTCGCCGTAGCCGACCTATATACGCTCACCAACTCGCGCGACCAGCTGACCTCGTCAAACTACTACTACCGTCTGCGGCAGTATGGTGTCTATGGCTCGCTGCAGTTTGACTATCGCAACTGCGCTTTCCTCAATGTGACAGGCCGCAACGACTGGTCGTCAACGCTGCCGAGAGAGAACAACTCATATTTCTATCCCTCCGTCACGGCAAGCGTGCTGCTCGACAGGGTCTTGGGCTTCCACAACCGTGTCGTTGACTATCTGAAGCTGCGCGGCGGATGGTCGCAGGTGGGTGCCGACGCCGACCCCTATCTCCTCACTACGATATACAACTCCGAGACGGCGTTTGAGGGCAATCCTCTCCAGACCACGTCGGGCGTGGGCATGAACCCCAACCTGAAGCCGGAGACGACATCATCGACAGAGGCGGGACTTGAGGCACATCTCTTCGGCAACCGCCTGCGGTTGGACTTCTCTTACTATCAGACAGACAGCCGCAACCAGATTCTGAAACTTGCGACGACGGCTGCAAGCGGATTCACCTCGCAGGTGCGCAACGCCGGACACATACGCAACCGCGGCATAGAGGCGCAGGTGGGCGTCACGCCTGTACGCACGAAGAACTGGGAATGGAACATCGACGCCAACTATGGACTGAACCGCAGCAAGGTGCTGAAACTCGACGACGAGGGACTAATACAGAGCTATCAGCTCTACAGCTCCGGCATACAGGTGCTGGCAACGGTGGGCGAGGCTTACGGCACGCTCTTCGGCTCTGCATACGAACGTGACGGCGAGGGGCGCATCGTGGTGGATGCCAACGGTCTGCCGAAAGTGTCGGCCTCGTCAAAGATTCTCGGAAAGTTCTCGCCCGACTGGTCCGGCAGCCTGTCGTCTGCTCTGAGATACAAGAACTGGACGCTGAGCGTGCTTGTTGACGCAAGCATCGGCGGACAGATATTCTCTAACACGAACAAGACGGGCATATACACCGGCGTCCTGGAATCCACCTTGCCCGGACGTTCGGAAGAGTATGGCGGACTGTGGTATTATGTCGATGCGGCAAACAACAAGGTAGGCATCTCGCGTCCGGACTATACAACCACTGCCGACGGGCTCTACTATGCAAACATCAACGGCAACACAACCCGCGTCTTCCAGGACGGCATCATCGTTGACGGTGTGGATGAGCAGGGCAATCCCAACCGGACCATCGTCTCTGCCGAGAACTATTACCACCGGCTCTACAGCATCGCCGAGGCCAACACCTTCAGCGCATCGTATGTCAAGCTGCGCGAACTCTCGCTCACCTATGCTTTCCCGAAGCGCATCATAAGCCGTGCCGGCATCCAGGGCGCATCGATTACTCTCTCAGGACGCAACCTGCTGATTCTGCACAAGGACGCACCGAACATCGACCCCGAAGCATCCATCACGGCTGGCAACGCACAGGGCGTAGAGGCCTATACTCTGCCCACTGCCAGGACATTCGGCGTCAACCTCACAGTTTCATTCTGACAAACGAACAAAAAACTTACGGACATGAAAAAACAAATATATATACTTCTCGCGGCTGCCGCGGTTCTGACAGCTTCGTGCGGCGATACGCTTTCCGAGATCAACAAGAACCCGAATGCTACGGAGAATCCGTAGCCTGCCTATCTGCTTTCGTCAACTGAATATCACGCCGCAAACCTCTATTGGGGCTCGTCAACAAACTACAACTCCACGCTGCTGTGGGTGCAGCATTGGGCAAAGATACAATACACGGAGCCCGACTGCTACAACGTCGATAACAACGATTTCGTCACTACATGGGACACGGGCTATGCCTCTATTCTGACAAACCTGACAGCCATCACGCGTTCAGAGCTTGGCAACGACAGCTACACGGCGGTGGCGGAGATTCTGAAGGCGTGGACGTTCCTGCTTCTGACAAACCTCTATGGCGACATTCCATATACGGAGTATGCCACGACAACGACGCCCGCCTATGACAGTCAGGAAACTGTCTTGCGCGGTCTGCTTGCCGACCTCTCCTCTGCCGCCACACTCCTCTCGCAGAGCAGGGAGGGCATCTCGGGCGACCTTGTATATGGCGGCGACCTGACGAAATGGCTGAAGCTGGCAAACTCGCTCCGACTGCGCATAGCGCTCGAGCTGGCTGACAGAGACGAGGCCACGGCGCGCGAAATCATCGCTGCAGCCTATAGCAACCGCCAGAATCTCATAAGCGGCAACGACGACAACTTCAGCTTCCGCTTCACGGCGTCGCCGCAGTGGAATCCCTGGGCTTCCGCTTTCAGCGCCCGCGACGACCAGCGTGTGTCGAAGACCCTCGTGGATAAACTGACAGAGCTCGGCGACCCGCGTCTCCCCGTCTTTGCACAGCTGCCGCAGGACACCTCCGTTGACCATTATGCCGGAGCGGGAAACGGCCTTTCTGCCGACGCGGCAAACAACCAGGGCTTCTACAAAGTCTCGCGTCCCGGTACGGCTTTCCTGGCTGACGATGCGCCGGCGGTGTTCTTCACCTACGCCGAGGTGCTCTTCTCGTTCGCCGAGGCAGCGGCACGAGGCTTTATAAATGCAGATGCGGCAGCGCTGTACAGCCAGGCCGTAAGCGCATCGCTCAAGCAATACGGCGCTGACGAAGAGGAGATACGGGAGTATCTGCAGAAAGACGGAGTGAAGTATGATGCGGCACGATGGTATGAATCAATAGGATGGCAGAAATGGATTGCGTTCTACGGACAGGGCCCCGACGCTTTCACCGACTGGCGCCGCCTCGGTTATCCGACGTTGACACCTGGACCGAACACCGTCCTTGACCCGGGCGAGACACCGCGACGGTTCTTCTATCCTTCTACCGAACAGTCTCTGAACAGCGTAAGCTACAAAGTGGCGGTGAGCCGTCAGGGCGTTGACCTCATCACCACACGCCTATGGTTCGACGTGGAGAATAAGGGCAGGTGAATAACTGCCTGAAATATAACCTCTTGTATATTGCATACCATCTTTGTGGTATGCAATATACTATTTGAATGGTATTTCGCGGATGTTATTTTCTATGTAATTTTGCACACGGAAAATCAAAGACGGGCACCATTTGCCTGCGATGCTCCGCTCCGCAGCCAAATGACAAGCCCTATTTCCCGTGTGCGAGGAAGCACTCAGAAAAATAAAAAATACAAAAACGAGATATCATGGACAAGAAATTGAGTATCATCGCCTTCAGCGGTGATTTTGACAAACTGACAGCGGTCTTCACCCTCGCTACAGGTGCTGCGGCAGTGGGATACGAGGTGAATGTCTTCTTCACGTTCTGGGGACTTGATGCCTTGAAGAAGAAGAAAGGCAGGGCTCTGGCGGGCGACAGCCCGCTGACGAAACTCTTCGGATTTATGATGGGAGGGCTGAGCGCAGCTCCCAACAGCAGGTTCAACTTCTTCGGACTGGGTCCGAAAATCTTCCGTAGCCTTATGCGGAAGAAGAACGTGGCGACACTCGAAGAGCTTGTTGAGGCGGCTAAAATGCTCGGCGTGAACCTGTACGCCTGCGAGATGGCGATGCATGTGCTGGGACTGACGAAAGAGGATTTCATTCCGGAGGTGAAGGATGTGCTCGGAGTGGCCTCGTTCCTGAAAATATCTGACGGAGGACAAACCTTATTCATTTAAATACAGACAGACTATGGCAACAAAAGTACTGGACATAACGAAAGAACACTGCCCTATGACTTTCGTGAAGACAAAGATAGAATTGTCGAAACTCAATGCGGGCGACACCCTCGAAGTGTTGCTCAGCGAGGGCGAACCCTTGGAGAATGTGCCGCGCAATGCGGCGGAGCAGGGCTTCAACGTCGAGAGCGTGAAGCATGTGGAAGGCAAGACATATAAAGTGACTATAAAAAAATAAACATTCATTATGGCAGAAGCAAACATCCAGCGCAGTGTCACTACTGCAACAGCCAGAAAACTGGCTACAACAACAAAGACAGCCCCGCAGATGGGAAGCATCACTCCGCGTCTCTTGCTGAAACTACTACCGTGGGTACAGGTGAGCGGCGGCACATTCCGCGTCAACCGCACCAAGGTGGAGCTACGCAAAAGCGAACGACTGCCCATAGAATATCACAACGGGCAGCCTACCTTCACGGCACAGAACCTGAAGGCCATACCTCTCTTCTCGGAGTTCTCTGACGAGATAATCGACCGCCTTGTCAGCTCGTTTGAGACAAGCGAGGTGGAGATTGGAGAACTCTTTGTAGAGGAAGGCGTTGACAAGCAGAAATTCTTTGTCGTGGCTCAGGGACAGGCTGAAGTGATCAGCAAGGGGCCGCACGGCGAGGAACTGCGCATCGCACTGCTCGGCGACGGAGAATACTTCGGAGAGACTGACCTCATCGACGATGCGGAATCGACCGTCTCCGTAAGGGCTGTCACACCTACCGTTTTCCTCGGGCTGAGGCTCTCCGAGCTTGTCAGGTTCATAGAAGAGGCGCCGGACTTCCGCGAGACTTTCAACAAGGCGGTCGATAAGCAGCTGAGACTGAAAGCGAGTGTCAACGACCAGGGAGAGAAGCATGTCGAACTGCTCAGCGGACACGAGGAGGACAACATCATACCGGAGACATATATCGACTATGAGGAGAACCCGCGCGAATATCCGCTCAACACGCTGCAGACCGTCGTGCGTGTACACACGCGTGTCTCTGACCTGTATAACAATCCCTACAATCAGCTCGAGGAGCAGCTCCGCCTCTCTATCGAGAGCCTCAAGGAACGGCAGGAGTGGGAGCTCATCAACAACAGGAAGTTCGGCCTCTTGGCATCCGTAAGCCCTGCCTACCGCATCAACGCACGCTACGGCACGCCAACGCCCGACGACCTTGACGAGCTTCTCGGCCTTGTATGGAAAGAGCCTGCTTTCTTCATCGCGCATCCGCGTGCCATCGCCGCTTTCGAACGCGAGTGTACATGGCGAGGTGTGCCGCCGACGGCTGTTGACCTCTTCGGACAGAAAGTCATCGTATGGAGGGGAGTGCCTCTCATACCGTCTGACAAGATTGAGGTTGAAGGACAGTATCTGACAGGGCGCGGAGTGGGCACGACAAAGATTATCCTGGTGCGCGTGGGAGAGAAGAGCCAGGGCGTCGTGGGGCTGCACCAGAGCGGAATACCGGGAGAGATAGCCCCCTCGCTCAGCGCACGCCTCATGGGATTGGACAAGTTCGGAGTGGCATCCTACCTGCTCACGAAATATTTCAGTCTCGCCGCTCTCACCGACGATGCCATAGCCGTGCTCGAGAATGTCGAGGTGGGATACTACCACGACTACCAGCACAGAAACAGGGTGGAGAAATAAGCTGACCCGTCAACTTAATGAATCAACTCGTCAACCAAACTATCATGCTTCAATCATACTATACCAACCCTCTACCCACTGCCGACGATACAACCCTGCAGCGTCTCCGCGACCTCGCAGCGGAGTATTGTCCGGAGGAGGTACAGGACACTCGCCGGGAGATTCTGCCCGACGAGTGTCTGGACCTCACACATCTCGAGGAGGAGTTCAGACTTATACTCGAGGGCGGACTGCCCTTTGCCGATGCCCGCATACAGGCAACACCGTCTGCGTCAGAAACACGGTTCGGGCAGACGAACATCGTGAAGGAAGACGGATTCGGTGTCGGCATACCCGAAACGCAGAAGCTGCAGCAACTGAACTTCGACGAGCCGGACACTCTCGATTCGGACGCCATAAGGCGAGACTTTCCCGTGCTCAACCAGAAGGTGAACGGACACGACCTCGTATGGCTCGACAACGGAGCGACGACACAGAAGCCGCTGCAGGTGATAGACCGTATCTCCGACTATTACAAACACGACAACTCGAACATACACCGCGGCGCGCACACTCTGGCGGCACGTGCCACAGATGCCTACGAGGAGGCAAGAGACAAGGTGCGAGACTTCATACACGCCGCGTCGTCTGACGAGATTATCTTCGTGAGAGGCACCACGGAGGGCATTAACCTCGTCGCCCAGACTTACGGAAGACAGTATCTGTCGCCCGGAGACAATGTCATCGTTTCAACTCTCGACCATCACGCCAACATCGTGCCGTGGCAAAGGGTGTGTCAGGAAAAGGGATGCGAACTGCGCGCTATTCCCGTTGACAAGAACGGAGACCTCATCCTCTCAGAACTCGAACGCCTCATCACGCCACGCACGCGCTTTGTCAGCGTCGGACATGTCAACAACACATTCGGCACCATCAACGACGTGGAGCGTATCATAGACATCGCACACTCGCATCAGGTGCCCGTCCTCATCGACGGCGCGCAGTCTGTCGCTCACACGCCGGTTGACGTCCAGGCGCTCGGAGCGGACTTCTTCGTCTTCAGCGGACACAAGATCTACGGACCTAACGGCATCGGGGTGGTGTATGGCAGGAAAGAGATTCTCGACCGTATGCAGCCGTGGCAGGGCGGCGGCAACATGATCAAGGACGTGACAATCGAACGGACGGAATACAACGACCCGCCGGCACGCTTCGATGCAGGCACACCCAATGTGGCTGATGCCATCGGACTGGGGGCTGCCCTCGATTATGTCAGGCATATCGGCATACGCAACATCGAACACCACGAACATGTCCTGACAGAGTATGCGCGCGAGCAGCTCGCCCTCATCCCCGGCCTCACCCTTCTGGGCAACCCGAAACACAGGGTCAGCGTCGTATCGTTCGTGCTCGAAGGCATACCCGTGCCGGAGACTGGCAAGCTGCTCGACCGGGAAGGCATTGCTGTGAGGGCGGGACACCACTGCGCACAGCCTGCCCTGAGAGCTTTGGGATATGAGATGAGTGTACGCCCTACATTCGCCCTATACAACACCCGCGAGGATGTCGATAGACTTGTAGTGGCTGTAAGGAAGATTGTGGGGGAGAGATGATTTCCACGCCCCACACGCCAACTGAATCATTATGAAATACGAGACAAATATTCTGAATACCATGTATCAGCAGCCCGACGCCTACGGGGCTCTCTCGATGCCGGTATATCTCACCGCATCGTTTGAGTTCCCTTCGGCAAAGGCGATGACTGATGCTTTCAGCGGACGGACGCCCGCACCTTCTTACTCCCGGATAGCCAACCCCACCACAACTCATTTTGAACAGCGCGTCAGAACCGTGACGGGGGCGCTGAGCGTCACGGCTCTCAACACCGGCATGGCCGCTATAGCGCATGCGCTGATCAATGTCAGCGAGGCGGGGCTGAACATCGTGGCGTCGAAACATCTCTTCGGCAACTCCGTCTCCCTCATGCGCGACACGTTGGGATCGCTCGGCGTGGAGACGCGCTTTGTGGATTTCACATCCACGGACGATGTACGCAACGCCATCGACGACAAGACCTGCGCGCTCTTCTTCGAGGTTATCACCAACCCGCAGCTCTTTGTGGCGGACATTCGTGCCCTGGCTGAACTGGCTCACGAGCGTCACGTGCCTCTCTTCGCTGACACCACGGTAGTGCCGTTCTCCGTATTCAAGGCGCACGATTTCGGCGTGGATGTAGAACTCGTGTCGAGCACGAAGTATATCTCCGGCGGAGGGACAGGACTCGGCGGACTGATAATAGACTACGGCAGTTTCGACTGGTCGTTGTCGTCTTCTGCCAACCTGCGGGCACGTGTGAGACGCGTAGGCAAACGACAGGCCTTCACGGCACGGCTGAAGACGGAGCTGCTGACAAACCTCGGAGCTCTCATGGTGCCGCAGGTGGCTTATATACAGACGCTCGGACTTGACACTCTCAACCTCAGATTCCAACGTCAGGCTTCAACAACGCTGTGGCTCGCCACACAGTGCCGCAGTCTGAAAGCCATAAGGCACGTCAACTATACGGGACTGGAAGACAACCCCTGCCACGAACTCGCGACACGACAGTTCGGAACGTTGCACGGTGCCGTCTTCACCATAAGCCTGCAGTCGAAAGAGGCGGCGTTCTCATTTATCGACCGGCTGAAAATCATACGGCGTGCAACGAACCTCTTCGACCGGAAGACACTCGCCATACATCCGGCAAGCACCATCTTCGTCACATTCACCGATGACGAACGGCGCGATATGCAGGTGGATGACACAATGGTGAGGCTGAGTGTCGGACTGGAAGACCCCGCCGACTTGTTTGATGACATACGTCAGGCGTGCGAAACGGATGTATAGCACGTAAGGACCAGCAATGACGAAGCGACATTCTTGATGACGAGATATGACAAAAGGGGCATGAACCGATTGACGGCTCATGCCCCTTTGGGCTCAGGGAGGTGTGAACGGATGCGGTATGGATTCTTGTCGTACAGATGATACGAACGGATGCGGTATCTATCCTTCTTGTATAGGACGTTATGCGTCAGGGCAGAGGCTGAAGACCTTCCCATCGGACATCCCAGTTTCCGTCGTCGGGGAAGCCGGGGTTTCGTCTGGTGCAGCCGTCCCATCCGGCGCACATGAGGGCGACGGCAGAGAGCAGGCCGCCGTTGCCGGGGAGATAGAGGCGCAGCCTCTTGTCCTGATAGTTATGCCCGTTGGGAAGATAGGTGTTCTTCTGCACGTCCATCAGCAGGGCATCGACGGCTTTCTCCGGCTGTAGGAGACGTGTGGCGGTCATGGCGGTCATGGGGAAGTCCCAGCCCCATGAGGTGGGCCAGTTCCAGTTGCCGGCAATCCAGTTCAGTGTCTTCTCCATCACACTGCGGTTGATGAGACGGCTGTCAGGGAAGAAACCGAGAGCTCCGAGAAGCGCGGGATGGTCGGACGTGGCTTTCACGTTGGTGTAGGTGTCGGTGGCGGATTCGGCGGCGAGATAGAGAGAATCGCTGTTGAAGGCGAGGACGGAGAGACGGTCGATGAGACGGTCCCAGCTCTTCACGCGCGGCAATCCAAGACGCTCGTTCCATTGCTGCGCCATAGACATCGTGGTGTGCCACTGGGAGAGTTCGAAGGGGGAGTTCAGGGTGACCGAGGCTTTCAGCGATTCCTGGGCAGGGATATTGCCGCGCAGGATGTAGCGTCGGCGCTTCTTGTCGTAGTTGGCGAAGCTGTACATGAAGGCTGCGGTGCTCTCGACGAGAGGGTGGTACTGCCGCAGGAATGTGGTGTCGCCCGTGGCGCGATAGACGAGTTCGGCAAGATAGATGAGATGCGGCTGCTGCCAGATGAGGAACGACCCGACGTTAGACGGCGCTTCGTTGCCTGAAGGGTCGGTCATCTTCATCCAGCGGATGCCGTCGAAACCCTGGCGGCGTGCTATGCCGCGGGCGACAGGTTCTACGGTGGCGTACCAGCCGAGTGTCCTGGCGAGCATCTCGGGATGTCCCCACAGCGGCATCCACGCCTGATGCCACAGTATCATTTCGAGGTGGAACTTCCCGAACCATGAGTTCATCGTCAGTCCTGTCTCCTGGGGAGGCATTGAGCCGGCACACTGGATGGCGAGGAGATATTGTGAGAGAACGACGCGGCGTTCGAGTTCGCGGGCTCGCGCGTCGCGGCAATGTGAGAAATCCACTGCCGCCCCGCTCGTCCAGAAGTCGTGCCAGTGTGCGGATGACGCGCTGCGGACAACGGAGTAGGATGTGGCGCGTATGTCCTTCTCGTCGCAGGGCGTGGCAGGCAGGTTCTGGCAGAACTCTACGCTGAAGTCTAAGTTGTCTGATGCGGGACGGAGGGTGTAGGTGTGGGGCGCGGAGGGACAGAGGCTGGCATCCTGCTGCCAGCGCACTATTATATAATAGGTGTAATTGTCGAGGGTGTGGCGGATGACGGCATGATGTCTGCCTTCTGCTACGAAGGCAGAGGTGTGGAGCCCGGGCTTCTGCCAGTCGCAGCCGTCATCGACATGGCCGCCCGTGGGGTAGGGCAGGCGCAAAGAGACGGGGGCGTGGGGCGCCGTCACTCCAGAGAAAGACGGCTTGTAGGTGACGGAGCACGATATCATGTCGCGGGTGGGCGAGCAGACGGTGTGGACAGCATAGTACTGTCCGTCAACGGAGAAATGCGAGTTCAGCTCGCCGTTCCATATATCGAGTGTCTGATGGATGTCGCGGATGTCGGACGGAGTGATGCCGCGACGCAGCGACTGAAAGTCGAAGCCTACGATGCCGAGATGCAGACGGTGGGGGTTGCTGCGGAAATAGTCGCTCGCGTCGCGCTGACGACCTTTCTCACGAAACTGGCAGGCGTAGAGCTCTCTGGAAGAGTGATGGCCGAAATCGAAGGGCTTGAGAACCTCGGAAAACTCGTAGCCCTCGCTGTTCGGGAACGAATGCCAGCCCCACTCGCTCTGAGTGCCGAGACAAACGCCGTTCTTGTACTGCTCGGGGAAGGACTGCAGACCCGTAACGTCGGCGGTGAAGGCGAAACGTCCGTTGCCCACACTGAGCGACGACAGTGTGTCAAGTCTTGTCACAACTGGTATGTTGCGGGTGACAAGGGCATGGCGGTCAATCTTCGACTTGTTGTCTGCATGAACCGCAACGAGAGAGAAAAGGAGAAGGATGGTCAGGATTTTTTTCATATCTGTGGTTTTAGGTTGGTCAGTAAGGGTTTCCTTGATGTGATGTTGATAACGACAGATGCTGTTGTTATGCAAAATTAAAAAAAAAAATTAATATGCCCAATAATTTATAAAGCAAATAACGTTTATTGAAAAAAAAAACTTAACTTTGCAGTCGGAAACTCGTCCGAAGGACTCACTGACCAAAGCAACCTTGTCGGTGAAACCGGAAGGTGATGAGCGAAGGGAAGTAAAAATCAGAGACGGGCACCATTTGCCTGCGATGCTACGCCCCGCAGCCAAGTGACAAGCCCTATCTTCCGACTGCGAGGAAGCAGTCGATAATTGAGAAACAGACATGAGCAACAATACATCTCAAACATGTAATACGGAATCATTGCGCACTGTTGTGGAAGTGAGACCCGAGATTCTGGAGTGTGACGTGGTACGTTTCCAGAACAACAAGGAGAAATGGGTGGCTTTCGTCGGACTGCTTGACGGACGCCCTTACGAAATCTTCACCGGCTTGCAGGACGATGAAGAGGGTATCGTGCTGCCAAAAAACGTCAATGCAGGGAAGATCATAAAATGTGTCAACCCGGACGGAACGAAGCGATACGACTTCCAGTTCGAGAACAGAAAGGGATACAAGACTACCGTAGAGGGACTGTCGGAGAAATTCAATCCCGAATATTGGAACTATGCGAAGCTGATTTCCGGAATACTGAGATACGGCATGCCCATAGAGAATGTCGTGAAACTCGTATCTTCGATGGAGATGCGCACTGACAGCATCAACAACTGGGCGGCGGGTGTAGAGAGAGCCTTGAAGAAATATTTGCCTTCTGGCACTAATTAATCAAGCTGTTTACCGGAACGCTATGCGCAAGACTTACGTCTATATAGAGAATATGCGTATGCACGCCTTTCACGGAGTGATGCCGCAGGAGCGGAGCGTCGGCAACGACTATGTCCTCAACGTGAGAGTAGGCTGTCCGTGGATTGAGGCGGCAAAGACCGACGACGTATCGTTAACGCTGAACTACGCCACTCTTGCATCGCTTGTGGAAGATGTGATGGGGAAGCCGGTCAATCTTCTCGAAACTGTGGCGGCGACAATAGCTGAAGAGATAAAGCACCGCTTCGGAAATGTCTCGTCGATAGAGATTGACATAAAGAAGGTTGCGCCTCCTATCGGACAGCATACCGGCGGATGCGGCGTGACATACAAGGAAGATGTCGGCTGATGCCCGCCCCGCGCATCGTGAGACTGCACCTGCCCCGAATGTTCGTGCATAAACTAAGGCTCGTGTATCAGGAAAAGAAAACGTGACCCACACTTTGAAACATATAATCTGCATATTGTGCCTGATGATGTTGTCTGCCGCTGCCATGGCTGACGACAGGAAATTCGTGCTCGTCATTGATGCCGGACACGGCGGACATGACGCAGGAGCCGTCGGCTCGTTCATGAAAGAGAAAGACATAAACCTCAATACCGCACTCGCCTTCGGACAGTATGTCGAGAGAAACTGTCAGGATGTGAAGGTGGTATATACCAGAACGAAGGATGTCTTCGTGCCGTTGCACCGACGTGCGGAGATAGCCAACCGCAATCATGCGGATGTCTTCATATCCATTCATACCAACGCACTGCCTGCAGGAAGGATAGCCCGAGGCGTGGAAACGTACACCATGGGTATGAGGCGTGCCGACGAGAAACTGTCGGCGGCACAGCGTGAGAACTCTGTAATCACAATAGAGGAAGACTACGAGGAGCATTATGCGGGCTACGACCCCAACTCGCCCGAATCTGCGATAATGTTCGAGTTCATTCACGACAAGAACATGGCGAAGAGCGTCGAACTTGCGAAACATGTGCAACGTGAGGTATGCAGCTCAGCGGCAAGAACCAACAAGGGCGTCAAGCAGGACGTCTTTCTCGTATTGAGAGAGACGTCCATGCCTGCATGCCTGATAGAGCTGGGGTATATCTCCACGCCGGACGAAGAACAGTTCCTCAGCAACAAGGCGAACACCGACCGTCTGGCTTACGGCATATACAACGCTTTCGTCGCATACAAGAACGAACACTCGTTTGCCAAAGACAGCGACAGCCACAACGCCGGCAACAACAGACATGAACCTGTCAGCAGACCTGCCGCAGACAACGCCCCTGCCGACAGTGACAAGAAAGAAGAAAGGAAAGAAAAGAAGAAAACAGAAGGAGACAAAGATGTTGCAGAGAACAGGACTGCCAACGATGGCGACGATGTATCCTATGTCCGACAGAAGCCTGACACACAAGACAGCGGGGACAAGGAGGCAAAGACCGTCTTCAAAGTGCAGTTCCTGACAGGACCCAGAGTGCTGCCCGAAGGAGCGCCGCAGTTCAAGGGGCTGAAGAATGTCTCACACTATAAAGACGGAAATGTCGTAAAATTCACTGTGGGAGAGTTTGCAACCGTCGCCGAGGCAGCACGTATGAAAAACGAGATAAAGGCCAGCTTCCCCGACGCTTTTGTCATCGCCATGAAGGACGGAAAACGCATCGACCTGAACAAGGCAAGGTAAAAGACACCGTTACCCCCGTCTGCCATAATAACTGAACCTCCGACTTGTCAGCTGAAAAATACTTCTCAACTGAAACATACCCCTCAACTATAAACCGCAAGAATATGAACAAGTTCTTTACAAAAGAAGTGCGTATCGCACTCATGGTCATTGCCGGCATCATCCTGCTCTTCGTCGGCATGAACTTTCTGAAAGGCATCATCGTCTTCTCCAACGACAACTCATACAAGGTCATTATGGACAATATCAACGGACTGGCAGCCTCAAGTCCTGTCTATGCCGACGGTTACAAGGTCGGTGTGGTGAGAGACATACAGTATGACTATCAGGGCGACCAGGACGGGATTGTCGTAACCATCGACGTGGACAAGAACCTGAGGATTCCGGCAGGCTCGACAGCAGAGGTTGACGCCGACCTTATGGGCAACCTGAAACTCAACCTCCTGCTTGCAAACAACATGAGGCAGCGCATCGAACCCGGCGGTACGATCAGAGGCTCGCTCAGTTCCGGCATGATGGAAGACGTGGCTCTCATGCTCCCGCAGATAAAGGCGATGCTGCCGAAAATCGATTCCATCCTTACAAGTGTCAACACCCTCATGGCCGACCCAGCCCTCGCCGCGATTCTCCATAACGCGGCAGCGACGACAGAGAACCTGAGGACTTCAACGGCACAGCTCGACAGACTCCTCGGACAGATGGAACAGACCGTCCCGGGAATGCTTAAGAAAGCCGACAACACTCTCGCAAATACCGAGGCGCTGACAGACAGCCTCGCAAAGATAGACTTTGCGGCAACCGTGGCTGACATCAACGAAACAGTGGAGAACTGCAAACGACTGACAGCCAAGCTCACCGCACCGGAAGGGACGATAGGCAAACTCCTCACCGACCCGTCGCTCTACGACAACATGAACGCCACGATGAGAGACGCCGACTCGCTCATGATTGACCTGAAGGCCCACCCCAAACGATATGTTCACTTCTCCATCTTCGGAAAAAAAGACAAATAGAAAGCAAACGGCGTGACAGAATACAACAACAAATGGGAAAAGGCGAAGCTCACCATAAAGAACGAGCTTGCGGCCGCTGACAGAAACGGGGAGTTTGACACCTGGTTCCAGCCCCTGATGTACGAATCATACGACAAGGCTGCAAACAAACTCCTCATAAAGGTTCCCTCGGCTACGCACTGCGAGAAACTCGACAAGCACTATATGCCCTTGCTCGCAAAGGTGCTCATCCCGTTTTTCGGGAAAGGGCTGTGCCTCAACTACCGTATCACGGTAGATAAGGAGAACAACAAGACCGTTGTCGAGGAGCAGGAGACGGAACTCGTCAATGCGAGGGCGAACGCCGCAAGGAAACGCACCGCCCTGCCAGACATCGACCCACAGCTCGACCCTCGCCTCAACTTCAAGAACTTCATCGAGGGAGATTCCAACAGACTGTCGCGCTCTATCGGCATCATGGTGGCAGAGCATCCGAAGAACACCAAGTTCAATCCGATGTTCGTCTTCGGAGCCTCCGGCGTAGGGAAGACACACCTTGTCAATGCCATAGGCATACGCGCAAAGGAACTGTACCCGCACCTGAGAGTGCTCTACGTCTCGGCACGCATCTTCCAGCAGCAGTACACCACCGCCGTACAGAAGAACACCGTCAACGATTTCATCGCCTTCTACCAGACACTCGACATCCTCATTGTAGATGACATACAGGAGTGGGCGTCGTCTGTCGCTACGCAGAACACCTTCTTCCATATCTTCGACTATCTCTTCCGCCAGTCGAAACGCATCGTGCTCGTCTCCGACAGGTCGCCCGCACAGCTGCGAGGCATGCATGAACGTCTCATCACACGCTTTGCCTGCGGCGCCACTTTAGAGGTGGAGAAGCCCAATCCGCAACTGTGCATCGACATACTGAAAAGCAAGATAAGCCGCGAAGGACTTACGGAAACCATACCGGAAGATGTAGTCGAATATATCGCCGACAAGGCGAAAGGCAGCGTCAGAGACCTGCAGGGCGTCATCAACTCCATCATGGCATACTCCGTCAACGACAACTCGCCCATCGACCTCAAGTTTGCAGAGAAGGTCGTCAGACGTATCGTGAGTACATCTGACGAGCCTGTCACGCTCGATTTCATCATGGACACCGTCTGCGAACGTCTCAATGTCTCGCCACAGGACATCAACGGAAAGAGCAGGAAGAAAGACATCGTAAGGGCAAGACAGATCGTCATGTATCTCTCGCAGAGGATGACATCACTGCCGGCACTGAGAGTTGGACGCCTCATAGGAGGCAGAGACCATTCTACAGTCATTCACAGCTGCAGGAAGATTGAGGCGGAGCGGAGGGCCGACCAGGCTCTCGTTGATCTCATCGCGTCTCTTGAAAAAGAGATAAAGTCTCTCAAGAAGCAGTGAACCCCACAGTTGTGGGACGAGAAAAAACTGAGGGGAGCGAAAGAATCTGCATGAGATGCGGGAGACAAAAAAATCTGGTGCTATACTCGACGTACCACACCAGACAAGCAACATGCATTTAAATATCTTGTTAAATCCGTTGCAAAGTTAGCGAATAATTTTCTAATATACAAGAATAACCCCATTTTTTTATCATAAAACATAAAAAAAAAGACCGTCACGTGTCATTTCTTGCTGATGTCACGTTGTGGCGGACAGCATCGGACGGTGTGTGAAAAGCGGAGACTTATGTTTCCGTTTTTTTTGTTTCTGTCATTTCCCAGCCCGTCCCATGTCTTTGTGCCGGTGTGCGTGTTAGTGTTTGTATAACGAGAAACAGCCCCCATCTCACGATGAAGGCTGTCAACAACACAAACACAAAATAACTTGTGCCTTTCGGCATCAAGTGAAATTTATTGTTCTTTCTTTAGGTGATATGTCATTTCCGATGGTTTTATTCAATGCCGAAAAGCACCTTCAGTCCGCCATCGACACCGGAGAATCCCATGAATGAGAGAGCAAGCAGGGCAGCAGTGATGAGTGTGATGCTCACGCCCCGCATGGCCTTGGGGACGGTGGCGAGTTCGAGCTGTTCTCTCAGTCCGGCGAAGAGGACGAGAGCGATGCCGAAGCCTATGGCAGACGCTATGGCATAGTCGAGCGACATGAGGAGGCTGTAGTCCTTCTGTATGACAGAGATTGCCACGCCGAGCACGGCGCAATTTGTCGTGATGAGGGGCAGGAAGACGCCGAGGGCCTGATAGAGTGGGGGCGACACTTTCTTCAGTATGATCTCCACCATCTGCACAAGAGCTGCGATGACGAGGATGAAGGAGAGTGTCTGTAGATATTGCAGGTCGAAGGGAGTGAGCACGAGTGTCTGTATGAGCCATGTGACGAGAGTTGCGAGGAGCATGACAAACGCCACGGCGGCCGACATTCCGAGCGAGGTGTTCACCTTCTGGCTGACGCCGAGGAAGGGGCAGATGCCGAGGAACTGGCTGAGAACGATATTGTTTACGAATATCGCCGCAATGAAAATCAGTATGTATTCCATAATGTTACTGTTGTTTTGTAATCGAAGTGATAGAGGGTTTTCCCTTTGTTTTCAGTCGCTCTCACTTCTTCATCTTGTTTATGATGGCGATGATGTATCCGAGGGTGAGGAATGCTCCCGGAGGCAGGATGAAGATAAGCATGCTGTAGTCTGCCGGTATGACGGAAGCTCCGAAGACGCTGCCGTTGCCGAGCAGTTCTCTGCAGATGCCGAGCAGTGTGAGGCCGATGGTGAAACCGAGACCGATGCCTATGCCGTCGAGTGCCGAATCAAGGACGTTGTTCTTGCAGGCGAACGATTCGGCTCGTCCGAGAATGATGCAGTTGACGACGATGAGCGGTATGAAAAGTCCGAGCGACTTGTTGACGTCGGGCAGGTAGGCTGCGAGCGAGAACTGCACTATTGTCACGAGGGTTGCAATGACGACGATATATACGGGGATGTGTACCATGTCGGGCGTCAGCTTCTTTATGAGCGAAATGACGATGTTAGAGCATATCAGCACTGCCATGGTTGCCAGTCCCATCATCATGCCGTTGACTGCACTTGTCGTGGTGGCCAGTGTAGGACACATTCCGAGCATCAGTACGAAGGTGGGGTTCTCCTTCACGATGCCGTTGAGTATTATTCCGATTTTACTCATGTTGTTTCTTTTTTTAAGGTGTGATCTGCTTTGTGAGGCTGTGAGGACCTGTGTGTGAGGCCTTATTTTGCGGCAGCCTTTTCAGCGAAGGTGTTGTAGGCTTCTCTCACGGCGCTTAGGAAGGCGCGTGACGTTATGGTAGATGCGGTGATGGCATCGATGTCTCCACCGTCTTTCGACACGGTAAAGTTGTCGGTCTTGGGCGATTTTCCGACGATGGATGCCTTCTCGCTGTTTCCTCCGTTCTCTGGTTTCTGGAACCATTCTCCGGCTTTAGCGCCCAGTCCCGGTGTCTCTGCGTGTTCGAGCAGGGTGTATCCGAGTATTGTGCCGTTGTCGTCGAATCCTACGAGCACCTTCAGTTTTCCGCCGAAGGCGTTAGGGTCGGTCGATTCCACTGCCACGCCCTTGTCTGTGGTGTAGATGATGTATGTCGATTCTTTTCCGTTGACAGTGCGTGTGACGGTCTCGGTGTTGTTCACTGTGACATTGTCAGTTGCGAGAACAGACTTTATGCCGTCGGCGAGGGTGAGCTCAGCCTGTTTCTCTATTGCCGGTTTGGTGAGCTGGTTGACGTATGCAAGCAGTCCGCCGCACACCAGTGCTACGCCGACAAGTACGAGCACCATGTTCTGTATGTTTGATTTGAGTTTTTCCATAATTGTGGCTCTCCTTGTTTAGTTTTGTTTCTTTGCCGGCACTTCTCCGAAACGTTTCGGCTTGACGTACATGTTGATGAGCGGCGTGAATGCGTTCATGATAAGTATGGCGAACGACATTCCCTCCGGGTATGCGCCCCAGTTGCGAATGATGACCGTGAGAGCTCCGATGCTGATGCCGTAGATTACCTGTCCTTTTGGGCACATCGGTGATGTCACATAGTCTGTCGCCATGAAGATGGCTCCGAGCATCAGTCCGCCTGAGAGTATGACGTGGAGCGGCGATGCGTATGTCTGGCTGTCGCAGAGGTGCAGTGCGCCGGCAATGACGAATACTGTGAGAAGAATCGACACGGGAATGTGCCATGTGATGATTTTCTTCCAGAGCATATATGCGAAGCCTATGAGCAGTGCTATGGCGCACACTTCTCCGACGGTGCCTCCGTTGTTGCCGACGAGCAGGTCAATTGACGACGGCAGCTGGTCGAGCACGTCCTCGCCCTTTATGGCGCGCTGCATTATGCTGAGTGGTGTGGCAGCTGTCGTGGCGTCGGTGTATGCTGTCAGCTGTCCGGGCACCGGCCATGATGTCATGGCTGTGGGGAAGCTGACGAGGAGGAAGCATCTGCCGACGAGTGCGGGGTTGAAGGGGTTCTGCCCGAGGCCGCCGAATGTCATTTTACCCACGCCTATAGCGACGAGTGCGCCTATGATGATGATCCATATCGGCAGGTTGCTGGGCAGGTTCATGCCAAGCAGCAGGCCGGTGAGAGCCGCCGAGCCGTCGCATACGGTGCAGCGGGTTGTCTTCAGCAGATATTTGCCTATAGCCCATTCGAAGAGCACGCACGCCACGACGCTTGTAGCGCAGACGATGGCGGAGCCTATGCCGAAGAAGTAGAAACTGGCAAGGAGTGCGGGGAGGAGGGCTATGATGACACCATACATGTTTCTTTCAACGGAATCGTTGCCGTGCGCATGTGGTGAGAGTGAAACTATTAGTTTTCCCATTGTTTTGTTTGTTTGCTTTCGTAGGTTTTGTTTTTTTCCCGTAACGGGTGGTGTCTATTGACGTGTCCGTGTGCGGTTTTGTCATGGTGTGGCTTTATGGCAGTCACGGTGTCGTTCTGCCTCAGCCGCTGTCATTTCTTTGCGGCACGTGCGCGTATGATGCCCATGACGGTTGATTTGCCTAATCTGATGTTGTCGAGCATCGGTCTGTGGGATGGGCATGTGAACTGGCACGAGCCACACTCTATGCAGCTTGTGATGTCCTCTGCCTCCACTTTCTCCCATAGATGCTTTGCCGAGCAGGTGGCGAGCAGGAAGGGTTCAAGTCCCATAGGGCATACTCTGACGCATTTTCCGCATCTGATGCAGGGGTCGGGTTCTTTGCGGTGTGCGTCGTCGTCAGTGAGTACGGTGATGCAGTTCTGTCCTTTTCCTACGGGGACGTCGAGCGAGTTGACCGCCTTGCCCATCATCGGTCCTCCGGCGAGAATCTTGTTGTCGCCTTCGGGCAGTCCGCCGCAGAGTTCGATGAGCGATCCGAATGATGTCCCCATGCGCACGAGGAAGTTGCCGGGGTTCTTTATGGCTTTTCCGGTTACGGTGGTGTATCTCTCAAACAGCGGCTTGTTCTTCATCACGGCTTCATAGACGGCGACTGCCGTGCCTGCGTTCTGCACTATGGCGCCGACGTTGACGGGAATGGCCGGAGGAGCGGGCACCTGCCTGTTGATTACGGCATCGACAAGCTGTTTCTCTCCGCCCTGCGGGTATTTCTTCTGCAGCGGCACCACCTCTATCTCCGGTGTGTCAGCCAGTTTCTGTGCGAGAAGTTCTATTGCTGCGGGTTTGTTGTCTTCAATGCCGATGTATCCTTTGTTGACTTTTGCGCCTTTCATGAGGATTTTCACGCCTTCGATCAGCTGGTCGGCCTTTTCCATCATGAGGCGGAAGTCGGATGTGATGTACGGTTCGCATTCCACACCGTTGATGATGACACATTCAGCTTTTGCTCCCGGTGGCGGGCAAAGCTTGATAAATGTCGGGAAGCAGGCGCCGCCCATGCCTACCACTCCGGCTCGTTTGATGCGTTCAACGATTTCTTCCGGTGTGAGATCCGGATGGTCTGCGAGTCGTTCGAGTTTCTCCGAGCGGTCGATACTCTCTTCCCATTCGTCGCCCTCGACTGCGATGGTGACAGCCGGTTTCAGGTATCCTGACGCGTCGATGGCATTGTCAACTTTCAGCACGGTTCCTGATACCGACGAAAAGACGGGAGCCGAGACGAATCCTCCAGCTTCAGCAATCATTGTCCCCACCTTCACTTTGTCGCCTTTCTTCACGACGGGCTTTGCCGGCGCTCCGATATGCTGGCTCATGGGGAACACCGCTTGTTTCGGCAGGGGTGCGGGTATGGTTATGGCATCGTTGGTGAGTTTGTTCTCGTCCGGATGGATGCCTCCTATTTTGAATGTTCTTGATTTCATAGTGTATGATTTAGTCATTATGCTTCGGCCTTTGTCGTTTCAGCCTTTGCTTCTTCTGCCTTGTTCACGGCAGGTCTTGTTTTCTCCGTGTCAGCCGTTGTCATCTGGTTTCCGGCTGCGGCGGGTTTTGCGGCAGTCTCTGCAGCAGTCTTCGGTTTCAGCACGGGGAGAGGCCATGTGGCGATGATGGCGCCAGTCGGACACTCGCGCACGCACATTCCGCAGGCGCGGCATTTCTCCGGGTTGATGTACGAGAGGTTGTTTTCGATGGTGATGGCGTCGAACTTGCAGACTTTCTGGCACTTTCCGCATCCGATGCAGGCGGCCTGGCAGTTCTTGCGCGCTACGGCCCCTTTGTCCTTGTTGACGCATGAGACGAAGACGCGGTGAGGAATATCTTTTATCACCTTGCCCTTCGGTCTGATTTCGATGATGTGTCTCGGACACGCCTTGGCGCATGCCCCGCAGGATGTGCAAAGGTTCTCGTCCACTTCCGGCAGCCCTGTTTCAGCGTTGATGTTTATGGCTCCGAAAGCGCAAGCCGCCACGCAGTCTCCGCAACCGAGACATCCGTATCCGCATCCTGTCTCTCCTGCTCCGCAGCTGTTGACGGCAGTGCATGTCCTCAGTCCGTCGTATTCCACGGTTCTGGGCCGTTTGGCGAAGCATCCTCCGCATCTCACGACAGCAACCTTGGGTTCTGCCGCGGCGACGGCCATGCCGAGCAGGTCAGCCACTTTCGCCATGCACTCCTGTCCTCCTACAGGGCACATGAGGCCTTCTATCGAGCCTTTGTTCGCCCCTTTGATCAGTGCGTCCGCCATACCCGAACATCCGGGATAGCCACATCCGCCGCAGTTGGCGCCGGGCAGTGCGTCGAGGACAGCAGGCAGGCGGGGGTCTTCTTCAACAGCAAACTTCTTTGAGCAGACGTATAGCACAACGGCGGCTATAAGAGCGATGATGCCCAAGACGATTACTGCATTCAAGATAACATTCATAGTGTTGTTTTTGATTAGTTAATAAGTTATTGTAATAGTATTTCTTTAAGGTGCGTATATATGAGACAACATCTTTACGGCAGGGGGTTCTTGTCCGTTTGCGGCTGTGTGCCGGTGTCTGTGATGCTGAAGACGATGACGTTCTGCAGTTTCCGCCTGAAGGCGTAGAGAGCGGCGTAATAGACGGCGAGTGCGCCAAGGCCTCCCAATGCTGCTACGATCTGGCTGTTTGTCTCGTCGAGCGGGCACGGGCCGTCGTGGGCGGTAAGCAGCAGTGTGGCTACGATGGTTGCCACGACAACGGCGGTGGGCACTACGAAAGCGAGCAGCACCGCTGTCATACCCATTTTCTCTGACGCTTCTACAGTCACCGCATCGCCGATTGCGTAATGCGTGGCGACAGGCGAATAGACATCAATCGTCTTCACTTTGCTCTCTGAGGTGAGGCATTTCTCCGACAGCTTACAGGACAGGCAGGCCGACTTCTGTGTTATGCGCACAACGATGTGTTCGCCGTCGATGCTTTCTATCTTTCCTTCGTGTCTGATTTGCTGGCTCATCGTGTTGTTGCAGAGTTTGGATTCAAAGTTTTTTGTGTGTTTTGGCCGTTCGTGAAAAAGGGTGTATGATACGTATTTGTATCTTTTGTGCAAAATTAATAATATTTTCTCATATCCTGCTAATTTTTTAATAAATTTTACATATAATATTTGTATATTCATCGAACACGCAAAAATCCTATCATACGGGTGGTGCGGCTGACACTTTCTTGCACTCTACAGAATGTCAGAAAATCATGTTTTCAGGTGCGGAAAATGCGGTTTGCGGTGTCGTCGGCAGTCTTCCGGCTTGTCATTTTGAGTGTTTTGGAGTGCAAGATAGTCAAAGTGAGGATGCAAGATTGACTTGTTGGCGATGCAAGACAGACTATTTGAGGCACTGATATTGACTGTTTTGGGGGCATTTTTGCACGTTTTTTGACGAATGAAACATACAAACAGGAAATCAGTTTTCGTATATCACGTTGATTGTCAACAACATAGCCGAAATATGGAAAAATTCGGAAGAACCGCCTAAAACCGTAGTCAGTGAGGCGCGACGTGTTTTGCGGCGGTTTTTCCGTGTCAAGAAAGTATCATGTGTGCCTTTTCCGGGGCGTGGTGTGATACTATTTTATCATGTTTTTCGAAAAATCGTAAGCTATACTATTTGAAAGACGCCAGCTCTGAATAGATGCGTTGCACGGGCAGTCCCATGACGTTGAAGTAGGAGCCGACGAGTTTCTTCACCCCGACATATCCTATCCATTCCTGCACCCCGTACGCTCCGGCTTTGTCAAGAGGCTTGTATTTGGCGACGTAGTATTTTATCTGCTCGTCCGAGAGGTTGTCAAACTCTACGGTGGTGCGTACGCTGAAGGTTCTCGTTTTGGTTTTCGAGCGCAGGCAGACGCCTGTGATGACACTGTGTTCTTTGCCTGAGAGGTCTCTGAGCATCTGGCACGCCTCCGCTTCGTCGGCAGGTTTGCCCATCACTCTCCCTTCGAGAATCACTACGGTGTCGGCAGTCAGCACGATGTCGTTGTCGGATATATTCCTTACGTGAGGCTCGAGGAAGTAAGGCTCTGATTTCTTGCGTGATATGTATTCTGCTGTTTCTTCTGCTTTAAGCGTTTCGGGATATGATTCGTCGATGTCAGGTATGACCCATGTCCTGTATTCGATGTCCAGCCCTTTCAGCAGTTCTTTTCGTCTTGGCGAGTTGCTTGCGAGAATAATCATGTCTGTCGTGTGTTCTGAGTTGGAAAATGATTAGGTTGTGTATGACGTTGGGAGTTTATTGGAACTGTCCTATGTGTACGTTCTCCCATTTCAGTTTGTCGTCGCTCTGCGGCTTGCGCTCGTCGGCGGGATGTCCGAATGCTATGGCGCACAGCACGCGCTGGTTGTCGGGAATGTTGAGAATGCCGGCAATCACTTCGTTTGCTGTCGTGCCGTCTGTCAGTCCGCGTTTGTCAAACTGTGCCCAGCAGGAGCCCAGCCCCAGTTCCTCTGCCTGGTATTGCATTGATACAGAGGCGATGGCGGCATCTTCTATCCAGCAGTCGTTGATGTCCGGACAGCCTGTCACGACAACGACGAGCGGAGCCCCTTTCAGAAACTGGCTTCCCATGTCCTTGGCGTCGGCAATCTTCTCGATGGTCATCCTGTCTTCTACGACGACGAAATGCCACGACCTGTTTGACTTGCTTGTCGGAGACATCAGGGCGGCTCTGAGAATCAGCTTCACTGCCTCGCTGTCTATTTCCTCTGTTGTGAACTTGCGGTGCGACCGTCTGTTGGCTACGATGTTTTTGAATTCTGTCATGATGATGTGTCTTGTTTTATCTCGTTTAGGTGTTGTCGCTTTACAAAAAACGGTGCAAAGTTACAAATAAATATGAATATATGATGCATAAAGACTGTTGTTTCGCTTTTTTTTAGTAACTTTGCACGGTTTTATAGATTCTGTTGACGGGCTGGCAAGTTGGCGTGCTGGCAAGTTGGCGAGTTGGCGTGTTGACAGTAAAGCACATATTTATGCCTTGAAGAGGCAGGACACTCAGCCCCGGGACACTCCCGTGGCAGGAGAAAAAAACATATTCTCGACAATGGGGAAAAAGAAGAACAGTCGCCGCATGATGTACGTTTTCCTGACGGCATGTGTGGTGTTGGCGGTGGCAGGATATTACGCCTGCTTCTCCGCCATGTCGAAAGACGGTGCAGATCATGACGTGTTTGTCGATGCCGACGACACGTCAGATTCAGTGATGGTGAAGGTTGATACGGTTAGCGGCACCTTGCAGATGGCCGTGTTCAGGACTCTGGCGGGTGTCGCCGGCTACGGCGCGCATGTCCGCACGGGCAGATACGTCATCGGTTCGGCGGGAGCCTTGCAGACGTTCCGCCGTTTCCGCAACGGCCAGCAGACGCCCGTGTCGCTCGTCGTGCCGTCGGTGAGGACCACGGACAGGCTGTCGGAAGAGCTGTGCCGGCATCTCATGATAGACAGCGGCCAGCTGCAGGCTCTGCTCTGCGACGAGGCTGTCTGCAAGTCATACGGCAAGGACACGCTCACCATACAGTGCCTTTTCGTCCCCAACACCTACAGCGTCTATTGGAACATCAGTGCAGAGAAGCTCCTCGAGCGCATGAAGAAGGAGTATGACCGCTTCTGGAACGACGGGCGCAAGGCGAAGGCGGCAGGTGCACAGCTGACGCCCGACGAGGTGATGACACTGGCAAGCATCGTAGATGAGGAGACGGCGAACGACGCGGAGAAGCCTATGGTGGCGGGGATGTATATCAACCGCCTCCACTGCGGAATGCCGCTGCAGGCTGACCCTACGGTGAAGTATGCGTGGAAACGCTTCGACCTGCGCCGCATCTACAACAACCTGCTCAGGATAGATTCGCCTTTCAACACCTACCGCTATGCCGGGCTGCCTCCCGGACCGATACGCATACCGTCGGTGGCCGGCATAGATGCCGTGCTGAACTATGTCCACCACGACTATCTGTATATGTGCGCCAAGGAAGACTTCTCCGGCACGCACAATTTCGCCGTCACCTATACCGAACATCTGAAGAATGCCGCCAGATATGCAGCGGCTCTCAACAAGCGCGGAATAAAATGATATCAGTTGAAAACCTTTTCGTAGAGTTCAGCGCCACGCCGTTGTACGACCATGTCTCGTTCGTCATCAACGACCGCGACCGCATAGCCCTTGTCGGCAAGAACGGTGCCGGCAAATCGACGCTGCTGAAGATTCTGTGCGGCATACAGCAGCCGACGGGCGGCACCGTCGCCATACCCAACACCACCACGGTGGGCTATCTGCCGCAGGTGATGAAGCTGCAGGACGACACCACCGTGCGCGACGAGACGCGCAAGGCGTTCGCCGAAACCATCAGGATGGGCAGGAAACTCGAGGAGATGCAGCGCGAGATGGCTGAGCGGACTGACTACGAGACAGAAGACTATATGGCTCTCGTAGAGAGGTTCACGGCGTTGCACGAACGCTACCTCATGATGGGCGGCGAGCAGTACGAGGCGGTGATGGAACGCACGCTGCAGGGACTGGGCTTCGTGCGCAGCGACCTCGACCGACCAACCTCAGAGTTCTCCGGAGGATGGCGTATGCGCATCGAACTGGCAAAGATTCTGTTGCAGAAACCCGATGTGCTGCTGCTTGACGAGCCGACAAACCATCTCGACATCGAATCAATACAATGGCTCGAACAGTATCTTGCACAGGCACCGTGTGCCGTCGTTCTCGTATCGCACGACAGGGCGTTCATCAACAATGTCACGAACCGCACCATCGAAATCGTATGCGGCAGAATCGAGGACTACAAAGTGAAATACGACGAATATGTCGTGCTGAGAAAAGAACGCCGCGAACAGCAGATACGTGCCTACGAGAACCAGCAGAAGGAGATTGCCGACACAAAGGCGTTCATCGAACGCTTCAGGTATCAGGCTACGAAAGCCATACAGGTGCAGCAGCGCATGCGGCAGCTGGAGAAGATAGTGCCCATACACATCGACGAGGTGGACAACTCGGCGTTGCGCCTGAAATTCCCGCCATGCCTCAGGTCAGGAGACTATCCCGTGATATGCGACGAGGTGGAGAAATCATACGACCATCTCGTCTTCCAGCATGTCAACCTCATCATCAAACGAGGCGAGAAAGTGGCGTTTGTAGGGAAAAACGGCGAGGGGAAATCAACACTCGTCAAGTGTATCATGAACCAGATACCATACGGCGGTACGCTGAAAGTGGGGCATAACATACAAATCGGATATTTCGCACAGAACCAGGCGCAGATGCTCGACGACGAACTCACCGTCTTCCAGACCATAGACAATGTGGCGAGGGGAGAGGTGCGTCTGAGAATAAACGATATCCTCGGAGCCTTCATGTTCGGAGGTGAGGCGGCTGAGAAAAAGGTAAAGTTCCTTTCAGGCGGCGAACGCTCGCGCCTTGCCATGATACGCCTGCTGCTCGAACCCGTCAATTTCCTCATACTCGACGAGCCTACAAACCATCTCGACATGCAGTCGAAAGATGTCCTGAAAGACGCGATAAAGGCGTTTGACGGCACGGCTGTCATCGTCTCCCACGACCGTGAGTTCCTCGACGGACTCGTAGAGAAAGTATATGAATTCGGCGGAGGAAAAGTGAGGGAGTATCTCGGAGGCATATATGACTGGATAAGAAGTCATGAGAATCTCGCCCAAGCCGCGATGAGCCAGCCGTCGCAACCCGCGCAGGCAATGACGGCGAAGCAGGGCAGGGACAAGACAAAAGACGAGACTGGCAGAACGAACGACGCACAGACTGCCGGCAGAAGCAAGGCAGACCCTAAAGGCGACGCACAGCCGCTAACGGCAGAAGTGATGAACTATGCCGAGCGCAAGGAACGGCAGCGGCAGGCTTCCCGACTGCAGAAACAGATTAAGGAGAGCGAAGACAGGATTGCACGCCTCGAAACGGAACTGCAGCGCCTCAACACCCTGCTCTGCGACCCGGCAAACGCGGCGGACATGAAACTCGTCAACGACTACACCGCGCAGCAGGCTGACCTCGACAAAGAGATGGAACGATGGGAATTGCTGTCTGAGAAATATGAGGAAGTGAAGATTTAGCCTTCATTATACATTATTATATATATAGGAGTTGCCTCGTCAACAAAAAAAACGAAACATGACAATAAACAGTTCAGAATACGTAATCAGTTCTCCCGTAGTGTCGATGTGCCCGAAGGACAACAAGCCCGAATATGCCTTCATAGGGCGAAGCAACGTCGGGAAATCTTCGCTCATCAATATGCTGTGCCGGCATAAGAATCTCGCGAAGACCTCTTCCACACCCGGAAAGACACTACTCATCAACCATTTCATAATCAACAAAGAGTGGTATCTTGTCGATCTGCCCGGATATGGATTCGCAAAGCGTTCTAAAACCGTACAGAAGAAGATAGAGCAGATGGTGTCGAGCTATATCCTGCAGCGCGAACAGCTTGTATGCACGTTCGTGCTTATTGACATACGCCACGACCCCCAGCAGATAGACCGCGAGTTCATTGACTGGCTGGGAGAATCCGGCATCCCCTTCGCCATCATCTTCACGAAAGCCGACAAACTCTCTGTACCCAAGGCTCGTGCCGCTGCAACGCAATGGATGGAGAAGATGACAGACAGATGGGAAGAACTCCCGCCCTTCTTCATCACGTCAGCAGAGAACGGAACGGGCAGGGATGACGTACTCGACTACATCGAAAGCATCAACCGCGAAATCTCCAACGGACAGGAAGGCAACAGCTGAGAACACAACGATAACCATCTAACAGACAAAAGCATGGCAAACCCCATACTTGACGTACAGAATGTGTCGAAGTCTTTCGGTGCACGCACTCTCTTCCGCAACATCTCCTTCTCAATTGCTGAAGGACAGCATGTGGGGCTCATTGCCCAGAACGGAACAGGCAAGTCAACCCTCCTCTCCATGCTCACCGGCACAGAGAGCGTTGACAGCGGAGCCATCATCTACCGCAACAACGTGCGCATAGGATATCTCTCGCAGACACCGCACTTCGACCCGTCGATGTCTGTTCTCGACGCATGCCGCTCGCATTGTACAGAGCACGACAGCCCGCTGAGCGTGATGCAGCTGCTGACAAAGCTGCACATACAAGACACGGCACAGCCCGTCGGACAACTCTCCGGCGGACAGCAGAAACGTGTCGCACTTGCTGCCGTTCTCGTCGCAGAGCCCGACTTCCTCATTCTCGACGAGCCGACAAACCATCTCGACCTCGAGATGATAGAATGGCTGGAGAGTTTCCTCGCAAGGGGAAACCGGACGATTCTCATGGTCACACACGACAGGTTCTTCCTCGACCGTATCTGCTCTGTCATCATGGAGCTTGACAACGAGACGCTATATACATATAAAGGCAATTACAGCTACTATCTCGAGAAACGGCAGGAGCGCATAGACAACCTCAACGCGACCATACAGACAGCAAACAACCTCTACAGGAAAGAACTCGACTGGATGAGACGCCAGCCACAGGCACGCGGACACAAGGCACGATACCGTGAAGACGCCTTCTATGAACTCGAGAAGGTGGCGAAACAGCGTATCGAGGAACGACAGGTACGCCTCAAGGCAAGCACCGTGTATATCGGTTCGAAGATTTTCGAATGCCAGTATGTCTCAAAGGCATGGAAGAGAAACGACGGCAGTGACCTCGTCATTCTCAAGGACTTCTACTACAACTTCGCACGCTTTGAGAAAATGGGTATTGTAGGAAGCAACGGAGCCGGAAAATCGACGTTCATAAAACTACTCCTTGGAATTGAACAGCCCGACAGCGGACGCTTCGAAATCGGGCAGACTGTGAAATTCGGGTATTTCTCACAGGAAGGTCTGAACGTCAGCAACGACAAGAAAGTGATTGACGTGGTGACGGACATCGCTGACTTCATACGCCTCGCTAACGGCAGGACACTCACCGCATCACAGCTGCTCCAGCATTTCCTCTTCACACCTGAACAGCAGCACGACTATGTATGCAAACTCTCGGGAGGGGAGAAACGGAAACTCTACCTCTGTACAGTGCTGATGCAGAACCCCAATTTCCTCGTCCTCGACGAGCCCACTAACGACCTCGACATCAAGACCCTGCAAATCCTGGAAGAATACTTGCAGGACTTCGCCGGATGTGTCATCGTCGTCTCGCACGACAGATATTTCACGGACAAGATTGTTGACCATCTGCTCGTCTTCCACGGCGACGGCAAGATACAGGATTTCCCCGGAAACTACTCACAATACCGTGAGTATGAACGCCTCAAACCGAAAGAAAACGCACCTGCCGTCAAGACCGAGAAACGCGACTACCGCAACGACACACGCCGCAGGATGACGTACAAGGAGAAACGTGAGTTTGAACAACTCGACATCGACATACCGCGACTGACAGCCGAGAAAGAGGAGATAGAACGGCTGCTCTCTTCAGGCACCCTGTCTGTCGAACGTATCACAGAACTCTCAAAACGACTGCCGGCTCTCACCGCTGAACTCGACGAGAAAGAAATGCGGTGGCTCGAACTGAGCGAGATATAATATTTATCCCGTCAACTCGTTTTACTTGTCAACTGAAATACTCGTCAACTAAAAAGAAATAATGAAATCATTCAAAGCAGCATTGTTCGACCTCGACGGAACACTGGTCGATACAGAGCATCAATACACAATATTCTGGGCAGAGACCGGTAAGAAATACCGTCCCGATGTCCCAAACCTTGCACAGACAATCAAAGGCACTACACTGGTGCAGATTTTCCAGCGTTATTTCCCTGACAAACAGTGGCAGAGAGAGATAACGGAAGCTCTCGACCGTTGGGAGGCTCGCATGACATACGACATCATACCGGGAGCACTCGATTTCGTGAGAGACATACGCAGCCACGGAGTGAAATGTGCCATTGTGACAAGCTCTAACATCAAGAAGATGGATGTCTTCAGAAACAGGCAACCTGAGTTCTGCGCTCTCTTCGACCGTATCCTGACCAGCGAAGATTTTGCGGCTTCCAAGCCTAATCCGGACTGCTATCTGAAAGGAGCAGAGACTTTCGGATGCACCATCGATGAGTGTGTCGTGTTTGAAGATGCCTTCACAGGACTGCAGGCCGGTATGTCCGCAGGCATCTTCACCGTCGGGCTTACCACGTACAACAGCCGCGAGGCCATCTCGTCGCTATGCAATCACGCCATTGACAACTTCGTGGGGCTGACCTACGACGGCGTGACGGATATCCTCGATTCACATTCTGGATAATGCTGCTCTTTATCTAATTATTAACACAATGACAAACGAAGAAACAAAAAACGAACTCCGTACGGACAGCATGACAAATGCCCCAACCGCAAAAAACAACGGCGAGGACATTGAAACCCGTACGAAGACAAAGAGAAAATCCGGAACAAAGACCGCGACAAAAACTGCGACAAAAACCGCGACAAAAACCAAGTCTGCAACAAAAAACGACACAAAAGCGAAATCAGCGACAAAGAGCACAACGGCTGCAAAAAGCCGCAAGAAGACTTCATCAAAGTCTGCCAAAACCGAAGATCAGGCAGCGCAGCAGACAACGCAGCAGACAACGCAGGACCTTACACTCCAACCAGCCGACACACCGCAAGTTCCGGCAGATGAAACCATAACAGTGGCACATACTGAAGCATCTGAACCTGTCGGCAATGGGAAGACCGACATTCAGACGGCACAGGTTGAAGACAAAGCCATAGTGGAAGCAGAAGATACTCCTGAACCACAGGCATCTATGCCGGCACATACGTCGGAGCCTAATGAGCAGACCTCTCTTCCCAAAACACAAGAGAAACCTTCCGAGAACAGACAGAAGCCTGCTGAAAACAGACAGAAGCCTGCTGAAAACAAACAGAAGGCTGAAGAGAACAGACAGAAGGCTGACGAGGCAAGGCAAAAGGCTGAACAGAACCGTCAGGAGCAGAACCGTCAGGAGCGTGTCATACCTCCGTGCCCGACATTGCTCATAAGAGACATCGTCGAACTGTGTGCCGCACCGCAGAAACAGCTGCTCTTGTCTGATGCACAGATACAGCAACTGTCGCAAGAAGAATCTGCCAGGCGATTCAGATGGATAGAAGGCACCTTGGCTCTCGTACTTAACTACGACATCGTCGTAAGCGATACGAATATCTGGCTTGAGCTTCTCACAGGCCATACCTCGTCACATTCCGACCCGCGCTATAATGCGCGCCTGCAGTTCGAGAGACAGCTGGAGTTCATCTCGCGCCTGATGAAACATCGTGGCGGCAGATTCATGATGATGTCGGAGACATACGAAGAGATTGACCGCTTCGCAACAATGATAGATCCAGTCAGCCCGCGCGACGCAGACTTCAACGACGAGACCGTCTGCCGTAACATCGCTGCCCGGCTTGCAAAGCGTCTCATACTCTCACAGCAGCGCGAGAATCGTCTCAGAATAGAGGGGATAGGCTCTGAAAGCCATCACTCTTCCTTTGCCGACCCGGCTATCATACACCGTTGCGTAGAACTCTTCTCGCAAGGCAGAAGGGTGCTCCTGCTGACCAACGACGCCTCTGTCGGCATCCGTACCATGGGTATGTGCGACGACCTGCAACGCACAAACGGAATCCCGGACAGCGAGTGGGACAAGGTCTATGCCCCTCTGCGGCCTATGGTAATCACCATGGACGACCTGCGTCTCCTTGACGCCTACACCCGCCAGTATCATTTCCTCCAGCAGGCTGCCGGAAAACAATGGATGGAAGATGTGCCGCAGACTATGCCAGTACGCTCTGTCGAACCCCTGGCGTTATGGGAAGAAGGCTTCAGAGCCGGCGACCGCTATGCTGAGAAGAAAGTGATGCAGAAACAGGCTGCCAACACACAGAAGCAGCCTGCAACACAGCAGAAACCTGCATCGAACAACCAGAAGCAGAACCAAAACAACCAGAAGCAGACTGCCAATAACCAGAAGCAGCCTGCCAATTCGCAGAAGAAACAGCAGAAACCCAAGCAGGATCAGCCCAAGCAGGATCAGCCCAAGCAGGATCAGACAAAAACGGATCAGCCAAAGCAGGAACAGCCAAAGCAGGAACAGCCAAAAACGGATCAGCCAAAGCAGGAACAGCCAAAGCAGGATCAGCCCAAGCAGGAATAATCTTTTGTTGATATCCAAGCTTGGCGAATGAAACAAAAACAACCGGCTATGCCTCTATTCTTAGGAAAAAGGGCATAGCCGGTTTGGCGTTTCAAATATTTTGAGTTTTCGGAAACTGAGAGTTGTCAGACAAGAGACATCCCGTTTCTCGGCAGAGAAGCTATTCTATCGTGGCATAACCGTACAGCAGATCCGCCCGTCCTCCAATCGGACGATAATATACAAGACAGGAGTATGTGTTCTGTGTCTCGGAGAAGTTGCCGTCAGCGGGCAGCGTGACAGTCGTGCCGTCATGTTTCCGCATCACATACTGATAAGAATAGTAGCCCATCTTCAACGTCACGGCGCAGTGGTACAGTTTCTGCAGCGGGTCGTACTCCATCCTGTACTCCGGCAGCAGAGAATCGTAGGTCCATTGCCCGTTGACATAGACGTCGCCGTCGAAAGGCATCTCGCACCGGTAGGTGAAATGACAGACGAAATATTCCGTCTCGGTGTTGTTGCTGACGTTGTCGGTGTTGCGGATGTAGAAAGCACCGTCGGCATCTTCATCGTAGCTGTAGTGTGTGCGTGGCGTGTCGGTGTAGAGCCATACGTGATAATCCTGTCCGTCAAAGTCTGTGTGTTCCACGCCGAGAGAGTTGCGGTGCAGGTCGAGATATTCAAACTTGCGGTATTCGTTCGTGGCGGGGAATATCAGTTGTCTGCAGTGCTTCCATTCCAAGCCGTCGCCGCGCCGTGTCGTCGGGCGAATGCCTTTTCTCGCCGTACTCCATCTGTTGTTCTGCATGGTTATGACAGATAGCTGTCGGTCGGGGTCAGTCACGTTGACACCGCTGTATGCAATGCTCAGCGCTATCTGCTGGTGTGCCCGGTTATAGTCTATGTCCGTGTTTGTCGTCATAGTCATCGCGACCCCCATCTTCCTCTCCGCCGCCATGAAGCACGCTCTTGCCACATCCTCGCCGCTCTCGTCGTCAGTGATTGTCACACGATAGTTGCCTGACATTTTCAGTCTGCATTCGTCGTTCGGAATCTGCAGGGTGTAATGCGTATAAAGCGTCGCCATGTTCAGCGACTGCTCGTCAGAGGATACGGTGAGATTGTTTGTGAAGCCGTCGATATAGTCAGTCTCAAAGACATCGCTCTCTCTCCAGTCTGCGTCGCAGTGTGCAATCCTGTACGAGAAGCGGCGGTAGGCGTGGCTCATCTCGTCGAACGAGATGTTCACCCTCTCCTCTCCGTTCAGGTCTATGACGGGAAGTGATGTCCATCTGTCGTCCGCCACTACCTGCAATGTGCGTATGTTCTCAGCCAGAATCTCCTGCTGCTGTGCCCTTATGCCGCAAACTGCCAGCAGGCTGGTAAGGCATACGGCCGTAAGTCTGTTTATGGTATGTGTCATGTTAGGGTTTACTTGTTCATGAAGTCTGTGCCATTGCCGGTCAAGGCATATCTGCATTTCTTTTTGCAAAAATACTCTTTTTTTTCGTAATAAGGCAAGTGTTACAACATTTTTTTGTAATTTTGCAGACTGGAACAACAAATCAAACGAAAATATCATGGCAAAAGAACTAAAAGACCTGACAAAACGTTCAGAGAACTACAGTCAGTGGTACAACGACCTCATTGTGAAAGCCGACCTCGCCGAACAGAGTGCTGTGCGCGGATGTATGGTCATCAAGCCTTACGGCTACGCCATCTGGGAGAAGATGCAGCGCGAGCTGGACCGTATGTTCAAGGAGACGGGAGCCCAGAATGCCTATTTCCCGCTCCTCATCCCCAAGTCTTTCCTCTCTCGCGAGGCAGAACATGTCAAGGGTTTCGCAAAAGAATGTGCCGTTGTCACCCACTATCGTCTGAAATCCTCTGACGACGGCAATGCTGTCGTTGTCGATCCTGATGCCCGTCTTGAAGAAGAGCTTATAGTGCGTCCTACGTCAGAGACCATCATCTGGAATACATACAAGAACTGGATACACTCCTACCGCGACCTACCTCTCATGTGCAACCAGTGGTGCAATGTGATGCGTTGGGAGATGCGCACCCGTCCGTTCCTCCGCACGTCGGAGTTCCTCTGGCAGGAGGGCCACACCGCCCACGCCACTCGCGAAGAGGCTGAGGCTGAGGCACAGAAGATGCTGAAGGTATATGCCGAGTTTGCAGAGGGCTTCATGGCTGTTCCGGTGCTGCAGGGCGTGAAGTCAGAGACTGAGCGCTTCGCCGGAGCCCTCGACACTTACACCATCGAGGCGATGATGCAGGACGGCAAGGCTCTGCAGTCTGGCACCAGCCATTTCCTCGGACAGAACTTCGCAAAGTCGTTCGATGTCACCTTCCTCAACAAGGAGAACAAGCCGGAGTATGTATGGGCTACGTCATGGGGCGTCTCTACACGTCTTATCGGTGCGCTTATCATGACCCACTCTGACGACAACGGTCTCGTCCTTCCTCCGAAACTTGCGCCGATACAGGTTGTCATCATCCCTATCGCGAACAAGCCTGAGCAGCTTGCTGCCGTCACGGAACGTCTTCAGCCTGTCATCGAGCGTCTGCGCCAGCTTGGCGTGACAGTGAAATATGACGATGCCGACAACCGCCGTCCGGGCTTCAAGTTCGCCGACTATGAGCTGAAGGGAGTGCCGGTACGTCTCGCCATGGGGGCGCGTGACATTGAGAACGGCACCATCGAACTGATGCGTCGCGACACTCTTGAGAAGGAGACCCTGCCTTTCGAGGGCATTGCAGACCATGTCTATCGTCTCCTTGACGACATCCAGGCAAACATCTTCGAGAAGGCACGCCGCTATCGTGACGAGCATGTGTATGTCTGCGAAGACTACGAGGAGTTCAAGCGGCGCGTGAAAGACGGCGGCTTCTTCCTCTGCCACTGGGACGGAACAGAAGAGACGGAGGCAAGGATAAAGGAAGAGACCCAGGCCACCATACGCTGCGTCCCCTTCGCCTACGAGCAGACACCGGGCATCGACATGGTTTCCGGCAAACCGGCAAAACACCGTGTCATCATCGCACGGGCATATTGATTCTCCTTTTGCCGATGAATGAAATCATCTTGTCTATCGGATCAAACGCTGAAGGCAGGCGGAAGGTGGCGGAAGCCATCTCCCGGCTGTCTTCTTTTGTGTATGGCGCCCATGCCACGCCGGTCATCGACACCGACCCGATAGCAGTCTCTTCTGCACAGCCGTTCGCCAATGCGATGATGCGCGGCTACACCTCGCTGCCTTTCCATGCCCTGCGCTCTGTTCTGAAAAACATCGAGCGGATGTCCGGGCGCAATGCGGCTGACACCTCCGTGGGTGTCATACATCTCGACATAGACATCATGCAGTACGGCGGACAACGCCTCAAGCCGTCCGACTGGCAGCGTCCCTATATCATCACCTTGCTGAAAGCCCTCTTTCTATAACAGTTATGAAACACGACACAAGATACGTTATCCTTTTCTTCATGCTCTTCTCTCTATCGTTGCCATGCTGTATGGCACAAGAGTTCGACGACTGTTTCCGCGACGCGACGCTGCGTCTCGACTATTCATTCTCAGGCACCGCCACTGAGCAGAGCATCGCCGTTGACGCCCTCTCGTCTTTCGACGGCTGGTATGGCAAACGCCGCCGTCTGTCCTCAGTTCCCGTCGAGGGCAACGGACAGGTCATTGTTCGCAGCCATCGTGACACGACGGTCATCTATCGCCAGTCGTTCTGCACCCTCTTTCAGGAGTGGCAGAGCTATCCCGAGGCGCAGCAGCTTCGCCGTTCGTTCGAGAATGTCTGTCTCATCCCCATGCCCAAGGACACTGTCGATGTCACGGTGCAGCTCATGGACAACCGCCGTCAGGTGACATCCTCGCTCACCCATACCGTAGTTCCCACTGACATACTCATCCGCCGCCATCCCCGTCCCGCGGTTCCCTATACCGTTCTTCAGCCGGCGGCAGACACCGCACGCTGCATCCGCATCGCCTTTGTTGCGGAGGGATATACGAAAGACGAGATGCCCGTCTTCATCGAGGATGCCCGCATCGCCGTCGATGCCATCTTCTCTCACGAGCCTTTCGCCTCTCTCCGTCCGCGCTTCAACATCATTGCGGTCGAGAGCCCGTCAGCCGACAGCGGCACCAGCATCCCTTCGCGCCACGAATGGAAGACGACGGCACTCGGTTCGTCTTTCTCCACATTCTACAGCGACCGCTATCTCACCACGCTCAACATCAAGCAGCTGCACAACACCCTCGCCGGCCTGCCCTACGAGCATATCATCGTTCTCGTGAACACGGCAGAATACGGCGGCGGCGGCATACTCAACTTCTACAATCTCTCTTCCACCCACCATCCGCGCTACAAGGAGGTTGTCGTGCATGAGTTCGGCCACAGTTTTGCCGGGCTTGCCGACGAGTATGCCTACGAGGCGGAGCAGATACCGATGTATCCTCACGACGTAGAGCCTTGGGAGCGTAACATCACCACCCTTGCAGACTTCCACGGCAAATGGGAGAACCTCATCCCTGCCGGCACACCCGTCCCTACGCCTATGCCCGAAGCCCGGTCCGGGAAACGGAGCAGGGGGAAGAAACGTCAGGCGGCTGACGCAGAACAGATTGGTGTCTATGAGGGAGCGGGCTATTCGCTGAAGGGTGTCTATCGCGGTACTCCCGACTGCCGTATGCGCTCCAACGAATCACCCGTCTTCTGTCCCGTATGCCGGCAGGCAATCACGCAGCTCGTGGATTTCTATACGAAAGACTGATTTTTCTTTTTTTTCTGACAGGTAGAGGCAGTCAGTGGCGTTGCTGTGGTATGGCGGCGTTCTTGCAGTTCCGTCTCTCACAGTTAGTCAGACGTTCGCCAACACTTTTCGCCGGTAGTGTTTAGGAGAGTGTCCCGTCTGTTTCTTGAAGAAAGTGCCGAAGGCAGAGGCGTTGGGGAACGACAGGTCGTCGGCAATCTCCTGAATGGTCTTGCTCGTCGAGTTGATGAGGAAGATGCTCCGCCTGATGATAGCTTTGAAGATGAGCTGCTGCACTGTATATCCGCTGACAGACTTCACGAGGGCGGTGAGATATTTCGGCGAGAGACAGAGTTTGTCGGCATAGAACGTCACCTTGCGTTCGTTCTGGAAGTGCTGGCCGATGAGGGAGACGAGCTTCCCGAATATCTCTGTCGTCCTTGCCGGAATCTCCGGTCTGTCGGGTATGTGCGACGAGAAGAAGTCGCAGAGGCGGTAGGTTAGACTGACGAGCAGCAGCTGCCTCTCGTTGTCCCTGTAGGCTGACAGCGTTGTCTGGGGCGACGATTGTATGAGGCTGATGTATGATGTGAAGACGTTGTCCTCCTCTGTCGGTATGATGTGCAGCGGCAGAGTGTTCTGCATGTCGTAGATGCGCATCATCACCACTGTGTTGCCGAGAATGTGGCGTATGGGTGCGATGCGGTAGCAGAGCAGCGAGTATTCGAGACTGTCTGATACGGACAGTATCTGAAGCAGCACGTTCTCAGACACGAAGGCGGTCTCTCCGCCGTTGACGGTGTATGGCGATCCGTTGGCAAGCAGGCGTATGTAGCCTGTATGGCATACGATGATTGTCACATAGTCCATGAAATACGGATGTGTGAGCAGTTGCGGGATGCTGTGCAGCGTGCCTTCCGAACAGCATGTGTCGAGGCGTTGCGACAGAGCGGAATGCAGTTGTGCCAGTCGTTGTTCTTCTTGCATATTACGGATGTAGGTTCAGTGTTGTCTGTCTTCTTCTTCCCGGCACCCGCCCTCATGTCTTGCGCAGCAGCTTCCGCCGTCCTTTTTCTTCTTGCAGTTGCTGCAGTTGCACGACGGAGCGGTGATGGAGCGGTAGAGATGCCGTGCGGCAAAGAGTGCGGCTATCGCCACGATGATGACAGTGATTGTATCTTGCATATTCTTTTTTAAGTTGGCGAGTTGACGGTTTTGACGAGTTGGCGGTTAAGTCAACAGTAATCTTGTTGTCCCTGTTGTATGTCATTTTATGACATCCTCGCGTTGCGTATGTTCTTCCCGTTGTTTGTGTTGTCTCTGTTGTCATCTAAAAAATATCTTAGTTGACAAGTGAAATCTTGTTTTCGTCAAAAATAACACAGTTGCCAGGGAAATACAAACCGGTGTTTACGAGCAGGCTGTAGCAATCAGCTGCATATCCTGTATGTCAGAGCAGCGAGCAGCCATGCCGTCATGGTGGTGTATGCGGCCGCGAAAAGTGCCCACCGCCACGACCCGGCTTCCTGCCTTATCGCCGCAATGGTGGCGATGCAGGGGAAATAGAGCAGCACGAAGACGAGGAAAGACATTGCCGTTGCTGTTGTCACGCCGTCGGCGGTCATCGCTTTTCGTATCTCCGAAGCGCCTTCCGTGCTTCCGTCTTCGTCAGCGTTTTCTTCAGCCTCCGCACCGTAGAGCACTGCCGTCGTTGATGCTACTATCTCTTTCGCCCCTACGCCGGAGAGGATGCTGACGTCAAGTTTCCAGCTGAAGCCGAGGGGTTTGAATACCGGTTCCACAGCTTTTCCGATGGCTCCGATGTAGCTTTGTTCCAGCTGCTCACTTTTCTCGAGGTGCGGGTTGTGCGGGTAGTAGCCCAGCGCCCATACTATGATGGACGCCACGAGAATGATGCCGCCCATCTTCTTCAGATACTCTCGTCCCTTCTCCCAAGTGTGCCGTGCTATGGCAGCCGCTGTCGGGAAGCGGTAGGGCGGCAGTTCCATCACGAAGGGTGTGTCGTCGCCCCTGACGAGGAAGCGTGCGAGGAGGCGGCTCGACACCACCGCTACGGCGATGCCGAGCAGATAGAGCGAGAAGAGCACGACGGTCTGCTCCCGTGGTGTGAAGAATATCCCCGTTATCATGATATATATCGGCAGGCGTGCCGAGCATGACATAAAAGGCAGGATGAGCATCGTGATGAGGCGCGACCGCGGGCTTTCTATCGTCCTTGTGGCCATGACGGCGGGCACGTTGCATCCGAATCCCATGATGAGCGGAATGAACGACTTGCCGTGCAGCCCCATCTTGTGCATCAGGCGGTCCATGATGAATGCCGCGCGTGCCATATATCCCGAATCCTCCATATACGAGATGATGGCGTAGAGGATGAGAATCTGCGGAAGGAAGATGATTACCGACCCCACGCCGCCCAGTATGCCGTCGATTGCCAGGTCCTTCAGCGCCCCGTCGGGCATTGCCGCGGCAAGTGTCGAGGACAGTATGCCGACAAGCTTCTCTATCATCGTCATGGGATATTCGCCCGCAGTGAATGTGATGTTGAACATCATGAAGATGATGAAGAGGAAGATGGGGAAGCCGATATACCGGTGTGTGATGACATGGTCGATGAGATGCGTCACCTTGTAAGTGTCTTCCTTCGTCCCTATGCCGTATTCCGCCTCCTGCAGCGCGCCGTTGATGAAGCCGTATTTCGCGTCCATGATGGCAGTCTCGGGGTCGCATTTCAGTTCGCGTTCAATGACGGCGGCGGCTTTCTCGCGTGTGGCTGCGATGTCCGCCGCCGACGGTAGGGTTTGTGCGAAAGCCGTGGCTGTGGCGTCGCCCTCAAGAAGTTTTATGGCGAGGTAGCGCGGCGTGTAGCGGCGTCTCACGCGCTCTTCGGTGCGCAGTTTCACGCGCAGGGCGTCGATGCCTTGCTCTACGTATGTGCCGTGGTTAATGTGTATGTGCCCCTCCTTTATTTTCCCCTCGTAGATGGCGATGATGGTCCTGAAGAGGTCATCTACGCCGCGTCCCGTCTTGAAGACGGTGGGCACCATGGGCACGGCGAGCAGTTTCCCCAGACGCACATGGTCGATGTTGTCCCCGCGCCGTTCTGTCTCGTCGAACATGTTGAGTGCGCACACCATGCGCAGGTGCATGTCGATGAGTTGTGTGGTGAGATACAGGTTGCGTTCAAGGTTCGAGGCGTCGAGTACGTTCAGCACGACGTCGGGCGTCTTCTCTATTATCTGTCTCCTGACATACATCTCTTCCGGGCTGTAGGCGGAGAGCGAGTATGTGCCGGGCAGATCGACGATGTGGAACTCATATCCCTCAAACTCTGCGATGCCCTCTTTCGCCTCTACGGTGACGCCCGAGTAGTTGCCCACCCGTTCGCGCGCCCCCGACACAAAGTTGAAGAGCGATGTCTTCCCGCAGTTCGGATTTCCCACAAGTGCCACGTTGATGTGGTGTCGCCGCTTCTGCACGGCGGCGGTCATTATCTCGTCGTCGTCCTTGCACGGGCATGAGAAGTCTGTCGCCGAATCCGCCAGGGCTCTCGACCGCAGCGCCTCCGCCATCGTCACCACCTGTATGTGGTCTGCCTCCTCGCGGCGCAGCGATATCTCGTAGCCCATGATGAGATATTTCACCGGGTCGCGAAGCGGCGCGTCCTCAAGTGCGGTAATCTCTTTCCCCTTCACAAACCCCATCTCCATGATGCGTTTGCGGAAGCCTCCGTGGCCGTACACCTTCACTATGACAGCCGTCTCGCCCGTATGCAGTTCTGATAGTCTCATTTCCGTTTCGTTTGTTTTACAATCCACAAAGTTACAAAAAACCTTCCGAGCGCATATCCTGTTTATACATCTTTTAAACTCTTTTATCGCATTTGTGAATCTCGCCTTCTCTGTCTATATGTAAGGAAAACCGCCGAATGTAAGATAAAAAGCAGGAAAATACGATGTTTTTTCTTACAAAAGTTGCACAATTCAATAAAAAGTTATAACTTTGCAGCGTTTTTTCAGAAATGCCGCACATTCCGGCAGACAATACAAACCGTACATAACCATACGATAATGAGCAGACTTATCAAACCTGCAGGCTACCGCCCGCTTCTCGACTGCGTGCAGACTGAGCAGGGCATCAAACTGATAAAGGAGTTTTTCCAGCAGAACCTCAGCACCGAGCTGCGCCTCCGCCGCGTCACGGCACCCCTCTTCGTCCTGAAGGGTCTGGGCATCAACGACGACCTCAACGGCGTGGAGCGCGCCGTCACCTTCCCCATCAAAGAGCTCGGCGACGCCAAGGCGGAGGTGGTGCATTCCCTTGCTAAATGGAAGAGGATGAAACTCGCCGAGGACCATATCCCTCCCGGCTACGGCATCTACACCGACATGAACGCCATACGCGCCGACGAGGAACTCGACAACCTCCATTCGCTGTATGTCGATCAGTGGGACTGGGAGGCTGTCATTACGCCCGGACAGCGCACGCAGAAAGCACTGCGCGAGACGGTGAGCCGCATCTACGGCGCCATACGCCGCACGGAGTATCTCGCCTGCGAGTGGTATCCGCAGCTGAAGCCTTTCCTCCCTGAGACGATACATTTCGTACATGCCGAAGAACTGCTGCAGCAGTATCCCAGCCTCTCGCCGAAGGAGCGGGAAGACGAGGTGTGCAGGAAATACGGCGCGGTCTTCGTCATCGGCATAGGGTCGAAACTCTCCAACGGCGAGAAACACGATGGGCGCGCTCCCGACTATGACGACTGGAGCACGGTTGACGAGAACGGCTCCGTAGGGCTCAACGGCGACATACTGATATGGTACCCCGTTCTGCAACGCTCCATCGAGCTCTCGTCCATGGGCATCCGCGTTGACAGAGACGCCCTGCTCAGGCAACTCGACACAGAGGGCATGAACGACCGCCGCAGCCTCTACTTCCACCGCCAGCTGCTCGAAGGCAAACTGCCCCTCTCCATCGGCGGCGGAATAGGGCAGAGCCGCCTCTGCATGGTGATGCTCCACAAGGCGCACATCGGAGAGATACAGGCAAGCATCTGGCCTGACAGCATGAGGCAGGAGTGTCGAGAGGCAGGGATGCCGCTCATCTGACGTACACCCGGCAGACTTCGCTTTAGCATATCATCATAACCCGTACAGCTCCCTGTCGTCACGGAAACGCACCCCCGTGTTTCCCTGACGGCAGGGAGCTGTCTTTGTTTTCCATACACCAGCCCCTTTCCCCACCTCCGGGAGCATACTCGTCACGCAGCTTTTGCTGTCGTTTTCGTGTTTCGACAGCAACCATACGAACTTTTGACTGCTACCATACGAACTTTTGAAAGCAATCATACGAACTTTTGACTGCTACCATACGAACTTTTGACTGCTATCATACGATCACGACTTAATGTTTTCGAGACCACGAAAGGCTCATAATGAGACCACGAAAGGCTCATAATGAGACCACGAAAGGCTCTTGACGGTGCCACGGAAGACACCTGCCCGAACCGTTGCCGGCATATATAAGCACCGCCGACGGCACTTTTCGTCGTCACCGACAGTGTCATATCTGTGCCATGATTGGCGTTTCGCGTGTCCGCGAATAAAAAAAGAAGAGGCAGCCCCTGTTGTCGTGAAAGCCTCGGACGGCTTTTCTGCAACAACGGGAGCTGCCTCTCTGTGTGCCGCCTTGTGTGATGCGGGGACGGCATGAATGCCCGCAGAAGGCTGCTATTCCTCCTCCATGTACGACGAGAGCATGAGCAGTTCGTCGCGGTATTGTGCCGCCTGTATGAAGTCGAGGTTCTTCGCCGCCTCGCGCATGAGCGCCGTGGTGTGTGCGATGCACTTGCGCAGCTCCTCTTTCGACATCTTCCCATAGACGGGCAGGGCGGCGTCGGCTGCCATTCCTCCGCCTTCTTCCGGAAGAAGGTATCTTCTCTCCGACGGCTCGACGTATATCTCTCGCCGCTTCGCCATATCTTCGTAGTGTGAGGCGCGTGATGTCGGGGCGGTGCCCTTGACGGCGTCGAACTCCTGCTTGCGCATGGCGGCGAGGCCTCCGTCGGTGACGGCCTTGTGTATCTGGCGCGGAATGATGCCGTGCTCCTCGTTGTACGCCATCTGTTTCCGGCGGCGTCGCGCCGTCTCGTCGATGGTGGTCTGCATCGACCGAGTGACGGTGTCGGCGTACATGATTACCAGTCCGTTGACGTTGCGGGCGGCGCGCCCCGCCATCTGCGTCATGCCGCGGGCGTTGCGCAGGAATCCCTCCTTGTCTGCGTCGAGGATGGCGACGAGCGAGACCTCGGGAAGGTCGAGACCCTCGCGCAGCAGGTTGACGCCGACGAGGACGTCGTAGGTGCCGGCGCGCAGGTCGTTGAGAATCTTTATTCGGTCAAGCGTATCGACGTCGGAGTGTATGTAGGCTGTCGGAATGCCGTGGTTCAGCAGATATTCCGTCGTCTCCTCTGCCAGGCGTTTTGTCAGCGTGATGACAAGGGTGCGCTCGCGGCGTTCCTGGCGCACCACAATCTCGTTCAGCAGGTCGTCAATCTGGTTGTGTGTGGGACGCACGAGAATCTCGGGGTCGAGCAGTCCCGTAGGGCGTATGATCTGCTCTACGACGACGCCTTCAGCCTGTTCAAGCTCGTAGGGTGCGGGAGTGGCGGAGACGTAGATGACCTGCCGTGCGAGGGTCTCGAACTCCTCGAACTTCAGCGGACGGTTGTCGAAGGCGGCGGGCAGGCGGAAGCCGTACTCCACGAGGTTGCGCTTGCGCGAGCGGTCGTTGCCCCACATGGCGTGAAGCTGCGGCACGGAGGCGTGGCTCTCGTCGATGATGACGAGGACGTCCTTGGGGAAGAAGTCGAAGAGGCAGTAGGGACGCTCGCCCGCCTGGCGCCCGTCGAAATAGCGCGAGTAGTTCTCGATGCCCGAGCAGTGGCCAAGTTCCTTTATCATCTCCATGTCGTTCTCCACACGTTCCTTGATGCGCTGTGCCCGCAGCGTGTCGCCCTTCTCCTCGTAGTATGCGATGCGCTCGCACAGGTCGTCCTGTATCTGGCGCAGGGCGATGTCGGTCTGCTCTTTAGACGTGACGAAGATGTTGGCGGGAAAGACCTGGTACTCGTCGAAGGAGGCAAGGCGGCGGAGCGTGACGGCGTCGAGCTCTTCGATGCCCTCTATCGTGTCGCCCCACATTGTGACGCGCAGTATGCGCTCGCTGTATGCCATAGCGATGTCGATGGTGTCGCCCTTCACACGGAAAGTGCCGCGCTCGAGAGCCATGTCGTTGCGGGTGTAGAGGGCATCGACAAGGCGCCGCAGCAGTACGTTGCGGTCGATGTCGCTGTCGCGGCGCAGGGTGATGACCGAACCTTTCATCGCCGCCGGGCCGCCCATGCCGTAGATGCACGACACGGAAGCCACCACGACGATGTCGCGCCTGCCGGAGAGGAGCGACGAGACGGCGGAGAGGCGCAGGCGGTCGATGTCTTCGTTGATGGCAAGGTCCTTCTCTATGTATGTGTCGGAAGACGGCATGTAGGCCTCCGGCTGGTAGTAGTCGTAGTAGGATACGTAATACTCCACCGCATTGCGGGGGAAGAAGCCCTTCATCTCTTCGTAGAGCTGGGCGGCGAGCGTCTTGTTGTGCGACAGGATGAGGGTGGGGCGGTTGACGTTGGCTATGACATTGGCGACGGTGAATGTCTTGCCGGAACCCGTCACGCCCAGCAGCACCTGCGCACGGTCGCCCCTGAGCACACCCTCGCTCAGCTGCGCGATGGCATCCGGCTGGTCGCCCGTAGGCTCGTATCTTGATGTAAGGGAAAATTTGTCCATGTCTGTCGGCTTTCTGATGAATGATGTTATGCAAGCCGTGCAAAATTACACATTTTTTTTCAAATGTTTGTTATAAAATGTACCTGAATTACAAAAAAATATGTAAGATGCTTTGACAGACGGAAAAAAATGAGTAATTTTGCAGGGAAAAATCAAATTTCGCACTCACGGCAGAACACCGCACGCTCTGCGGACAGACAACGCCGGAATGCGGAAAAGGCAGAAAATGAAGAATCTTACCGTTTGCATACTTGTCTCAATCCTGGCCGCCGGTTGTACTAACGAGTTCAACGCCGTATATAAGTCAGATAACTACGAATACAAGTATGAATTTGCAAAACAATGCTTTGCAAGAGGAAAATACACCCAGTCCGCCGCATTGTTGGGAGAACTTGTGACAATATACAAGGGCACCGATAATGCGGAGGAATCGCTGTATATGTATGCCATGTCACTGTACAGAAGCTCTGACTTCGAGGCGGCGAGCGACGCATTCCGGAAATGCTGCACGTCATACCCGAAGGGCACCTACACCGAGAGCGCGTATTTCTACGTGGCGGAGAGCCTGTACGAGAGCTCGCCCGAGCCGCGCCTCGACCAGTCGCCCACGCTGGCTGCCATAAAGGCCTACCAGGACTTCCTCGATATTTTCCCCAGGTCAAAACGCAGGCAGGACGCACAGGCAAGGATGCTTGAACTGCAGGACAAGCTCGTCATGAAAGAATACTACAACGCAAAGCTATACTACAACCTCGGGACGTATTTCGGAAACTGCCTCAGCGGCGGATCAAACTATGAGGCGTGCATCATAACGGCGGAAAACGCACTGAAAGACTATCCCTATATGGACAAAAGGGAGGACTTCGCGCTCCTGATAATGAAAAGCAAATACTATCTCGCTGTACACAGCATAGAAAGCCGCAGACAGGAACGCTTCCAGAACGCCGAGGACGAATGCTACGGATTCATCAACGAATATCCTGATTCTAAAGAAAGGGACACCGCCGAGAAATTCATCGCGGTATGCAAGAAATATACTGGCGGGACAAATGAATGACACGCTGCAACAACGTGTAACACAAGAATATAAGAGGTGGGACTGCAAACTGCCACCGTCAAACAAAAATACAATAAACCACTGACATAAATTATGGACTACAAGAAATCAAAAGCACCTGCAAACACTGTCACAAGAAACATCGTCGATCTCAGCAACGATACGGGAAACATATACGAATCGGTGGCTATCATCGCAAAACGCTCTAACCAGATAGCTGCGGAAATAAAGCAGGATCTGCAGAAGAAACTCGCCGAGTTCTCTTCATACAACGATACGCTCGAAGAGGTGTTCGAGAACAGAGAGCAGATTGAAATATCACGCTACTACGAGAAACTGCCTAAACCGACACTCCTCGCCACCGAAGAGTTTGAACAGGGACAGATTTACTGGCGGGACCCCATGCGCGACGCTAAGGCCGCAGAATGACATGACGGGAATGTGACAAAGACAACATAACCACCTGCCTTGACATCACCAACAAACAAACAGAAGCATGATACAGCGAATACAAACTATATACCTGCTGCTGGCCGCCATACTCTTGACAGTGTGTGCCTGCCTGCCCATCGGAACATTTGTGCCTACGGCTGTCGGCATACCGTCAGAGATGTACAACATCTCGATAATCAACGGAGAGACAGGGACATGGGACTTCTCAGGCTTCTCGCTCTTTATGCTGCTGGTCGCCGCTGCCGCTGTCACGGTGATGAATGTCTTCAACTATCATAACCGGAAAAAACAGAAAAACTATTGCAACATCGCCATTCTCGTAGCAGTGTTGTGGATAGCGGACTATTTCATCTCAGCCGAACTGCTATGCCCCGAAGGCATGGAGTTCAAATACGGCTTCGCGGCTGCTCTGCCCTTCTTCGCCATCATCTTGATATGGCTCGCGAGAAAAGGCATCATTCACGACGAGAACCTGATAAAAGCCGCTGACAGAATAAGATGATCTGAACGTGTCACCTCAAACCCCTAACACGTTTCACTCGTCAACTCGTCAACTGAAATACCCGTCAACTAATAAAATTTTATCGAAAGTTAATATGCAAGTCAAGAAAGTCCTCTTCATCAATACTGAGACAGCACCATACGTGGCAGAAAACACTCTGTCTATCATGGGTAAACGAATACCTGAAACCATACAGGGCAGCGGATGCGAGATAAGAACATTCATGCCGAAATGGGGCAACATCAACGAACGCAGAGGACAACTGCATGAGGTGATAAGACTGTCGGGAATGAACATCATCATCAACGGTACCGACCACCCCCTCATCATCAAGGTCGCATCCATTCCAGTCTCGAGAGTGCAGGTCTATTTCATCGACAACGAGGACTTCTTCATACACAGAGGACTGGAACGAAACGCCGACGGACAACTATGCGACGACAACGGAGAAAGAGCCGTCTTCTTTGCAAGAGGCGTGCTCGAGACGGTCAAGAAACTGAGATGGACACCAGATGTCATTCACTGTGTCGGATGGATGGCGTCTGTCGTGCCTTTCTATATCAGAAAAGCGTATGCCGACGAACCGTGCTTCCAGAACGTTAAGATTGTCTCAAGCCTCTTCGACAAGGACATCAGCGGGACGATAGGAGAGAAATTCAAGAATAGCCTGATATTCAAGAATCTCAGCCTCGAGATGCTCGGAAAGTATAATGACGATTTCGACATGCACGAACTGCAGAAACTCGCTGTTGACTATTCTGACGGAATAATAGAAATTGCGGAGAACAACGACGAGGCAATGGCTGCATATATACGCCAGGCAAACATACCGATGCTGCCTTTTCCCGGAGACGACTTCTCCGACAAATACAGGGAGTTCTACAGCTCTCTCTGAAATCCCTGACATTATGCGCCCCACAGCCTCTTCAGTGGAGCGCATAATATATTATGGTGCGGGAAAACATGCACGCCAAACACGGATGAAGACGAATATGAACGCCATGCCAACCCTACGCAAGGTATGACGACACCTACAGACAAAAAATCATTATCGATGAGAAAAATACTCTTTGCTGCCATAACACTTCTGCTCGCACTCGCCTCGTGCGATGACAATACAGACACGCTCGGCTCTTCGCTCACTAACACAGAAGACCTCATACAGGTCTCCGACAACGTCTTTGACATCGTATCGAAGACCGTTGCTGCCGATTCTGTAATTTCAAGAAACACTCTCGGATATCTCGGGCTGGTCAAAGACCCCGAAACCGGAGCGTACGTGAAAAGCGACTTCGTCACGCAGTTTCATATCTCCGAAGGTTACGCCTTCCCGCCCGAAGACACTCTCGCAAGGGGAATAACAGCTGATTCGTGTGATGTCAGACTCTTTTTCGAGAATTTCTACGGAGATTCCCTCGCCTCTATGAAAGCCACACTCTACGAACTGAGGAAACCCGTCGAGGAGAACGCCGTCTTCTACAACAACTTCGACCCCGAAGCACAAGGATTCGTCAGAATAGGCACTGCAACGGCGCAGTGTACCAAGGCGTACTCGCTCGTCAACAAAAACCTCTCCGATTCGCTCAGACACTCGTCAAGCTACACGAACAACATTCTCTTCAACCTCAACCGGACATATATCTCTGCCGAAGGAAAGGAATACAACAACTACGGCACATATATCATGGACAGATACTACGCAAACCCCGAAGACTTCAAAAACTCATACACTTTCGCACACAACGTCTGCCCGGGATTCTATATAAAACTCGAAAACGGAATAGGAAGCATGGCGTATATACGATCGTCGCAGATGAATGTCTATTACACCATTCATGACAGCATCGACAAGCCAAGCTACAACTCCTTCGCCGGAACGGAGGAGGTGAGACAGGTCACACGCATCATAACGGACAACAACCGCATACAGCAACTTGCACAGGACAACACTTGCACATACGTCAAGTCGCCTGCCGGACTGTTCACGGAACTTACCCTGCCCGTAGAGGAGATATGCAAGGGACACGAGAATGACTCTATCATCTCGGCACAGGTGGTGCTGAAATGTTTCAACAAGGACAACGATGTGAAATATGTGTTCTCCGCACCGCAGACACTACTTATGGTGCAGAACGTGAAGATGAAGGAGTTCTTCGAAGAATCCAAGATTGCAGACTACCGTACCTCTTACATAGCACAGATAGCGTCGGACGGAGGGTCATACACCTTCGGCAATATCGGACACCTCATAAGGACAATGTATGACGCCATGCCACATGATGATGCCGCACGCGAAGAGTGGAAAAGAAACAATCCGGAATGGAACAAGGTGCTGCTGATTCCTGTAAAGGCTGACTACACCTCCCTGCAGAGCTCCACAGTGCTGAGCAGCGTGTCGCACGACATGTCGCTGACAAGCGTCAGACTTGTAGGAGGAAGCGAAAGCCGAAACGGCAACGTGACAGTTTCGGTCATTTACAGCAAATTCAACAAGGAGTAAATAACCTGTACATAATTATATATATGGCGGACAACTATCTCGAAAACCACTATCTCGACTATCTCAGAAGAAAGGAAGAGTGGCTGAAGAAGAAAAAGAAGTCGGCATTGCCAACTGGCAGAAAGACAAAGCCACGACATGACACCGACGCAAAGCGGAAAGCCGCCAATGGACTATACAACACAATAGAGCGCCCCGAAGACGAGGCGCTCTAATTGTGTCCGTATAGTAAATGTCATCTCCATCTGCCACACCTTTACTCATCCTGCCTCTTCATCACGGCATTCTTTTGTCATGCATCTGTCAGCATGAATGTTTTGGCACAGCCTTTGTACATGGTAATATGCAAAGCAATAACAACAACATTTATAAATATACAAAACAACTATGGCAAAAGGAAATATTGGTGTAACAACCGAAAACATCTTTCCAGTAATCAAGAAGTTCCTCTACTCTGACCATGAGATCTTCTTGCGCGAAATGATTTCAAACGCTGTCGATGCAACGCAGAAACTCAAGACTCTGCACAGCCGTGGCGAAGTGAACGCTGAACTCGGCGAACTTAAAGTGCGCGTAGCACTCGACAAAGACGCTGGCACACTCACCATCAGCGACAACGGCATCGGTATGACAGAAGAGGAAATTGACCGCTATATCAATCAGATTGCTTTCTCCGGCGTGACGGATTTCCTTGACAAATACAAGGACAACGCCAACCAGATAATCGGACACTTCGGACTCGGCTTCTATTCCTCTTTCATGGTATCTGACAAAGTGGATATCATCACTCTGTCGTATAAAGAGGGGGCAAAGGCTGTCAAATGGACTTGCGACGGAAGCCCGGAATACGAGATTTCAGAAGCAGGGAAAACAGAGAGAGGTACAGACATCGTGCTGCATATCAGCGACGACTGCAAAGAGTTCCTTGAACAAAATAAGATTCAGGAACTGCTCAACAAATACTGCAAGTTCATGTCTGTACCCGTCGCTTTCGGAAAGAAGCAGGAGTGGAGCTCGGAAGAGAAAAAGATGGTTGACACGGACGAAGACAACATCATCAACGGCGTGGAGCCTCTGTGGACAAAGACACCTTCTACACTTAAGGACGATGACTACAAGGCTTTCTACAGAACACTGTACCCTATGTCCGACGAGCCGCTGTTCTGGATTCACCTCAATGTTGACTATCCGTTCAATCTCACCGGAATACTCTATTTCCCCAAAGTGAAGTCTAACCTCGAACTGCAGCGCAACAAGATTCAGCTATATTGCAATCAGGTGTATGTCACTGACCAGGTTGAAGGCATCGTGCCTGAGTTCCTCACACTTCTCCACGGCGTAATCGACTCGCCGGACATTCCGCTCAACGTCAGCCGCTCATATCTACAGAGTGATGCTAATGTGAAGAAAATCTCTACTTACATCACAAAGAAAGTCTCTGACCGTCTGAAAGCTATCTTTACGGACAACAGGAAAGAATACGAGGAGAAATGGGATTCGCTCAAGCTCTTCATCAACTATGGGATGCTGTCGCAGCAGGACTTCTATGACAGGGCAAAGGACTTCTCGCTCTTCAAGGATATCGACGGGAAGTATTTCACGTACGACGAATACAAGGAACTGATAAAGGCTGAGCAGACAGACAAGGACGGCAACCTCGTATATCTCTATGCAACAGACAGAGAGGCGCAGTACAGCTACATCAAGAGTGCGCAGGATAAGGGGTACTCTGTGCTTATGTTCGACGGAGAACTTGACGTCCCGGCGGTTCAGGTCTTCGAGCAGAAGTTTGAGAAAGCACGCTTCTCAAGAGTGGATTCAGACATCATCGACCGCCTGATTGTGAAAGATGACCGGAAGAAGAACTCTCTCTCGCAGACAGAGACTGACAATCTGTCAGCAGTGTTCCAGTCTCAGCTGCCCCAACTCGACAAGAAACAGTTTGTCGTGGAGGTTGACGCTCTCGGCGAGACGCAGAAGCCTATCGTCATAACACAGAACGAATGGATGAGACGTATGAAGGAAATGTCGCAGCTGCAGGCGGGTATGTCGTTCTACGGAGAGATGCCTGACAGCTACGGAATGGTTCTCAACTCTGACAATGCTCTCATCGCTGATGTCCTGAAACAGACAGAAGAGGCGTGCGCCGAGCAGCTAAAGCCTATCGACAGCGAGATAAAGGGCCTCGAAGCACGCAAGGCGGCTCTTGAACAAAGCCAGCAGGGAAAGAACGATGCAGACATCCCGCAGGACGAGAAAGACGACCTGAAGAAGACTAAGGACGACATCACGGCACAGAAGGATGCACGCAAGAAAGTTCTGGCTGACTATGCCGCATCGAACGAGGTGGTTCATCAGCTCATCGACCTCGCTCTCTTGCAGAACGGAATGCTGCGCGGAGAGGCTCTCGACAAGTTCCTTTCACGAAGCATCGACCTGTTAAAGAAGTGACGTTGCTGCTGTTGAAGAAGTGACATTGCTGCTGTTGAAGAAGCGACATGCTGCTGATGAAGAAGCGACATGCTGCTGTGCAGCGGTATGAACTGACGGTATATGATGGTCGGGGAGGACAGCATGACAATCCTCCGACACTCTACAAGATGCCGTGGCAGTCAGGAACAAAGCCCGGCTTTCGGTCCTGTTATCCCCACGGGATAGCAAATGACTGAAAGCCGGGCTTTCTCTTGTTGGCTCATTCTGCCTGTCTCGTCATGCCATATAGTTGCATGATGTGTGGCTTGGGTGGTTCCTGCACATCGTCTTCCTGTTGTTCAGGCTGTGTGCCAGTGCGCGAAGGCTGTGGATGATGTTGTCAGGGATAGTCAGTTCTTCTGGTGTAAAATACGTCATAGGCTTTGGGAAATGAAGTGAAAGATATTGAAATATTCTCTGTTTCAATATTATAACGTTCCTTCGCTGCCCTTTATTGTATGCCGCCGAAGTTTTTTTTATGTGCTGTTTTCTTTATGTATGGCATTCGGTTGTGTCAGTGTGTAGGAGTGCCGCGCTTTTCTTATTCAGAGTATATACAGCGCAGATTGCTTATCACCGTAGCTGATGCGCCTGTCGATCCGGTGTGCTGGATGTGTATTCCGCCGTAGGCATTGGGCTCTACTGCTGCTGTCAGCAGCATCTTCTCTTCTCCGTTGCGTATCTCGGCAGACAGCTGCGTGTCTTTTGATGATATCTCTACATGGCAGCCTTTGCGGAAAATGGTGCATTTTGCGGGCTCTGTAATCTGTGTTATCGTGCCGTTGTCATATCTGACAAGGTATGTGGCGACCGCCTTGTCGTATTCCGGCGTCCTGACAAACCTTACGCCGTAGCCTGTCAGCGACCTTGTGTCGAACTTTATGCAGATGTCAATATATTGCCCGGTAGCGCTGCCGAAGCCCTGTCCCGGACCTTTGCACGGGTCAAGGTTCACACTCACTGTCTGTCCCTTGTATTCCTCGTCATGATGTGCGGTGTACATCAGGCGTGCGCCTTTAACGTTCTGAATCATTCCGTAACACCCTTCTGCGCCGTCCATCCCCTCGCCGAACACCCATGCCGGCTTTGTCTTGTCTGCCTCGAAGGCATACATACCCAGGTCTGTAGGACAGTGGGCGTCTGCTGTCCAGTGTCCGTCAGTGACTTCCGGGATATTGTTTATGCAGAACAGAGGGAAGGAGACAGGCATCGGGATGTCTGGAGTAGTGGGCACGACAAGAGGCTTTCCGTTCAGTGTGCAGTCTGTCATGTAGCATTTGTGGCGCGGATTGGGCTTGCGTGTCCATTCTATCTTCAGGTTCGGGTCGTCGCTCGTGAATGCGCAACGTCTGAGGGTGACGGGGCTTGATGCCTTTGTCAGATACTGTATGCCGTTTGTCTTGCAGTGTATCTCGCAGTCTTCAAACAACGCTCCTTGTGCTGATGTGGCATAGAACGGCTTGCTGGAGAAGAATGTGAATCTGCAGTGACGGTATGTCCCCGTGCCGCATAACGCATCGTCCGTGCATTCAAAATAGCAGTCTTCAAACAGTACATCGTCCGCTCCGGAGAAAGGACAGAGGTTCAGACGCGAGATGAAGCGGCAGTTCTTTGCCTTGTAGTTCTTTCCGTTACATAGCACAAGCTGTGCCTGCACGATAGCGTCGGCACGTTTCTTGCGGTTTAGCCTGCTGTTGCGCGGATATACAAGATCGACGTTGCAGTAGTTTCCGAATGTTATGTTCTCTGCCGTAATGTTGTCTCCATCTATATGTAGCATTGTGAAGTTGCCGTCCGCACCTTGCGTCTGCCCTCGCTGACAAGCCAGCACCACGTCTTCTGCGGCTTCAGAAAGCCCTATCAGATGTATGCCGGAGAACTTCAGCTTCATGCCGAATGGTGTGCCTTCGCCTTCAAGCGGCAGTCGCATGCCGGGGTCGTCGGGGTTGTCTATCCAGTAAACCGACGGCTCTATATATACCTTAATCTCGGAATTGTCTCCTGCGGGACGTGATGTGCTCAGCCTTTCGGCACATTCCAGAGCCTCGTTGACAGTCTTGAAGACGTGTTGTGCGGACTTTGTCTTCATGCCGCTGTTCACATACAGGCATCTCTTGTCTGTCTTCAGGGTCTCGCCGAAAGCCTTGAATGCCTTCTGCGCATATACTCCCGGTGTGGCCATTGCCGTCAGGAAGGCAATGCAGATTATGCTTTTCTTCATCATATCATTTGTTTTAAGGTCAGTTGTTCTGGTGTGTGTCGCACGTTGCAGAGTGCCGTTTGGCAGATGTGCTTGTCATTCTTTCATGACGAAAGGCAAGGCTGCGGCTGCGAGGCCGAGGCAGACGCTAAGCAGGATATACATGAAGAAAGTGCCGGTATGTCCGTTGCGCAGCAGGGCGAGAGCCTCGTAGCTGAATGTGGAGAAGGTGGTGAAGCCGCCGCATAAGCCTGTCGTGAGGAGAAGACGTGTCTCGTAGGTCAGTCCGAGGCGGTCGGAGTAGTTGTAGAAAATGCTTATCAGGGCGCAGCCGATGACGTTCACGACAAGTGTGGGCCACGGCATCACGGTGTCTTGGAAGCGTGGATGGAGCGACAGGTGCTGCCATAGCATTGACGCCAAGTATCTGAGCGTTGAACCTGTTCCGCCTCCGACGAAGACAAAGAATATTTCTTTCATAAACCAGAGTGTGTTTTCTGAACATGTCATTGGCGAGATGGCATGTTTTTTTTTTGTGGCGGTGGAATTACTTTCCGCCCAGTTTCTCCTTTAGATATTGTCCCGTTATGCTTTTCCTGCATTCCGCAACATCCTCCGGCGTGCCTGTGCATACAATGTCTCCGCCCTTGTCTCCACCTTCCGGCCCGATGTCGATGATGTGGTCGGCACACTTTATGACATCGAGGTTATGTTCGATGATGAGAATGGTGTGGCCTCGTTTGATGAGTGAGTTGAACGCGTCGAGCAGGCGTCTGATGTCGTGGAAATGAAGTCCTGTTGTCGGCTCGTCGAAGATGAAGAGGGTAGGGGACTGCTTTTCCTGACCAATGAAGTACGCCAGTTTCACACGCTGGTTCTCCCCTCCGGACAATGTTGACGAGCTTTGCCCGAGTTTTATGTATCCCAGTCCCACATCCTGCAACGGTCGCAGCCTCTCGATGATGGTTTTCTCTATGCATTGTCTTGATGCGGATTTCTCATTCATCCCTTCCGAGAAGAACTCGATGGCCTGGTTGATGGTCATGTCAATGATGTCGTAGATGTTCTTTCCGCGGTACTTGACCTCAAGGATGTCACGTTTGAATCGTTTTCCGTGACAAGCCTCGCATACAAGTTCAAGGTCTGCCATGAACTGCATTTCGACTATTGTTATGCCGGTTCCTTTGCATTCGTCGCATCGTCCGCCGTCGGTGTTGAACGAGAAGTGCTGCGCCGTGAATCCCATCTGCTTCGCCAGTTGCTGTTCAGCCATGAGGCTTCTGATAGCGTCGTATGCCTTGACGTATGTTGCCGGGTTCGATCGTGTAGATTTTCCGATAGGATTCTGATCTACAAACTCGATGTTCTTTATCTCCGCCACGTCGCCGTCCAGTCCTCCGTAGAGCCCCGGTGCGTCGCACGCCTCGCCGAGAGTTCGTTTCAGTGCAGGATACAGGATGCCTTTTATGAGGGATGATTTGCCGGACCCCGAGACACCTGTCACTACCGTCATGACGTTTAGCGGAATCTTCACGTCCGTTCCCTTGAGGTTGTTGTGTCGTGGCGACTTGATTGTTATCGCCCTGTTCCATTGTCTTCTTGAAGCAGGCACGTCTATCGTCTCCGTGTGTGTGAGGTAGCTGACAGTGTGGCTGTAGGGATATTTCTGCAGTGCGTCTGCTGTTATCTCGTCTGCCGAGCCTTGGAAGACGATCTCTCCTCCATGTCTTCCCGCATCGGGACCGACGTCAATGAGATAGTCTGCTGCACGCATTATCTCCTCGTCATGTTCTACGACAACCACTGTGTTGCCAATCTCCTTGAGTTGTTTCAGCACCGCAATCAGCCGTTGTGTGTCTCGTGAATGCAGTCCTATTGAGGGTTCGTCAAGAATATAGAGTGACCCTATGAGTGACGACCCGAGGCTTGTACACAGATTGATACGTTGTGATTCGCCGCCAGAGAGTGAGTTTGACGGGCGGTTAAGCGTAAGGTATCCCAGTCCGACATTGAGCAGGAACTGCAGCCGGCTGTTTATTTCCGTCAGCAAGCGTTTCGCTATTCTCTGTTCCTGTTCTGTGAGTTGTATGTGTGCGAACCAGTCGTGCAGCTCCTCAACCGGCATTTCCACAAGTTGTGTTATAGTCTTTCCGCCGATGCCGTTCTCGTCCGCACCTATCCTGACGTATGTCGCTTCCTTTCTTAGTCTAGTTCCATGACAGACCGGGCAAACCGTCTTGCCTCTGTATCTTGACAACATCACGCGGTATTGAATCTTGTACTGGTTTTCGGACAGCATACGGAAGAACTCGTCAATCGACACTTTCTCGTGCGGGTCAGTATGTTCTTCGCTTGGCAGTCCGTGCCACAACCACGCCTTATGCTCTTCAGAGAGGTTGTAGTATGGCTCAAAGATAGGGAAGTTGTCTTTCTGTGCCCTTCTGACGAACTCGTCTTTCCAGACGCTCATCTTTTCTCCGTGCCAGCATTGTACACATCCCTGATGCACGGAAAGTGAGGGATTGGGTATGACAAGCGCTTCGTCAATGCCGATGATACGTCCGAAGCCCTCGCATTTTGGACAGGCTCCAACCGGCGAGTTGAACGCGAAGAGGTTGTCTGACGGCGTTTCGAATGTCATGCCGTCTGCTTCAAACCTTGTCGAGAAGCCACGTTCAATCCTCGACGGCATGATGACGATGCTGCAAGTGCCGTGTCCTTCGTAGAGAGCCGTTTCGAGCGAGTCGGTCAGACGTGACAGGTAGTCCTTTGAGTCTGCAACACTGAGGCGGTCGATGAGTAGATGCAGCTCGTCGATTCTGATATCATGCTTCTCGTCGTCGTAGAACGGTGCCTCTTCGATACGCATCATCTCGCCGTGATAGTAGAGGCGTGAATAGCCAGCCTGGACCGACATCTGCAGCTGTCTTTGCAGCGTCCTGCCTTCCGGGAGGCACAGCGGCGACGTTATGATGAACTTCGTGCCCTGCTGATAAGTCTGTATGTAGGCTATTATGTCCTCAACCGTGTGTTTCTTCACCTCTTGTCCGCTGACGGGAGAGAACGTGCGTCCGATTCGTGCGAAGAGCAGGCGGAGATACTCGTAAATCTCCGTCGTCGTGCCGACGGTAGAGCGTGGGTTTCGTGATATGACTTTCTGCTCGATTGCTATTGCCGGCGGCAGGCCTTTTATGAAGTCACACTGCGGTTTTGACATCCTTCCGAGGAACTGCCGTGCGTAGCTTGACAGCGATTCTACATAACGCCTTTGTCCTTCCGCATACAGCGTGTCGAATGCCAACGATGATTTTCCGGAGCCGGAAACTCCAGCCACGACAATGAATTTGTTGCGTGGGATGCTTAGTGAAATGTCTTTCAGGTTGTTTACCTTTGCGTGGCTTATCTCAATCATTTTTCGTGCAGATGACTTTAATCATTTACTCAGGTTTCGTATGTCTGTGGCATACTGTCAGCAAACAAGCGGACGTTATTTTTACGACAACGGAGACAACAATGACAACGGGAAGAACTGGCGCAACGGTTTATGTCACGGGGTGACATACAACTAAGACAACAAGATTACTGTTGTCAACTTGTTTGTCTTCGCAAGTTCAAGGAAACTACTCGTCAGCTTGACAACAGAACAGATCCAACTTGTCAGCCTGTCAACTCGTCAACTCTTTAACAGTTCGCAAGTTATCAACATTGCGAAATCTGAAACATTTATCCGAAGCAGCATGCCATGTCTGTCATCGAATCAGAGCATGCCCTTTGTCGAAGGCAGTTCAAACTTGTATATGTCTCGTTTTACAGCCATTTTCAGTGCTCTTGCCAGAGCCTTGAAAATGCCTTCAATCTTGTGGTGTTCGTTGTCTCCTTCCGCTTTGATGTTCAGGTTCATTCTTGCGGCGTCAGAAAGCGACTTGAAGAAATGCAGGAACATCTCTGTAGGCATGTCTCCCACCATCTCTCTGCGGAACTCTGCATCCCAAACGAGCCATGGCCTGCCTCCGAAGTCCAGCGCCACGGAGCACAGACAGTCGTCCATAGGCAGGCAGTATCCGTATCTCTCGATGCCTCGTTTGTCTCCGAGAGCCTTTGCTATACATTCTCCGATGGCTATCGCCGTGTCTTCGATGGTGTGATGTTCGTCAACGTGAAGGTCGCCGCGGGTTTGTATTTCGAGGTCAATCATGCCGTGTTTCGCTATCTGTTCGAGCATGTGGTCGAAGAATCCCAGTCCGGTGCTGACCTTGCACACTCCCTTGCCGTCGAGGTTCATCCTGACGTAGATATCAGTCTCTTTCGTAGTGCGCTTTACCTCGGCGATGCGTTCTCCTGCAAAGAGAATCTCGCTTATCCTGTCCCATGACATGCCGTTGTTGCTCTCGTCGCCCACGATGAGAGCCTTGCATCCGAGGTTCTCCGCAAGTTGGCGGTCAGTCTCCCTGTCTCCTATGACATAGCTGTTTGCCAGGTCATATTCCGGGTTGTCTATGTATTGCGTCAGCATGGCGGTCCCCGGCTTTCTGTAAGGACTGTTGTCTTCGGGGAAGTGTCTGTCGATAAGTATGTTGTCGAATGTTATGCCCTCTCCCTCCAGAGTTTGGAGTATGAAGTTGTGCACCGGCCAGAATGTTTCTTCCGGAAACGAGGCAGTGCCCAGTCCGTCCTGATTGCTCACCATGACAAACTCGAAGTCGAGATGCTGTCTTATGAACGAGAGGTTTTTCATCATGCGCTTGACGAACCTGAGTTTCCCGAAGGCGTCAATCTGCTCGTCTTCCGGTTCGTATATCAGTGTTCCGTCTCTGTCGATAAACAATACTCTTTTCATTTTCAGTCTTTTTTCCTTTGTTTCGATATGTTACAATATTCCCCTAAAAGACAGTCTTGCCTGGCGGCGTCATGGCATAGCTGCCTTTTCTGTCTTTTAGGGGAATTGTCGTCTATGTGTCTTTATAGTTTCAGGTCTTTCAGAATCTGTGACATCTTCTGCACCGTAGCCACCCTTGTCGGCACGAGCGGCAGTCTGAGGATGTTGTTTATGAATCCCATCTCATGCAGCAGTGCCTTCACTCCGGCCGGGTTTCCATCTACAAAGAGCAGGCTGTAGAGGTCTGTGAACTTATGGTGAATCTTCACGGCGGCTTCAAACTCTCCCCTCTGTTCGAGGCGTATCATTCTTGAGAACTCTTTCGGCAGTGCGTTGCCGATGACAGATATTACGCCTTCCGCGCCGCACGCAATCATCGGATATGTTAGCGAATCGTCTCAGTATTTCGTCCACCTGTTCAAGGTTTCCGCTTGCTTCCTTCACCGCCACTATGTTCTGGCAATCTTTAGCGAGGCGCACCGTAGTTTCCGGCTTCATGTTGATGCCGGTACGTCCCGGCACGTTGTATAGAATTACGGGCAGTTTCGTTGCTCCGGCGATGGCTTTGAAGTGTTGGTAGAGTCCTTCCTGCGACGGTTTGTTGTAGTATGGGCAAACGCTGAGAATGCCGTCGATGCCTTTGAAGTCTCCCGTCTTCAGCTCTTCTACGACGGCAGCGGTGTTGTTTCCGCCGCATCCGACGACGACAGGCAGCCTGCCCTTGACGAGACTTACGATGAAGTCTTTTATTTTCAGACGTTCTTCTTTCGAGAGACAAGGTGTCTCGCCTGTTGTGGCGAGGATGCAGAGGAAGTCGGCTCCGTTCTCGATTTGATATTCAACAAGTCTTTGTAGAGCCTCATAATCCACCTCACCCTGTTCGGTGAAAGGTGTGATGAGTGCGATGCCGAGGCCGCGGAATATGTTTTGCTTCATAAGAGTGTTACGGTAGATGATGGCAGAATGAGATGTTGCCGGCGTTATATATATAATAATGTGTCGTCACATCTCATTTCGCCACCGGTATTGTGTTGTGTCAGATTGTCGTTATGATAGGAAGCCGAGCAGCGCACCGGCAGCAACGGCAGAGCCAATCACACCGGCTACGTTCGGTCCCATGGCGTGCATGAGCAGGAAGTTCTTCCTGTCGTATTCCAGACCGATATTGTTTGAGATACGGGCCGACATTGGGACGGCGCTGACGCCAGCGTTTCCGATGAGCGGATTGATTTTCTTATGCTCCGGCAAGAAGAGGTTGAGGAGTTTGACGAAGCAAACGCCCGAGCACGTAGCCACCACGAAAGCGCAGGCACCGAGGAAGAAGATGAAGATTGTCTTTATGGTGAGGAACTCGCTTGCCTGTGTCGAACATCCCACTGTGAGGCCGAGCAGCATGACGACGATGTCGTTGAGAGCCGATCCGGCAGTCTTTGCCAGACGTGTGGTCTTGCCGGATTCTTTCAGCAGGTTGCCGAAGAAGAGCATACCGAGGAGCGGCATGCCGGATGGCACGATGAATGTAGTGATGAGCAGTCCGATGATGGGGAAGAGAATGCGTTCAGTCTGCGACACCTGTCTTGAAGGCTTCATGTGTATGAGACGCTCTTTCTTTGTAGTGAGCAGGCGCATGAGCGGCGGCTGTATTACCGGCACGAGAGCCATGTACGAGTATGCGCATACCGCTATCGCGCCCATGAGGTTGGGGCACAGCTTAGAGCTGAGGAAGATGGCGGTAGGTCCGTCAGCGCCGCCGATGATGGCGATGCCTGCCGCCTGGTTGGGTTCGAAGCCCAGCGCAAGGGCAGTCATGTATGCGCCGAAGATGCCGAACTGTGCGGCAGCGCCGATAAGCACGAGCTTCGGGTTGGCTATCAGCGCCGTAAAGTCTGTCATCGCGCCGATGCCGAGGAAGACGAGCGGCGGATACCATCCCAGCTTCACGCCCTGATAGAAGATGTTCAGCACGGAGTTGTCTTCATACAGACCTATTTCCAGTCCGGCATCTCCCTTGAACGGGATGTTGCCGAGAATGATGCCCAGACCTATCGGTACGAGCAAGAGCGGCTCAAAGTCTTTCTTTATGGCAAGCCAGATGAAGAATATGCCGACAACAATCATTATCAGGTTTCCGATTTCGGCGTTGGCAAAGCCGGTGTATGTGAGGAAATCGAAGAAGTTGTCTCGAAGGAAATTTAAGAATGTGTCCATTGTATTGATATTCTAAGTAGGTGTGCAAAATTATTTTTATAATTATTGTATTGATTAGTGATGCAGATAATGCGCAGTAGGCGGTGCAAGGATTATATATATAATTTTGTACACCTACTTATTGGGCAAGCGACACTGTCCGAACGCGTCCCCGTTCTTCCTGCTGTGTGTCGTGTTTTCCCTGCCGTCTTGTTGTTTTCTTTGTGTTCGAGTGCGATGCCGTTGTTGTTGTCCTGGCCCGTAGGCGTTACATTCCTGCGGTGCCATTCAGCCTTTCGCTCTCACAGGTGTGAATTGTTTTGGATGCGGTTTTGTAGAGGCTAAGTCCTCATGCTATGGTGACGAGTAGCGAGCCTTCCATTACCGAATCGCCTATCTTCACCATCACAGAAGTTATTTCTCCGTCGTTCTCCGCCTCGATGTTGTTCTGCATCTTCATTGCTTCGAGCACGAGGATGGTGTCTCCCGCCTTCACCTTGTCTCCTACCTTCACCTTTATGTCGGTTATAGTGCCCGGCAGCGGAGCCTCAATCTTTGCGCCTGCGCCCGGAGCGGCGGCGGGTGTGGCAGCCGGAGCCGCTGCCGGAGCCTGTGCCGGAGCCGCCGCCGGTTTTGGTGCCGGTGCTGTCACCTGTTTGATAGGACGCGATGTAGGTTTGAGAGCCTGTTTGAGTTCGACTTCAAATGCCGCTCCGTTGACTGTCACTTTTGCTATGTTGTCTTCAACCTCGAGGATTTCAACTTCATAGTCTGTTCCTTCTACTGTATATTGATACTTTGCCATAATTGCTTTGTGTCTTTATGTGGTGAATTCTTTGTTGCTGTTTTTCTTCCGGCGTTGTCTTGTCCGCCTTCCGTTTTGTGTTTCTTTTCCGGGGTGTTTGTCTTTCCGTATTTGTGACCTTTATTTTATCAGGTTGTTCCAGTTGGTCTGTTTCGGCTTTATGGTTATTATGCCTGATTCCACATCGTGAACATCGTCCTGATACTGTTTCAGGGCCATCGAGATGACTGCGATATACACCTTCTTGTCGATGCCCTTAGTCTTCAGTCCGTCTTTCAGTATAGTTGCCGACGTATCGATGACGTCATCCACCGCCTTTACGGTCTTTGTCACCGGTTTGAACGGATGTTTGTATGCGATTTTCTTCGCCGTGTTCATGTGGTCCATGAGCAGTCCGAGCAGCCTGAAGAAGATGTAGAGCAGTGCGAGGCACGCGAACACCGTTCCCATGGCGAGTATAGTGATGGCGAAGCCGTTGGGGTCTTCGGCCTTTGTCCTTGCAATCTTGTTGTTTACGATAGGAGTGTTTGCCGTGTTGGGTGTGGCACGTTCTGCGTTGCGCACTTCCCATACGCTGCTGTTGTCCGCCTGTCGTGCGTAGCACTGGTTTTCTTTCAGTGCGGGCACGGAGATAGAGTCGATGAGGTCGATGCCGTTGCCGTCATAGATAGCCACCCATACCGGCTCGCCCGGTTTCACTTGTGCCGTGATGTGCAGCGACCCGTTGTTAGGGTTTCCGTTACAGAAGAAGATCAGGTGCTGGTTTCCGGCAAGCACGGTTCTCGGCTCGTTGTTCGGAATGACAGACATCATCTTCTGTCTTTCCGGTGCGCTCAGCTTTTTGTTCAGTACATCCCTGTTTGTCGTGATATACATTCCACGGATGTTGTACGTTGTGAATGATGAGTTGCAGAGCTCAATCCAAGCCGCGTTGTTCCCATATTCATCCTCGATGCTTGCAGTGTTGTTTGTCATCACCTCGTTGATGTGGATGTTCTTGGCGCCTTGTGCCGAAGCCTCCAGAGCAGTGAGAGCAAACAATGCGAGCAGGTATGCGATTTTTTTCATGTTATTATAAATGGTGTTTTATATGTTTGTTTCGTCAGTGAGTCATGTTCTTCAGACATCTCCGCGTCTTATCCGCAGAAGAAGAGGATTATTATCTGTGCGGTGAAGATTCGCAGGAACATGGTGAGTGGATAGACCGTGGAGTATCCTACGGCTGGAGCCTCCTTCGAGCATACGGAGTTTGCGTATGCGAGTGCGGGCGGGTCGGTGTACGAACCGGCTATCATGCCCATGATGGTGAAATAGTTGAACTTGTATCTCAGCCTTGCTATCGTGCCTATAATCAATATAGGTATAACGGTGATGATGAATCCGCAGAGTACATAGAGCAGTCCGTCGCCCGCCACCACGGTGTTTACGAAGTTAGCGCCCGCCTTTATCCCGACGCTTGAGAGGAAGAGCACCAGGCCCACCTCTCTCAGCATGAGGTTTGCCGACGTAGTGGTGTATGTGACGAGGTGGAACTTGTATCCGAACCTTCCGATGAGTATGGCGATGATCAGCGGTCCGCCGGCGATGCCGAGTTTCAGCGGCACGGGGATGCTTGGCACGGCGAACGGAATGCTTCCGAAGAGTATGCCGAGCATGATGCCGATGAAGATGGTGGCGATGTTCGGCGTGTCGAGGCGTTTGATGGCATTGCCCATCATGCTTGCTACGCGGTTGACGGATGTGGCGTCGCCCACCACCATGATCCTGTCGCCCACCTGCAGTGCGAGGTTGCTGCTGGCGAAGATGTCCATGCCCTGGCGTGTGACGCGTGTGACATTGACGCCATAGACGCTTGAGAAGTGCATCTTTGCGAGGGTCTTGCCGTTGATGGCAGACTTGGTGACGAGTATGCGCTTGCTCACCATCTGTTTTGTCTTCTCCTGCTCCTTGAATTCCGGCACGTCAATCTTCGGTCCCACGAAAGCTATTATTGCCTCGGCGTCGGCTTCGGCACATACGCAGAACACTTTGTCGCCATGTTCAAGCACGGTGCTGCTCTTCGGCACGATGAGTTCGCCGTTGCGCAACAGTCGCGAGAAGACAAAGTCACGTTTCATGAATTCGTGAATCTCGAGTATGGTATGTCCGGCAAGGTAGCTGTTTTCCACCGCGAGGTGCATGAGACACGGCTTTGCGGCGGTGTTCGCTTTCTCGTGCGATTCAAGGTCCTCTTCCTCCTTGTGCAGCTTCACCTTGCAGATGAAGCGTATCAGAATCGTCGCTCCGATGATGCCTACGACACCGAGCGGGTAGGCACAGGCATATCCGTTGGCGATGGCGGGCGGGTTTTCGGCGAAGACAGAGTTGAGGGCTTCGTTGGCAGCGCCGAGACCCGGGGTGTTTGTCACGGCTCCGTAGAGCGTGCCGACGAGCATCGGCAGATTGTTGGGGTTGGATGTGTCGAAAAAGATGTAGTAGCATGCGAACATCACGAGGATGTTCAGCAGAATGATGCTGCAGGCCAGGGCGTTAAGTTTTACACCGCCTTCTCTGAAGCTCTCGAAGAAGCCGGGACCCACCTGCAAGCCTATCATGAAGACGAAGAGGATAAGTCCGAAATCCTGTACGAAGGTCAGTATGGCGGGCGGGGCTGTGAAGTTGAAATGTCCTGCCGCGATGCCGGCGAAGAGAACAAAGGTAACCCCAAGCGCTATTCCTCCGAACTTGATCTTTCCCAAATAAACACCTGCTGCTATCACTGTCGCATAGAGCAGAGCGATGTGAGCCACAGAATCAGTGTTCGTAAATAAGCTTATTATCCAATCCATATAATTATGCACGTAAAAATCGCCACAAAATTACTCAAAATTTTTATGATATAAAAATAATTTAACTTCTTTTTTTGCTTTTCCCGACACTTTTTCCGTTTCTTGTATTTACTTGCCGTTTCTCGCTGTTGTCATGTGCCTTTTCCGCAGCGTCGGTGTCGTTGTGCCGTCCGCTTTTCAGCCGTTGCCGTTTTCAGTCGTTGCATTGTCCCGTCTGCAATCACTTGTGTCACGAAAAACCTCCCTCTTCCGTGCATAACGTCACGAAAAGCCGTCCTTGTCTTGCTTTTTATCATTTCGGACAAAATCGTTTCAAGACCTCGCCGACAGCCGTTTCAAACGCCGGAGAATCGCGTGGAAACCGTCGCTGCCCCTCGCTGCGCCTTCTAACCCCTGAATTTTGAGGTTTGCGTAATATATTGCAGCACAGTGTGTTATCTCATGCAGTACTTCAAGATGCAGCTTTTTGCCGTGCGAAAAACGCAAAATTATCGCCCAAAACAGTGCTTTTTGCGCTTCAACATTGACTTTTTTGGCTTGTAAGATAGACTGTTTTGCCCTCCAAGGTTGACTATGTTGGCAGCCAAGATAGTCAATCTTGCGTCGCAAGGAAGTGTAAACGGCACCTCGGAAGCATAAAACTGGTGTTTTGAAATGTTAATTCCAACATTTCCCGTTGTCAAGATTTTTCATCTTCCGGCGCACTTTTTGCAGCCAATATAGTCAACCTTGCATATTCTGCTAAACTGACATAATGTAAGTTGTGCCTCTTTATTGTTTTCATTTGACAGTCTCTCGGCAACAGTAATCTTGTTGTCTCTGTTGTATGTCACCTCGTGACATCCTCGCGTTGCGTCCCGTTCTTCCTGTTGTTGATGTTGTCCCTGTTGTCATTAAAAACACCCCGGAGCTGACGACTTTAGACGACAACATAGACAACGGTGACAACCCAGGGTGTGGATAAATTGATATATATATATTAATGTATAAAAAATACATAATAATTCAAACGAAACGCGGTAAAAAAGGGTCTGTAAAGCCGATTAACTACCGATTTAAGATATTTTTAATGCGTTTTATTTGCTCATTCCGTCAAATTGTAGTACATTTGCACGTCAAACCGTTTGCCTCCGAAACAGCGTGAAAAGAATACGCTTGTCTGCGCTGCCGGTTGGCAGGCTCGGGCAACCCCTCTGTCCCACGCACGGCGATGACGTGTTGCGGTCGGTGAGAAACGGGAAATGTAATGCCGGAATCAGACGAAGTTAATCCTAAAAACATAAACATATAAAACTTAAAAACATTATGGCTAACAACAACGAGAAACTCTTCCAGGAGTTCGTTGCGCCTACAAAGCAGGAATGGCTCGACAAGATTGAGGTAGATCTCAAGGGAGCCGATTTCCAGAAGCGGCTGGTGTGGCGGACAAATGAAGGTTTTAATGTGCAACCTTTCTATAGACGTGAAGATGTTGAAAAACTTCAGACACCGTTGTCTCTTCCCGGCGAATATCCTTTTGTCCGCGGCAACAAGAAGCACGACAACGAATGGTATGTGCGCCAGAACATCGTGGCGGCTTCTGCCAAGGAAGCCAACCAGAAGGCCCTCGATGTCCTGAACAAGGGTGTCACATCGCTCGGCTTCCGCATCCCGGGCAACGAGGTGTCGAAAGATTATGTCGCCACATTGCTCGACGGCATCTTCTGCGACTGTGTGGAGCTGAACTTCTCCACCTGCAAGCGCCACAGCGTAGAGCTCGCCGGGATTCTTGTGGACTACTTCCAGGAGAAAGGCTACGACAAAGAGAAAATCGTTGCATCCATCGATTGGGACCCGATAGAGAAGATTGTCGTGAAAGGCAAGGACACCGAGGCTCTGCTGCAGTATGCCAAAACTCTCGTAGAGACAGTGAAAGACTATCCCCACTTCCGCGTCATCTCTGTCAACACCGTGGCGTTGAACAATGCCGGAGCATATATCGTGCAGGAGCTGGGCTACGCCCTCGCATGGGGAGCGGAGTATCTGCAGCAGCTCGTCGAGGCAGGCGTGGAGCCTACTCTCGCTGCCCGCAAGATAAAGTTCAATATGGGCATCTCAGAGAACTACTTCATGGAGATAGCCAAATTCCGCGCCGCACGTCTCCTCTGGGCTGACATTGTGAAGCAGTTCGAGCCAGTCTGCGACTGTGCCTGCAAGATGATTGTCAATGCCGAGACCTCGCGCTACAACATGACCCTCTTCGACGCTTACGTCAATATGCTGCGTTCGCAGACCGAGACGATGTCTGCCGCCCTCGCCGGCGTCCACTCCATCGTCGTCACTCCGTTCGACGCCGCCTACGAGACACCCAACGAGTTCTCTGAGCGCATAGCACGCAACCAGCAGCTCCTGCTGAAGGAGGAGTGCCACTTCGCTACCGTCGTTGACCCCTCGGCAGGCTCATACTACATCGAAGAACTCACAACATCGCTCGCCAACGAGGCATGGAAGATTTTCCTCGCCGTTGAAGAGCAGGGCGGTTTCCTCGCTGCCGTGAAGGCAGGCACCGTGCAGGACGACATCAATGCCACAAACGACAAGCGCCATCTGCATGCCGCACAGCGCAGGGAGTTCATCCTCGGCACCAACCAGTTCCCCAACTTCATCGAGAAGAGCGACGGAAAAGAGCCTCTCGTGAAGCAGTGCTGCTGCAAGAGCCAGGAAGAGACAGTGTATAAGACCATCAACCAGGCGCGTCTCAGCGCAGACTTCGAGGCTCTCCGCCTCCGTACGGAGAAAGCGGAGAAGCAGCCGGTAGCTTTCATGCTCACCATCGGAAACCTCGTGTGGAGACAGGCGCGTGCGCAGTTCTCTACCAATTTCCTCGCGTGCGCCGGCTACAAGGTCATTGACAACCTCGGCTTCAAGACTGTAGAGGAGGGCGTTGACGAAGCGCTGAAGGCAGGGGCGGACATCGTGGTCATCTGCTCGAGCGACGACGAATATGCTGAATACGCCGTCCCGGCATACAAATATCTCGACAACCGCGCTCTCTTCGTCGTGGCTGGCGCTCCCGCTTGCGCAGACGAACTGAAGGCTGCAGGCATCGAGAACTTCATACACGTGAAGGTCAACCAGCTTGAGACATTGAAGATGTTTAACGAAAAACTCGGTATCTAAGTTATGGCAAGAAAAGATTTTAAGAATATTGATATCTTTGCTGGTATCGAGAAGAAGAACGGTCTCGACTGGCAAAAGGAGAACAGCGTGTCTCCGGTATGGAAGACACCGGAGCATATCGAAGTGAAGTCTGTATATACTAAGGAAGACCTCGAGGGCATGGAGCATCTCGACTATGCTGCCGGCATCCCGCCGTTCCTCCGCGGTCCGTACTCTATGATGTATCCGTTCCGTCCGTGGACGATACGCCAGTATGCCGGCTTCTCTACGGCAGAAGAGTCAAACGCTTTCTATCGCCGTAACCTCGCCTCCGGTCAGAAAGGTCTCTCCGTAGCCTTCGACCTCCCCACCCACCGCGGCTACGACCCCGACAACCAGCGCGTTGTGGGCGATGTGGGCAAGGCCGGTGTCTCCATCTGTTCTGTAGAGAACATGAAGGTACTCTTCGACGGCATACCCCTCAACAAGATGTCCGTCTCGATGACAATGAACGGCGCCGTGCTCCCTATCATGGCGTTCTATATCGTCGCCGGACTTGAGCAGGGCGCAAAGCTCGAAGAGATGGCAGGCACCATCCAGAACGATATCCTCAAGGAGTTCATGGTGCGCAACACATACATCTATCCGCCTGCATTCTCGATGAAGATTATCGCCGACATCTTTGAATATACCTCGAAGTATATGCCAAAGTTCAACAGCATCTCCATCTCCGGCTATCACATGCAGGAGGCTGGCGCAACGGCAGACATCGAGCTTGCCTACACCCTTGCCGACGGTATGGACTATCTGCGTGCCGGTGTCAACGCCGGCATCGACATCGACGCCTTCGCACCGCGCCTCTCCTTCTTCTGGGCCATCGGTGTCAACCATTTCATGGAGATAGCGAAGATGCGTGCCGGACGTCTGCTGTGGGCTAAGATCGTGAAGAGCTTCGGAGCGAAGAACCCGAAGTCTATGGCTCTCCGCACACACTCCCAGACATCCGGATGGTCGCTCACCGAGCAGGACCCGTTCAACAACGTCGGACGTACATGTATCGAGGCTATGGCTGCCGTTCTCGGACACACACAGTCGCTACACACTAACTCCCTCGACGAGGCCATCGCACTGCCTACAGACTTCTCTGCACGTATCGCACGCAACACCCAGATATACATCCAGAACGAGACGAAGGTATGCAAGGAAATCGACCCGTGGGCCGGTTCCTACTATGTAGAGTCTCTCACGAAAGAACTCGTGGACAAGGCATGGGAGCATATCCAGGAGATAGAGAAACTCGGTGGTATGGCAAAAGCCATCGAGACGGGTGTGCCCAAGATGCGCATCGAGGAAGCCGCTGCACGCACACAGGCACGCATCGACTCCGGAGCGCAGACCATCGTCGGCACGAACAAGTACCGCCTCGACCATGAGGATCCTATCGACATCCTCGAGGTTGACAACACCGCAGTACGCCTGCAGCAGGAAGAGGCTATCAAGGAACTCAAGGCCAAGCGCGACAACGAAGCATGCCGCAAGGCACTCGAGGCTCTCACTGAGGTGGTGCGCACCGGAAAGGGCAACCTCCTCGAAGCTGCTGTAGAATGTGCCAAGGTACGTTGTACGCTCGGTGAGATAAGTGACGCTTGTGAAGTAATTGTTGGAAGATATAAAGCTGTGGTACGCACTATTTCCGGTGTCTATTCTTCTGAGTACAAGAAGGATACACAATTTGAAGAGGCTGTACGCCTGACAAATGAGTTTGCTGAGAAAGAAGGCCGCCGCCCGCGCATCTTCATCGCGAAGATGGGACAGGACGGACACGACCGTGGCGCAAAGGTAGTAGCCACCGGCTACGCTGACTGCGGCTATGACGTCGATATGGGACCGTTGTTCCAGACACCTGCCGAGGCTGCGCGCGAAGCAGTGGAGAACGACGTTCACATCATCGGTGTCTCTTCTCTCGCTGCTGGTCACAAAACCCTCATTCCCCAACTCTTCGAGGAACTGCACAAACTGGGACGCGACGATATCATGGTCATTGCTGGCGGCGTAATACCCGCACAGGACTATGACTTCCTCTACAAGGCGGGCGTTGCGGCCATCTTCGGCCCAGGCACATCAGTGGCTTATTCTGCTGCCACGATGATGAAGCTCCTCATGGACAAGGAATAATCATGACACATGATCTGAAACAACTGACAACCCAAGCCTGCAAAGGCTGAATGACATACAGACGACGCATATCGGACGGGGCTCCTCTCCTGTCCGGTATGTGTCGCCTGTGTTTTGACAAATGCAAAGGCAGGGCGTCATAATGTCTGGACGACCCTGCGTTTTAACAATCATTAATCATTCACCCCGTAGTTTTCCTCATGATGCAAACGTCTTACGAAATAAAAACCAAACACGATTTGACACATGAAAGATTTTTTTAAGAACGTTTTTGCCACTGTCATAGGCATTTTCCTGACATTCGGCATCATTATCGCCTTCGGCATCATCAGCCTCATAGGCACATTGGCTTCAAGCTCGTCACAGCCGGAGATTAAGGACAACTCCGTACTCGTACTCAACTTGCAGGGTAACATAACAGAGAAGAGCGGAGAAGACATACTCGGAATGCTGACAGGCAACGAGACCAACACCCTCGGACTGAACGACATTCTCGCTGCTATAGAGAAAGCAAAAGACAACGACAAGATAAAAGGCATATACATCAAGGCTGGTATCATCGCCTCTGACTATGCCACACTGCAGGAGATACGGGCAAAGCTCCTCGAGTTCAAGCAGACAAAGAAATGGATTGTCGCTTACGGCGACGACTATATGCAGGGCACTTACTATCTCGCATCCGTAGCCGACAAGGTATATCTCAACCCTCTCGGACATCTCGAATGGAGGGGCATTGCCTCGCAGCCTATGTACTATAAGGACATGCTCGAGAAAATAGGCGTCAGATTCAATGCCATCAAGGTGGGAACATACAAAAGCGCAACGGAGCTTTTCACTGAGACGGGCATGAGCGAAGCCAACAGAGAACAGGTGACGAAATACATCACCGGGCTATGGGAGAACATCGTCAACGAAGTCTCCAAATCACGCGGCATAAGCGTCAGCCAGCTAAATACTTACGCCGACGGCGTGATGCTCTTCGAGAATGCTGCCGACATCAAGGCAAAGAAGATGGTAGATCAGCTGCTTTATGCCGACCAGGTGAAGGCTGAGGTGAAGAAACGCCTCGGCATCGACAGCGACGAGGCTGTCAACCAGGTCTCCGTGAAGACTATGGCGGCCTCTGAGACAAAGAAAGGCGTATATGCCGGCGACGGCGACGAGATTGCCGTGTATTATTGCCAGGGAGACATCGTGATGTCCAACACCGCAGGATACAGCAGCCCCGCTAACTCCCAGATTGTTGCGAAAGACGTTTGCAAGGACATGGAGAACCTCATGAACGACGACGACGTGAAGGCTGTTGTCATACGAATAAACAGCGGCGGCGGCGACGCCTATGCCTCTGAACAGATGTGGCACTATATCTCGGAACTGAAGAAAGTGAAACCCGTCGTGGTCTCTATGGGCGGATTGGCTGCCTCGGGCGGATACTATATGGCTTGCAACGCTTCATGGATTGTCGCCGAACCGACTACGCTGACCGGCTCGATAGGCATCTTCGGACTACTGCCTGACATGAGCGGCCTCCTCACACAGAAACTCGGACTGAGATTCGACGAGGTGAAGACACACAAGAACTCCGCGTTCTCGCCCGTGGCCACTGCACGCCCACTGACAGAAGATGAGATAGCGTTCATACAGACATATATAAACAAGGGATATGAACTCTTCAGAAAACGCGTCGCAGACGGACGAAAGATGAAGGTGGAAGACGTGGAGAAGATTGCACAGGGTAGGGTATGGCTCGGACAGGATGCCATGAAACTCAAACTCGTCGATCAGCTCGGCACTCTCGACGCTGCTGTCAAGAAAGCAGCCGCTCTCGCAAAACTGAACGAATATCACACCGCTGACTATCCTGCACAGGCTGACTGGACCACACAGCTCATCAGCCAGACAGTAAACGGAGGAGGCAACGAACTCGACGAACAGCTACGCAGAAACCTCGGCGCGTTCTACGAACCCTTCGTACTCGTGCGCACTCTAAACGAACAGTCACCAATTCAGGCAAGAATACCGTTCATTCTCAACATGAAGTGACACTTGGAAAGTAGTGTGTTCAAGTTTCGGAAGATGATAACGTGCGAAACATGAAAAAATAAATTATATCATTGGAAGGCGATTACATAAAAATACATAAGTCGCTCCTGCCGCTCAGTTTCCTCTACGGCATGGGAGTGGCGTTCAGAAACCTGCTCTTCGATATGGGAATATTGAAGAGCAGGAGTTTCACTATGCCCGTCATCTCTGTAGGAAACATCACCGTCGGAGGGTCGGGAAAGACACCGCACGTCGAATACCTCATACGCCTCTTGCAAGACAAGGTGAAGGTGGCTGTGCTCAGCAGGGGATATAAGAGAAAGACAAAAGGTTATATCCTCGCTGACAAATCCGTCAACGCACGGGAGATTGGAGACGAACCCTTCCAGATGTATCTCAAATACGGAAAAAACATACACGTCGCTGTGAATGCCGACAGATGCGAAGGCATAACAAAACTCAGAACAGACGACAAGACGAAAGACACCGATGTCATACTACTCGACGATGCGTATCAGCACAGATATGTCAAACCCGGTGTCAACATACTGCTCGTGGACTATCACCGGCTTATCGTCTATGACAAACTGCTGCCCGCAGGATGTCTCAGAGAACCGAAAGAAGGGAAGCGCCGCGCTGACCTCGTCATCGTAACCAAGTGTCCGAAGAATCTCAGACCTATGGACTTCCGCGTCATAACAAAGGCGATGGACCTCTATCCTTACCAGAAACTCTTCTTCACCACACTGCGCTACGGCATGCTCAGACCCGTATTCGCAAAGAAACCCGAGATTCCTTTGGAGAAGATAAACGGCGAACACAACCTGCTCGTCGTAACAGGCATCGCATCCCCACAGCATCTTCTCGCTGACTTGCAGAACTGCACGAAGAATATCACGCCGCTGTCTTTCGCCGACCATCATAACTTCACGGCAAAAGACGCTGCAAGAATAAACAACATCTTCGATTCAATGCCCAGAAAACGCATGATTGTCACAACGGAGAAAGATGCGGCGCGACTGATAGACCTTGACGGATTGAGTGAAGATGCAAAAGACAATATCTATGCCCTGCCGATAGAAATCGAATTTATGCTCGAACAGCAAGAGCAGTTTGACGAATTCATTCTTAGCTATATATACAAAAACTCAAAAAACTCCATCCTCTCTAAAATGAAAAACAAAGAGGAGGAGAAGAAACAGCATCCGAAAACAAGTAAAGACAAATCGAAATAATCTCTCTTCCACTATAATGAACATATCAGAAATCGGAGAGTTCGGACTTATCGAACGTCTCGCCAAAGACATCACTACACATAACAGCTCTACACTGAAAGGCATTGGCGACGACTGCGCCGTCATCGCATACGACAACGGCATGCAGACGCTTGTCACCACCGACCTGCTGATGCAAGGCATACACTTCGACCTCACATATATCGACCTGCAACACCTCGGCTACAAGTCTGCCATGGTCAACATCAGCGACATCTTCGCCATGAATGCCACGCCGCGACAGATGACTGTATCTGTCGCACTCTCCAAATCATTCACCGTAGAAGATATCGAGGCTTTCTACAAAGGTCTCAGACTCGCATGCGACAAATGGAACGTCGATATCGTCGGTGGAGACACCACATCATCACTCACCGGGCTTGCAATCAGCATCACTTGCATCGGAGAGGCGAGAAAAGAGGACATCGTGATGAGAAACGGGGCGAAAGACACTGACCTCATCTGCGTCTCGGGTGACCTCGGAGCGGCATATATGGGACTGCAGCTGCTCGAAAGGGAGAAAGCCGTATATTACCAGCAGCTGCAGGAGATAAAGCAAAGCACGAAAGGCGATACCAACGAATACAACAGAAGGGTCAGCCAGCTGCAGTTCGACCCTGACTTCGCAGGGAAGGAGTATCTCCTCGAACGTCAGATAAAGCCGGAGGCACGCGGCGACATCATCAACCTGTTGAGAGACAACGGCATAAAACCAACGGCTATGATTGACATCTCCGACGGACTGTCGTCAGAACTGATGCACATCTGCAAACAGTCCGGATGCGGATGCCGCATCTTCGAGAAGAACATACCGATAGACTATCAGACAGCCGTCGCAGCCGAAGAGTTCAACATGAACCTCACCACATGCGCCCTGAACGGCGGAGAAGACTATGAACTCCTCTTCACCGTTCCCATCGGCGACCTCTCGAAGATCGAGAACATGGACAACGTGAAACTCATCGGACACATAACGAAAAAGGAGTTCGGAAACATCCTCGTCACTCGCGACAACAACGAATTTGAACTCAAGGCACAGGGCTGGAACCCGCTGAAGAAAGATTGAGTATTCTACAAAAAACGCTTAATCGTGCCGATGACATAAAAAAGCACGCAATCGGCAGAATAAACCGCTGTTTATTTTGCCGATTGCGTGTTTTTTGCTATCTTGCAGAAAAATCAGTAAGCTATGAGTAAAATCGTTGGTAGAAAGAAATAGAAGAGTTGAACTGAAAGACAGAATTCAAGTTTCGCTTTAATAAAAATACCAGCCTGCAAGGCTGTACTAAGCGAGATTTGTCCTTGGACCCACTGACCGTAGGGAGGTAATGCGGTCGTAACCTGTCACGTGAGGGGAATAGCCTGTAAGGCTGTACTAAGCGAGATTTGTCCTTGGACCCACTGACCGTAGGGAGGTAATGCGTCCGTAACCCGGGACGAAGTCCCGGGGGTATATGCTACTGGGAGAACTGTCTGTAAGACAGTACCTTGCTATATACTTAGTCTGATACGAGGTATAGCCATTACCTCTGCGGTATGTGGAAACAAAGGACAACTCTCCCGGCTGATAGTAACATATTCTTTATTGTTTTCACTTATCAGTCTCTTGATAGTCAACTTTTTGATTAAAGAGAGACTTGCATAAGGAACGAATAAACTATCTTCTTGTGGCAAGCCTTCCCAAGCGGTGGGCGAAAAGGAGGTTCAACACCATGAACACGACGCCGGCCGTGCCCCACAAGACAATCTCGCCTCCGCTCATGGCATACCAGATGCTCTCCATCCCGAAGTAAGCATAGGGCAGAAGCAGCAGAGAGGTGACAAGTCCCGGGACATAGCCTCTCACCATCACCGCTTGACAGACATGCACAAGCAGATGAACGGAGAAGGCTATGAACAACGCAGACCATATCTCCATGCAGTAGCTACCCTGTATGAGAACGTAGCATGTAGCAAGGACAATAACGAGAAGTTCCTCTAAGGCGGCTATGGCAAATGCCCGGGTGTCCAGTCCGCGCAGATGTCCGACGACCCTCCGCATCTTCGGAAACCGTCGTGTCAACATCACTCCATGTCTATTCATCCACCTATGCTGTACCGCCACCTCCTCCCCGTCATGCAGGATGAAGGCGAGCGGAAAAGGCAGCACAAAGTATAAAACGCTTAATGCACTCATTGGTTATTTCTGTTTTTGTATTTGTATTCTTTCTCGCACATCGGATTTGGTAAATGTGCTCTGACAGTTTATTTCTGTTGTTCATCAATTATTCTCCTCCGATGAACTCTTTGTATAGTTCTCTTGCTGCCTCGGTGGCCTTTTCTTGAGTGAACATTTCCAGTACACGGTTTCTTGCCGCTTCGGCATATTTCTCTTTTAATTGTTGGGATGATATAATTTTGTCTATAGCCTCTGCATATGCCTTTGCATTGTTCAGCTCCACCTCAATTCCAGTTTCATTATTAACAGAAACCCAGTTGACTCCAGAGCCCTTTATGGTGAATGTGACAGGAACTGCTTTGCAGTACATACCTTCTGCCAATGCAATGCCGAACGCCTCCGCCTTTGTATTAGAAGAGAAACCAAGGATATCTGCTGCCCAGAGATGTTGTCTGAGAGCGTCTGAAGAAAGTCGTCCGAGGAAAGTGATGCGTTCCTTTCCTTCCGCCATTCGCTTGAGATTATCTGTCTCTGGACCATTTCCCCCAATCAATATCTTCACATCACTGCGAATATACTGCTCACTTTCTATCAGAAGGTCTATGCCCTTATAGGGAACATGCCTTCCGACAATGAACACAATAGACTTTCCCGAATATCTCTCCCTTATCTCCCGAATAGCCTTTTCGTCTTCTGGCTTTAGGTCCAGTGCCATTGTCTGAACAGCATTCGGTAATACTCTTATCTTCTCATGGAATCTGTTTATTGGTTCAGAATCATCGATATAGTTCGGACTTGTAGCAAGGATATAATCTGCACGTTCAATCATCTTTCTCTCTAAGCCCTTCACAAGTTTGTAAACCAACCCCTTTCCGAGAATATCTGAATGCCAATGGAGAATAATCTTCACAGATGGCGGACACAGTCTTAGTACCAGTGGATAGACAAACGGATTCGGACAATGTAGATGTATAGCATCAGGGCGATATTTCTCTATTGTCTCTTTCAATACGGCATAATACATCGGTGAGAGGTCTTGACTGAATGCTGACATCAGCACCCCCACTCTTATCACATCGATTTTGTCAACCTTATCGTAATGAGTCTGCTTGTCGTGTGAGAAGCATATCACCACATTATGATATTCAGTAAGTCCCTCAGCAAGCTGCTGTGCGACATTCTCTATTCCTCCAAGGTCAGGATAATAGTATTTGGAAATATGCAGTATCGTAAGAATAAGTTCTGAGGCATTAGCCCGCCTTATCATGTAATCGGCAGACACTCTGGGTGTGGGTCGGAAAATGCTATTTCCAACACCCCGCCACTCGTGTTCAATTCCAAAGAGATCAATCAATGTTGGGAAAACATCAACCTGTTGTAAAGCCCTTTCTTCTTCACCCATGGAGATGTTTGCATTTATGATGTAGAGTGGCAACCTGCAGTTACCCAACTGCTCTGGCGACATGTTCAGCAACACAGGATGGCTTTCGTGGTCGGCAAGGATAACGATAACTGTTTTCTCGTATTTGCCAGAATCTTTCAGACACTTTATGTATTTCCCGAGTGCTTTGTCTGTAAACCAGCATGCCCGCAGATAGTTGCAGTATTCTGTTGAGTAATCATTTGGGAATACCAGTGGGCAATCCTTTCTCAACCAGTTCTTCATCATTGCTTAGCCTTGCGCCTGTATCAGAGAGAGAAGAAGCGAGGGAGTCTATTCCATACACACCGTTCACCTCATCCTGGTGCCACATGAATTTCTTTGTTGGTATGGTCATGTAAGTGTAGAATCCCTTCTGTTGCTTCAGAAGAGCAGGAAGTGATACCATTGTCTTGTGGGAAAGACTTGTTACTGAAATCCCGTTCTGTTCGGGGAATAATCCAGTGAAATACATCAGCTGAGCGTCACTTGATTCTCCTAAAGCGGAGTTGTCTTCCATATTCCCGTTGTAGTATGTTCCCTCAATATGTTTTAAAGCATTGAGGACAGGAGTAACCTCACAACCGTTAACCTTCATGTCAGAGACACAAGCGAGATAAGACTCCACAATAACCATGGAAACGTTATACCTCTCGGGAAGAGAAAAAGCATCAGAGTATTGCGGCTTAATATGTTCTGCTTTTTCTTTTAGGAAGGATATTATCTCTGCCTTTTCTTCCTGTGTCAGCACCTTATGTGTATTGGGATAGAATATTGAAAAGAAGAATTCAGTACGCAGAAGTCCGTATGAACAGAAATACATTTTCTGCTCGAGTATTACCCTTCTGTGGAATTCATCTCCTTGAGTGGAGGAGATGTAGTCGGAGATGCTTTCTGGTTGTTCCCCCTGATATATATTGTAGGCATCAGAGATGAATGTATGGGGCAATATTACCAAAAGCAGCATACAGATCAGTTTCTTCCATTCCATTCGTCCTTGCAGTCCTTCCATAACATCTCTCTTCATGAAGCAAAGCCATTGTAGTTTGAATACTGTCATGAGGAATATGGCAGATGTGAAAACGAGTAATACATCTGATAGCCTTAATGCTGGAACAATGAATTCAGTCCACCACATTCCGTCAAGATTCTTCGCCTCTGCCAAAGCTCCTACTGATAGATATTGATGGAAGTATCGTGAATATCCAATGTTTGCGATGTCAACGACAAGCCAGAAAAACCATGTTGCAGTATATGCTACCTTTTTGTG
>SFIS01000107.1 GCA_004555245.1 Bacteroidales bacterium
CCGTACAAGATGATCGAAGCGGTGGGCATAGGATCCTTGAAGGGAAAGGTGCATCACCATATTGTCCTCAACAACGAAGTACCTATCGAGGCGGTGTATACATACTGGCCGATGGAGGAAGTGTTTGCGCAGCCGCTGAAGGGGTACAACTATCAGAAGGTCGCAGCATACATCCTGAAGAATGCGGAGGAGTCCAAGGATAAGCGAGGCAAGTACATGAAGGCGTTCCGCTGTTCGAGGCAGGTCACACGTCCGGAGCAGAGAGCGGAGGAGATGAAGAGGGCTGCATCTTATGACGCGGAGGACCTGAAACCGCGCAAAGGTTATCGCATAGACAGAGACAGCATTCGCGTCTACGAGCACCCGATCACAGGGGCAGCATGCCTTGAATACATCGAGGTCAGCATAGAGCCGGAGCCGAGGATCAAACACTACTACAAGGGCCGACCTGCTAGGTGGGAAGGCCTATATCAGTCTGAACTGGAAGAGCAGATCAGCCTGGACGATATTATGAGCATGGAATGGTAAGGGAATATGGCAGAGTATCAGAGAAAGCTGGGGAAGTATGTGCTCCCCGGAACAGTTTACATGAAGACGTTGTATCAGATCAGGGACTACTTCAGGCTGAAGGAGAAGATCCAGGACGCAATAGACGAGAGCCCTGATCCAAGAGCGCCGAAGTCGACAGGAGGAAAGAAGGGCTCGCCGACAGAACGGAAGGCACTGAAGGTCTCAGACGACAGCAATATCGTCAGAGCGATCGACAAGGCCCTGAATGATATACCGGAGGAATACCGCAAGGGAGTGTGGCGGTCTGTAATGTACAACGAACCGTATCCTCTGGACGCTTCCAGGTCGACGTACGGGCTTCACAAGTCGAGGTTTGTGTATAAGGTGGCAGAAAACCTTAACTGGATATAATCTCGGACACAAAGGGAAAATTTGGCTGTTATAATGCTAGTGTGATCAAGTATGAGATCACATCATTCGCCGTGGTGGATGCGGCTGTCATAGCACAGCCGCATTGCCTATTTAAGAATAAAGATCAAGGAGCCGGCGCATCATGTGCCGGTTGTTTAATATAACCGCCATGAACAAGTGGGACAAGAACATCCAGCCATACATGAAAGAGATTGAGGATATGGCAGCGGGAGGGGCATCCACGAAGGAGATCGCAGGCAAGTTGAACGTAGCATACTCGACCTTCCGCAAATATATTAAAGAGCACGAAGAACTAGCGGCGGCTCTGCAACGAGGGAAAAACAGAGCGAGGAGAGTTATAGAAAAGGCCCTGGCCGATCAGAAAGCCCCCGCCATCATGAAGACCGGGGGGACCAAAAGAACAGCCCCCTATGTCAAGTCTACCCTCCCGAGGCCGGACCAGCAGGGCAGACACCGTGGTCCGTTCGAGAAGAACAAGAAGAAGATCTACGCGACGCAGGAAGTCTGTGGAATCTGTGGAAAACCTGTGGATAAGTCGCTGAAGTATCCGCATCCGCTGGCTCCTTGCATCGACCACATCATCCCGATAGCAAAGGGCGGACATCCAAGTGATATAAACAATATGCAGCTTGCTCATTGGACTTGCAACCGACAAAAGAGCGACAAGTTGCTCGGACAGACGGAGCATCAAGCAATGGTTGAGGTAATATCGAACAGAATTCTTCCTCAATCGATGGACTGGACCGCATACCGGTCGAAGTAGGGGCATACCTCCCTCCCCTAGGTGGCGCCTGAGGTTCCCGCCGTCACTACGAAAAAAAACACACGCTGACCAAAATCCACACGAAAGGAGCTAATCCGATGCCGGAATACAAAGGCATACAGTACATGCGAGAAAGGCTCGCCACGAAAAAAACGCGAGTCGACATGAGATATCGATACTACGAGATGAAAGACAAGACGCTGGATCCCGGAATCACGATTCCTCCAGAGCTACGTCGTCAATATATGGCCACGCTGGGCTGGTGCGCGAAGGCGGTCGACTCCATTGCAGACCGGCTCGTGTTTCGTGAATTTGAAGAGGACAACTTCGGCCTGAACGAGATCTTCCAGATGAACAACCCGGACATCATATACGACAGCGCGATCCTCGGAGCACTGGTGTCCTCGTGCGATTTCATATACATCTCGCCGGACGAAGACGGGTTTCCTCGTCTGCAGGTGATAGACGGAGGCAACGCAACAGGAACGATTGACCCGATCACAAATATGCTGACGGAGGGATACGCAGTCCTGAAGCGGGACGATTATGATAAGCCAATCCTCGAAGCGTATTTCACAAGGGAATACACAGAATATCACCAGAAGGGCGTGGGCGTACTGAGACGAGATGATAATCCGGCGCCGTATCCGCTCCTGGTGCCAATCATATACAGACCGGACGCAAAAAGGCCGTTCGGACATGCCAGGATCAGCAGGGCGTGTATGTATCTGCAGAAGTTCGCAAAGAGGACTCTCGAACGCTCCGACATCGCTGCAGAATTTTACTCGATTCCGCAGAGATATGTCCTCGGAATGTCTCCTGACGCCGAACAGATGGACAAGTGGAAGCTGACCATATCGAGCATGATCCAGATCGACAGGGATGAAGACGGAGAGAAACCGGTCATGGGACAATTCCAGCAGATGACGATGGCGCCGCTGTCGGAACAGCTGAGAATGGCAGCTGCAAACTTCGCGGGAGAGACAGGGCTGACAACAGACGACCTCGGATTCGTTTCTGATAATCCATCGAGCGCGGAGGCAATCAAGGCGTCGCACGAGACGCTGCGAATTACTGCTAAAAAAGCGCAGAAAACTTTCGGAACTGGATTTTTGAACGCAGGATATCTCGCAGCATGCCTGCGGGACAACTTCGCATATCAGCGCAAACAGTTTTATCTGACCACACCGAAGTGGGAGCCGATATTCGATCCTGACGCATCCGCTCTGACAATCATCGGAGACGGCGTGTCGAAAATCAACTCCGCAATTCCGGGATACATGGGAACGGACAACATCAGAGATTTGACCGGCATCAAGCCAAGCAAGGAGGTAGGATATGCAGGACCTGGCACCGGAAATCCTGGAGGCGGTGGAACGCAGCTTCCGGGAGAACCTAAATAATAACAAAGAGATTGAAAGGCTGCAGGAGCTGCTGACAACAGGCAAGGCGACATATCACGAGGCGGACAAGTATGCGGTTGAAGTAGGGCAGGCACTCGCGAAGGCATTCCACGACAATGTGACGGCGGACATGCTGCCGGACGGGCGGATGTATTACAACATCGCGAGTCGGGTCATCCCTCCGCCGCTCCGGGCGAGCTATGAGGAGATCGCGAACTATGCAGAGGTCATGCAGAGAGGAATGAACGAGCGGGCGCGGATCGGAATCAAGGCAATCCGACCGAAATACAATACAGACCGGGAAAAGGGCTTGATAGAGTATGCGTCCGGAGCAGAAGAGTACGAGAACATCAAAAAGAACCTGGAGGAGGATCTCATAAACTTCGGACAGGCAGTCGTAATGGACTTTTTGAAAGAGAATGCAGAGTTCCAGTGGCAGTCCGGGCTGTCGCCTGTGATAAAGAGGACAGCTGAAGGAGGATGCTGCGACTGGTGCTCGAAACTGGCAGGAACGTATCCATACGAGCAGGTCAGAGATGCAGGAAACGACGTGTTTAGGCGCCACAGATTCTGCAGATGCAACGTAACGTACGATCCACAGTCAGGAAGAATCCAGAACGTACACACAAAGAGATGGGAACCAAGGAGGCCGACAGAAAACCGCTGATTTATCAGGCGGTTTTATTTTGCTATATAGGCGGAGACAGAAAGATGGGAATATGGCGAATGCAAAGAAGAACAGGACCGGGAGACAGGAACCGACATCGTCGAGAGTCCTGAGATATGAGAAAACGCTCGGAAAGGAAGCGATAGATCTCTACGAGGTGCGCGACAAAGTCTCGTATCCATGGCAGCAGCTACAGATCTACGACATCATGGCTGTCAATGACGACGGCCAGTGGATCCATACGAGGTACGGATTTGAAGTTGCGAGACGAAACGGAAAAAATGAGATAATCACCATCAGAGAACTCTGGGGGCTCAAGCACGGAGAACAGATTCTGCATACGGCCCACAGAACAGACACATCACACAAAGCATGGGAACGCCTGAAAAAAGCGGTCGAGGATGCAGGACTAAACATCACATCGTCATATCGTGCATACGGAAAAGAACACATCGAGGTTGAGGGCGGTGGCCGCGTCGAGTTCCGGACAAGAACATCGACTGGAGGCCTGGGTGCAGGCTACGACCTTCTGATAATCGACGAGGCACAGGAATATCAGGATTCACACGAATCGGCGCTCAAATATACGGTTACAGACAGCAGCAACCCGCAGACGATATTCTGTGGAACGCCTCCGACACCGGTCAGCTCCGGAACGGTGTTTGTGAAATATCGCGCAGCTACGCTTGCGGGAGAGAACGCAAATGCCGGATGGGCAGAATGGTCGGTTGCAGATATGACGGATCCTCGAAACAAGGATGCGTGGTATGAGACAAATCCATCGCTGGGCTACCAT
>SFIS01000108.1 GCA_004555245.1 Bacteroidales bacterium
GCTTAGTATAGCCTTGCAGGCTATTCCCCCTCACACCAACCTCCAACATACATCCACTCGCACGGATCAGCCTGTAAGGCAGTACCTCGTCTCGACCAGTTCTCCGTCATCGAATGGCACGTCGCAGGCCCCGTGCGCCACGACATCACACCCGGACAGCCCTGCATCACACTACACATCGACCGGCAGGAATGGGAGGGCTACTATATGGGCGACGGCGACTACATGGTGAGATACAGCACCTACAGGACGGGCACTCTGCCATACAGCATCACATCAGAGATTGCGGGCTTCCCCGTCCAGAACGGGCAGATCACCATATCAGACACATCGCCGCGGACACGGCAGGAGGCGGACTATGCCGTAGGCGGACACTGGTATGGCGACAAGTGGGGCGAAGAGAACCGATGGAACGGCCACCGGGGCGCAATGACGGTCTTCAGGTGGAGGAGAGACGCCATGGAAGACTGGGGGCGGCGCTGCCGATGGCTGGGCGGAAGGTAGAGGATAGAAAAGAAAAACGACAGACGGGAGACGGACACCGGGTGTCTGTCTCCCGTCTGTCGTTTCGGGAGGGATGGTGCGCAGGCGGTTGATGCCGCGCACGGCGTGACGGAGCGAGCCGAGAAGCTCCTGCGATTCCTGCACGATGTTGAGGAAGACGGTCATCGACTCGATGTTCACGGCTGCCATTGCCGCGCAGTTGATTTCCACCTACATTCCGATATTTTTCACCCTTGTCTCAAAATCATCACGACGGGTAATGGCTGCGCCTTTTACACGCGCTCGATAGTTATAGATGGTGTTGACCGAATAATGCAGGAACTTGGCAATACGCGAACTGTCGTCGATGCCCAAACGAATGAGGGCGAAGATACGCAGGGTGGTGTTCAGCTTATACTCTCCAGACACCTCGATTCGCTCTTCCGGCCGCAGGAGGGCGTTGAAATCAGAGATGAAATTAGGGAAGAGGTGAAGGAAGGCATTGTCAAAATTGGCACAGAGGTCGTCTATCTCCTGCGTCTTCATGTCGGTGGATTTTGTCAAACGATACAGCTCTTCATACTCCCGCCCCTTCACCATACGGTTGACACGCTTACGAAAATCGTCAATCTTGTCGATATAGTCGGAACAGAGGCTCATGAAGCGTCCCACATACACCTCCTTGACCCTTGTCTGCTCGTTGAGCTGGCTGATGAGGGTCTTCAACTGTCGGTTGGTGTCGTCAAGTGCGAGATTGGCCTGAAGGAGTTCTTCGTTAAGAGACTTCGTCTGGGCATTCTTTTCGCTCAACTCATTATGCGCCTCCTTCAACTGCCGCCGACGACGATATTCATACATAAGCAATACCACGAGAAAAAGCAAGAGGACGCTTACCGCAATGGTCATATTGGTCAGCATGGAGTTGGTATGCTCTATCTCTTTCTGATACTGCCGGTCGATGCTCGACAGGATAGGGGAAATCTGCCAGCTGCGCACATGAGTGCTATAAATATTGGCACATTCCCATGCAAAAGTGATATATACGCGGGCACGCTCGATTTGGCCCTCCTGAGCAAGCAGGTTGGCGAGTTCCCACAACGAGCCCTGGTCCATCACGGCATTACGCACATCGCAGATGGCTGACTTGGCAAGCCATGCCATCGCCTCCTGTGTCTTTCCCACCTTACGTAGATCCATAGAGCGATAGAATGCGGCAATGGCAAACTCATGGCTGTCGGGACGTGCGGTTTCCAGTCGCTTGTCGCTGTAGTGAAGCGCGCCCTCAACATCTCCTTTTTTATAGCAATCCTGCTCCTTCTGCTGTAGGTAGTAATCGTTGGTGGGAGGGAGTGTCTCATATATTTTCTCCGTATATTCTTCCTGTTTTGCAAAGAATTCGTATTTCAGCTTGGGGATATTGCTGTAATATGCCATCTCGCCATATACATGCGCGAGCGACTTGTAATATTGTCCCAGAGTCTCTCTGTCAACACCTGCAATGTCGGTGGAATCGAGGATGCGCCTTGACTCGACATACTGTCCCGTTGACGAACAGAGGAAAGCCAACAGGGAACGTGTAAGACACAAATCCGACTTGCTGCCTCTTTTCTCGGCTATGAGGATGGCTTCATATACATACTTTGCGGCGGAATCGCTCTTGTATGGCATATATTCGTTAAAGAGGCTGCACGCCAGCTGATAGCGTCCCTCTTCGTCAGTAGCCTTTTGGAGGCGCTGCTTGACAACACCAATCCGCTGTTCGCGTTTCTTCACAAAGTCCGGAGCCCGGGCGATTGCTTCGTCCAGGCTTCGGTAAAGCTCTTCGTTGTCGGCAAGCACATACAATGACACTACCGACATCAAAAGGGTCAGGAAACACCGCATAGTGTATTATTGCAACGTGAATTTCAAACTCTGTACGTCACGGCTATTGCCGCCTACCATCACCTCGAAGTCGCCGGGCTCTGCCACAAACTGCAGGTCGCTGTTGTAGAACCTAAGCATGTCGGTGTCGATATCAAAAGTGACGTCACGGCTTTCGCCTGCCTTCAGTGAGATGCGCTCAAAGCCCTTCAACTCCTTGACAGGCCGGCTGATGGAAGCAGCCAAGTCGCGGATGTAAAGCTGAACCACCTCGTCGGCGTCATACTTGCCGGTGTTCTTCACACTGACAGTGAGGCTGAGTTTGCCGCCGGCATTCATCGTCGTGCCGCTCAGTCGCGGTTTGCCATATTCAAACGTGGTGTAGCTGAGTCCGAATCCGAAAGGATAGAGCGGGTCGTTGCGCACATCGATATAGTTGCTCTGAAATTTGCGATACTCTTTCGCTCCCTCAGGTACCGGGCGGCCAGTGTTCAGATGATTATAATAAACAGGTATCTGTCCGAGAGCCTTTGGCATGGTCATGGTGAGATGACCCGAAGGCGACTTCTCGCCGAAGATAACATCGCAGATGGCATCGCCCGTTTCCGAACCGCCAAACCACACATTGAGAATGGCAGGCACATTCTCCACCTCCCACGACATCACGGTAGGGCGGCCGGAGAAGTTGAGCAGCACCACAGGTTTGCCCGTAGCGACAAGAGCCTTCAGGAGTTCCTTCTGCACGCATGGCAAGGAAATGTCGGCACGCGACGAACTCTCTCCGCTCATCTCCGCCATCTCGCCCATAGCACAAACTATCACATCAGCCTCCTCGGCAATGCGCAATGCCTCAGCCTTTGCCTTGGCATCATCCACGCGGTCGATTGGTCTGCCAAATGTTGCTCCCTCCTGCGTCTTCTCGTCGGCATAGATGTTGCAGCCTTGGGCAAACAGCACCTGTGCCTTGTCGCCTACAGCACGTTCCATAGCCTCCTTAAGAGTGGAATAACGCTCAGGGATGTCACCCGTTGACCAGCATCCAACCATATTTGAGCGGTTGTCGGCGAGAGGACCTATAAGGGCAATCTTTCCCTGCTTCTTCAAAGGAAGGACAGGTGCTGCACATCCTCCATTTTTAAGCAACACGAAAGTCTTGGCAGCCATTTCCCTTGCAGCCTTCCTGTGCTCATCGTTGTAGATGTCGGTCTTCAGACGTTTCGGTTCGCAGAAGCGATAAGGGTCGTCGAAAAGTCCGAGCTTATACTTGGCTTCAAGCACGCGTCGGCAGGCATTGTCGATGTCCGTCTGGGATATCCTGCCCGACTTCAGCAGTCCCTCCAACTGTGAGATAAAGGCATTGGAACACATGTCCATATCCGTTCCGGCTTTCAACGCACGTTCGGAAGCGACCGACAGGTCGCCTATGCCATGAACGACAGCCTCGTTGATGGAACCGTAGTCGGTGACCACAAAACCATCATATTTCCAATCGTTGCGCAGCAGATCGGTGAGCAGCCACTTGTTGCAAGTGGCGGGAATGCCGTCAACAACATTGAACGACGACATAAAAGAACCGGCGCCAGCCTCGGCGGCAGCCTTGTAAGGAGCGAGATACTGGTTGTACATCCTCACGCGGCTCATATCCACCGTGTTGTAGTCCCTGCCAGCCTCGGCAGCCCCGTAGAGGGCGAAATGCTTCACGCAAGCCATCACGTTCTCCTTGCCGTAGTTACCTTGGAATCCCCTCACCATAGCCTCGCCGATGCGAGAGCCCAGGTACGGGTCTTCGCCAGCTCCCTCTGCCACACGTCCCCAACGTGGGTCGATGGCGATGTCAACCATCGGGCTATACACCCAGTTGATGCCCTGTGCAGTGGCTTCCTTGGCGGCAATGCGCGCTCCGTTTTCGATAGCCTTGATGTCCCACGAACAAGCCTGTGCAAGAGGAATGGGGAATACCGTCTGATAGCCATGGATGACATCCTGCCCCACGAGCAACGGTATGCCTAAGCGGCTCTTCTTCACGGCAATGCGCTGAAGTTCCTTTATCTTGTCCTGTCCCTTTACATTCAGTACAGCTCCCAGCTTACCCTCTTCAGTGAGTTTGGCTAACGGACTGTTCATGACAGCTCCTGTGGTAATGTCGTTACCGGGCAGGAGGTTGAGCTGACCGATTTTCTCCTCAAGAGTCATCTTCGACATCAGTTCGTCGATAAACTCCCTCATCGGTTTCTTCTGGGCAAATGCTGAAGCACCTGTCAATATTGCCACTACCAATAATAATGTTTTCTTCATAAGTAGGTGTGCAAAATTATATTTATAATTATTGTATTGATTAGTGATGCATAATCAGTATGTGACATAAAGGAGTGTAGTGAATCCTACTCGACTGTTGTCACTTGCTGATAATGCGCAGCAGGCGGTGCAAGGATTATATTAATAATTTTGCACACCTACTTACTTATAGTATTATTGAGTGCAAAAGTACGGAAAATAATCGTGAAAACCAAACCTTATGTCGTTATTGTTACGAAATTATTTCACTTCGAACGCCACCTTCGACTTTATATCGCCGGCAGATGCTCCTATGAGAGCCTCGAAACGACCGGGTTCCATCACCCATTCGCCTTTGCTGTCATCATAGTAACTGAGCATTGACTTGTCAATAGTGAACGTAATGTCACGCTGTTCGCCGGGAGCAAGGGTCACCTTTTGGAATCCTTTCAGTTCCTTAACCGGACGTGGCAGCGATGACTTTACGTCGCGGATATACAGCTGCACAGTCTCCGCAAGAGGTGTCAGCTTATGCCGGTCAGCCCAACGATAGCCCACGAAGATGTCCTCCTTATACTCCTCGTCAATGATCTTCTCGTCGCTGCGCCATGTTCCGGGATATGCTCCAAGAGCATGCGCACCATAATGGTCGAGGCTCTGCATCCAAGAGAACGGCAGCCTGCCTGAGGGATTGGCATCGCCCACAAGGACAGAGGCGAGGGCATTGCCAGCCTCCGAACCAATAAACCATCCCTGAATGACAGCCGGCACCTTCTTTATCCAAGGCATGGCAACGGCATTGCCCGAGATATTGACAAACACCAAGCGACTGTTCACTTGAGCCAACGCCTCAACCAACTTGTTCTGTGCGTAGGGCAAGGCATAGTCCTTACGGTCATGTCCCTCGCAATCCTGATAGTCGCTCTTGTTAAGACCACCAAAGACAATCACATAGTCGGCCTTCTTTGCCTTCTCCACAGCCTCGGCAATCAATTCGTCCTCGCTTCTGGATTCCGACAGGTCCTGACCTGTTGTCACTCCATTATATGCTCCGGTGACGTCACCCACATAACCACGGGCATAATCCACCTCGGCTATACCTTTCAGGCGTGCTTTCAGTCCGTCGAAAGGCGACACCTCACGCTGCACCTTCAGAGAAGAAGAACCGCCACCCACTGTCATCATCTTCACGGCATTCTCGCCCACTACGAGGATATTCTTTACCTTA
>SFIS01000050.1 GCA_004555245.1 Bacteroidales bacterium
GCAAATAGGAATCAGCCCAAATTTTTATTTTTCGAAACTTACATGTCCATGCATATACGCATACGAGAGTGACGAAGTTTTAGCGGACAACAATAATTACAAACATGAACTTCAGAATTAGGATATTCAATTTTTACACATCAAACTGTACACCCTATCGGGCGGATTTCCCTCTGTTGCAACAGCTGCTTTCCGAAGTGCAGAACGCTGATTTTGAAAACCCCAAAAAGGCAATCTGTTTTCCCCGGCGAAAAAACTGCACACCCAGTGTGCCGTGTGCGCATTTTTACCTGAAACAAGTTTAATATAGTTTAAAATTCGGCATTTTGGAATATAAACTGAGAAAAACAAACTAACTTCGCAATATGAAACAGACACAAGACACGGCGAAAGCCCGTGCACGACGGCTGTACGAAACTGGCAACGACTGGTGCCGGCGAGGCGATTTCATGCGTGCGCAGAACTGTTATCTCGAGGCCGTGGCACTTGATGCCGACAGCCCGGCAGCCGCCGCCAACGAGATGCTCGAGAGCATCATGGCTTTCCGCCATAAAGACTACTATAACCCATAGTCTGAAAGAACCCGTAAACTACATATATATATGAACAAAGGAGCTGTTGTCATAAACACAGAACGCTGCAAGGGATGCGCACTTTGCGTGGAGGCATGTCCCAAAGACGTGCTGGCATTGTCCCCTCTGCGCGTCAACATGAGCGGATATCACTACGTCGAGACCCCCAACGCCGAACGGTGCATCGGATGCGCCTCATGCGCCATAGTGTGCCCCGACGCATGCATAGAAGTATATAGGACAAAGGCCGGCAAAGGTTGACAAGCTGACAAAGGTTGACAAGTTGGCAAGTCGGCTGAAAGAAACTTTGAACGACACTATTGCGGATGTCACAGTACAAAACCCGCGAGAACAAACACGAAAAATAGACATCATGTCAGACAAACAAGACATACAACTGCTGAAAGGCAACGAGGCCATAGCCCATGCCTGCATACGCTGCGGAGCCGACGGCTTCTTCGGCTATCCCATCACGCCGCAGAGCGAGATAATCGAAACCCTCGCCCTCCTCAAACCCTGGGAGACCACCGGCATGGTCGTGCTGCAGGCTGAGAGTGAGGTGGCTGCCATAAACATGGTATATGGAGGCGCAAGCTCCGGAAAACGCGTCATCACCACATCTTCAAGCCCGGGAGTGGCTCTCATGCAGGAGGGAATGGCGTATATGGCTGGAGCGGAAGTTCCCGGAGTTGTCGTCAACGTGCAGAGAGGAGGCCCCGGCCTCGGCACCATACAACCCTCGCAGAGCGACTATTTCCAGGCTACGCGGGGAGGCGGAAACGGTGACTATAACGTCGTCGTTCTCGCACCTTCTTCCGTACAGGAAATGGCTGACTTCGTAGATCTTGCATTCACGATAGCCTTCAGATACCGCAATCCCGTGATGATTCTCTCCGACGGTGTCATCGGACAGATGATGGAGCGTGTCGTACTGCCGCCCCAGAAGCCCCGGCGCACCGACGATGAGGTGATGAGCGAATGTCCGTGGGCAACGACAGGCAGGACAGCAGGCCGCAAACCAAACATCATCACCTCACTCGACCTCAAGCCCGAGAATATGGAGAAGCACAACATCCGCCTGCAGGAGAAATATGCGCTGATTAGACAACGCGAGGTGAGATACGAGGCAAAATGGTGTGACGACGCCCAATGGCTGGTCGTTGCTTTCGGCAGCGCGGCACGCATTGCCGAAAAGGCTATCGAGGAGGCGCGCGACGAGGGCATAAACGCAGGACTTTTCCGACCCGTCACCCTCTGGCCCTTCCCAGACGAGGCTCTGCGCAGGGCGGCACAGGGCAAACGGGGCGTACTCGTCGCGGAAATCAATGCCGGACAGATGATACAGGATGTGCGGCTCGCACTCAACGGCTCTGTACCAGCCGAACATTTCGGACGACTTGGCGGCATCGTACCCGAACCTTACGAGATAGTGGAGGCTCTGAAACGTTTCAACACGCCAACCCGCTGACTCGTCCTTTTTCGCAAGCTCAAGGGAGACTTCCCGTCAACCCGTCTTTCTCGCAAGCCCAGGGAGACTTCCCGTCAACCCGTCAACAGAAACACCCGTCAACAAAAAAAATACAATGAACAGCGAAATCATAAAACCGGAAAATCTCGTCTATGCCAAGCCCTCGTTGCTGAACGACACCCCGATGCACTATTGCCCCGGCTGCTCCCACGGAGTAGTCCACAAACTCGTGGCGGAAGTGGTTGAAGAAATGGGCATGCAGGACAAGACCGTCGGTATATGTCCCGTCGGCTGCGCCGTCTTCGCCTACAGATACATAGACATCGACTGGCAGGAGGCGGCACACGGCCGTGCCCTTGCCGTGGCAACGGCGGTAAAACGCCTGTGGAAAGACCGCCTCGTCTTCACATACCAGGGCGACGGCGACCTCGCCTGCATCGGAGCCTGCGAGACACTCCACGCCCTCTCGCGCGGAGAGAACGTCACCGCCATCTTCATCAACAACGCCATATACGGCATGACAGGAGGACAGATGGCCCCCACCACTCTCCTCGGACAGAAGACATCCACATGCCCCTACGGCAGACAGCCCGACCTGCACGGATATCCCCTCAACATCACGGAACTCGCCGCACACCTTGACGGCACTTGCTATGTCACCCGGCAGAGCGTGGAGAACGTCGCCGCCATACGAAAGGCAAAGGCCGCCATACGCAAGGCCTTCCAAGCTTCCATCGACGGATGCGGCGCAAGTCTCGTCGAAATCCTCTCCACCTGCAACAGCGGATGGAAACTCACACCCGCACAGGCTAACAGGTGGATGCAGCAGAACATGTTTGCCAAATATCCCAAAGGGGACATAAAAGACACCGTATGCACAGCGGAAAACGCAAGACACAACAACCCGACACTATGAAGAAAGAAATCATAATATCCGGCTTCGGAGGACAGGGCGTCCTCTCCATGGGAAAGATTCTCGCCTATTCCGCCCTCATGGAAGGCAAAGAGGTGACATGGATGCCAGCCTATGGTCCCGAACAGCGCGGAGGCACTGCCAATGTCACCGTCATCGTCAGCGACAGGCGTATATCCTCCCCCGTACTCAGCAGCTTCGATGTCGCCGTCGTCCTCAACCAGCCCTCGCTCGACAAGTTCCAGGACAGGGTGAAGCCCGGTGGCGTGCTCGTCTATGACAACTACGGAATAGCCAACCCCCCGTCCCGTACCGACATCGCCGTTTATCCTGTCAACGGCATGGAGAAAGCCGCCGCGATGCACAACGCCAAGGTGTTCAACATGATCATTCTCGGCTCCCTGCTGAAAGTCTGCCCCGTCGTCAGCCTCGACGGCATACGCAAGGCTCTGTACAAGACACTGCCCGAAAGACACCACGCCCTCATTCCGCTGAATATCGAAGCCCTCGAACAGGGCATGAAACTCATCGACCTGCCCTGACAGTCCTTATACGGGGAACTGTACGTCACACATTCACGACATCGTCTCACCTATCCTCTACGTTACGCGTCTCGAATTGTGGTGAGCTGATGGTCCTACATATCGTAATACTGTATCAAGCATTATACACCAAAATAGTGGTCACCACTTTCTTTACGATGTGATGGCCGCTATGATTGTTATATGCCGTCGGTGTATAGTCTCCTCTGTCGTCCTTATGCCGTCGGAGTGTAGTCAGAAGAATAGGATGGGTCCGTTGCCGTGTCCTATGTCGGTATGCTGTGCCCTTTGTATAGCCCGGAAGACGAGCTGTTTCGCTATGCTGACGGCATCGGGCAGAGAGTGTCCCATGGCGAGAGCCGCCGCTATGGCGGTGGATGTGGCGCATCCTGTGCCGTGGAGGTTGCGGGTGTCGAGTTTGGGCAGGGTGTAGGTGTGGACGGTGGAATCTTCGAGGAAGAGAGTGTCTGTCATCGTGTCGCCTGCGGCATGTCCGCCTTTCAGGAGGAAGGCGGTGTGGCGGGTGTGTACGAGATGCCGCCCTGCCGCCTCGAGCTGTGCGGGCGATGTGACGGGGAGGTGCGAGAGCCGTTCCGCCTCGGGGATGTTGGGCGTGACGAGTGTGCAGACGGGGAAGAGGAGCCGTTCTGCCGCCTTCATGCAGTCTGCCTGCATCAGCGGTGTGCCCGACGTGGAGACCATGACGGGGTCGTAGATGACGGGAGGGATGCCTCTGCCCTGACAGCACTGTGTGATGGCGGAGACGACGGCCTGCAGCACCGCGGCGTCCGGGAGCATACCGACTTTTATGGCCGCGACGTCGAAATCTTCGAGCACTGCCTCTATCTGTTTCCGCACGACGTGCGGCGGGAGGGGCATGACATGTATCACGCCTGCCGTGTTCTGGGCGGTGACGGCAGTGAGGGCGGTGGTGGCGTAGCATCCCATCGCCGCCGCCGCCTTGATGTCCTGCTGTATTCCGGCTCCTGCGCCGCTGTCGCTGCCTGCTATGGCGAGGATGGTTTTCATGCCGGGTGTCGGGGATGTTGTCGTCATGATGTCGCTGCGGGCTTTGGTTTCCGCTTCTTGTCTTCGGCTGTGGTGATGACGAGAGGGCCGTCGGCTTTGGGATGTGTTATTCTTATCACTGCTCCGGGCTCGATGCTTTGGTTCAGCATGATGTTGCAGACGGCGTCGGTGACGTGCTGCTGCACAGCGCGTTTCAGGGGGCGTGCCCCGTACTGTATGTCGTATCCCTGCCGTGCGATGTAGTCTTTCGCCTTTTCAGAGACAGAGAGGCTGTAGCCGAGGGCGTGCAGCCTTTGGCGTAGGCCGGCGAGTTCGTTGTCGATGATTTTCCTGACGGAGGGGAGAGTGAGCTGGTTGAAGGTGACAATCTCGTCGAGGCGGTTGAGGAACTCGGGTGCGAACTGCCGTTCAAGCGCCCGCTTCATGATGCCCGCCGCACGTTCTGTGTCTTCTGCTGCGGGGCGGCCTGCGTCAGTCTGCGCTGCGGGGAATCCTATGCCTCTGCCGAAGTCTTTCAGCTGTCTTGTCCCGGTGTTGGATGTCATGATGATGATGGTGTGGCGGAAGTCGGTGAGATGTCCGTTGGAGTCGGTGAGCCTTCCTTCGTCGAGCACCTGGAGCAGGATGTTATAGACGCTTGGGTGTGCCTTCTCTATCTCGTCGAGGAGGATGACGGAGTAGGGGCGTCGTCTGACACGTTCGGTGAGCTGTCCGCCTTCATCGTGTCCCACATATCCCGGAGGAGCTCCGACGAGCCGTGAGGTGTTGAAGCTCTCGTTGTATTCGCTCATGTCGATGCGTATGAGGGCGTCTGCCGTGCCGAAGAGCTGTTCGGCAATCTGCTGGGCGAGGTATGTCTTGCCGACGCCGGTGGGTCCGAGGAACATGTATGCTCCTACGGGGCGGCGCGGGTCGTGGAGCCCGAGGCGGCTGCGCTGTATGGAGCGCACGACGGCATTGACGGCGTGCGCTTGTCCGACGACGGTGCGCCGGAGAGTGTCTGCGAGCGTCCTGAGCCGTGACATCTCGTGTGTATCGACATGGCGGAGGGGGATGCCGCTCATCTGCGAGACGGTCTGCCGGACATCATCCTCCCCTGCGGTGGCGTAGCTGTCCTGCGTGTCGCCGTTGCCGGACATGAGTTTCTGCAGACGGTTCTTTGTTTTCTCCTGTTCGTCGCGGAGAGCTGCGGCGAGTTCGTAGTTCTGGCTCATGACGGCCCGCTTCTTCTTCGCCTGTATCTCGAGGAGCTGCTGCTCGGCCTTGCGTATCGCGGGGGAGTGGAGTGTGCTTTGGAGGTGGAGCCTTGAGCCTGTCTCGTCCATCGCGTCAATGGCCTTGTCCGGGAGCTGCCTGTCGGGGATGTAGCGTTCGGTGAGTGTGACGCAGGCGCTGAGAGCGCTGTCGGTGAAGGTGACGTGATGGTGTCTCTCGTACCTTGTCTTTATGTTGCGGAGTATGTGAAGCGTCTCTTCTGTGGTGGTTGCGTTGATCTGCACTTTCTGGAAGCGGCGGTCGAGAGCTCCGTCACGTTCGATGCTTTTCCTGTATTCGTCTGTCGTGGTGGCTCCGATGCACTGTATCCCTCCTCTTGCGAGCGCGGGTTTCAGGATGTTGGCAGCATCCATGCCTCCCGATGCGCCTCCGGCGCCTATCAGGGTGTGTATCTCGTCGATGAAGATGATGATGTCGGGGTTGGCCTCGAGCTCTTTGATGACGCCCTTGATACGCTCTTCGAAATCGCCGCGGTATTTCGTGCCGGCCACGACGGCGGTGAGGTCGAGCGCGAGGATGCGCTTCGTGAAGAGGACCGGCGAGCATGTGCGTCGCGCAATCTGCTGTGCGAGCCCTTCCACGACGGCGCTTTTGCCAACGCCGGGTTCGCCGATGAGGATGGGGTTGTTCTTCTTCCGCCGGCAGAGTATTTCTGCGATGCGCGCCATCTCTTCCTCACGCCCGACGACGGGGTCGAGGCTGTCGGCGGCCGCTGCTGCGGTGAGGTCGGTGGAGAAGCTGTCGAGCACGGGTGTCCCGGACTTGCCCGTGGGGTCGAGAGTGGATGACCTGCGCTGGCGCACTGTCTCGCCGAGAAGCCGTGACGCCTCTCTGAACATCTCGTTGAACGGGTTGGGAATGCCGCGCGGGCTGTCACCGCCGCCGTCGTCGCTGTCGTCTTCGTCTAAGGACGAGCTGTCGCTGCACACCTCGGCAAAGTCTTCGTCCGCCGAGGGTGTGGCTGTCGCTTTGGCGCCGGTGTTTTCCGTGACGGTGTCATGGTGCGGCGCGCACTCTTCGCGGCTGCCCGCCGTCATGTCCTGCGTGCAATCTTGTGGCACGGGAGTTTCGGGGAGGACATCGTGTGTCATGCCCTCGCCGCTGTCCTGTCCCGGCGTGGAGGGAGAGAAGTCCGCCGAGAGGCTTTCCGGGTCTGTATGTCTGTTGTTTTCTTTCATCTTGTGTCTGTCGTTTTCTTGGGTTCCATGTATTTCTTCCGCCTCATGAAGCCCGGCAGGAAATTCGTGAAGTCGTGTTTGAAGATGATGCCGAAGCCTTGGGTGTTGAGGTTTGATTTCGTGAAATATCTGTCTGATGTCTGGTTGTACACCTTCACCTGCAGGTTGCCGTTGGGAAAGAGCAGGTATCTGATGTCGAAGTCTCCGATGAATGATGTCGTGGCATTGGTGTTGTCGCGGTATCCGAACTGTCCGTTGACAAGCAGCCTGTTGTTGAACATGCTGCCGGAAATGATGCCTTCGTATTCCGCGTTCATCATGCCTTCGTCGCCTGGCGAGATGTTCGCCCCGAAGTTCCAGTTGTTGCTCTTCAGTACGACATCGGATATGATGTTGTTCAGCTGTTGCGAGACAGTGCCGGAGAGGAACGACTGCATGGCGAGCGAGGCCTGCGAATAGTTGCCGTTGGCGGTGTTGTCGCCGGCATAGAATCTTCCGACGGACAGCAGGTAGAGGACCTGCTGTGTGCGCCTCTGTTCGGAATCCATGACAGATGTAATCATCTGCTGGACATCGGGGCTTGCCTGCGGCAGCGCGAGGTCGAAATCGACGACGGGGTGTTCGGCTGTTCCGGTGATGTTCATGAGACAGTTGACCCTGACATTGTTCTTCGAGAAGGAGTTGCCGATGCTGAGGTCAGAGAGCGGCACTGACGGCACGACATACTGTGCCTGCAGATTCACCGTGGCGTCATAGGGGTCTCCGCCGAAGGCTATCTTCCCGCCGGGCATGAACTCGAAACTCTTGGTGATGACCTTCTGTATCGTCATTTTGTATTCGCCCTGTTCCACGTTGTAGTTGCCGTATATCTGCATCCCGCCTTTGTTATAGTAGTTTGCGCGCATTGTTCCGTAGCCTCGCAGGGTGATGTAGTCTCCTGTCCGCTCGTCCATTATCAGGCGGAGGGTGTTGGCGGTGCTGGCGTGTATGAGGAAGTTGAGGTGTATGTTTGTGGTGAAATCGTCGTCGGCGGTTGTCGTTGCGGCGGTCTCTGTTTTCCTGCTGACAACATCCGTGCCATTGTCTTCTGCCGGCATTCCGTATGTCAGCCGTCTGCCGGTGCCCGCCTGTCTGTCAGCCTGCCTGCCGTCGTTTTTCCTGTCCTGCAGGATGTCCGTTTCTCGTGCCGTTGTGCGCCATGTGATGAACTCCTGGTTCTGCAGCGTTTCGGGCGATGAGATGTTGTAAACTATTTCAGACCCTTTCTCCGGGTAAGCCTCTATGTCGAACACGATCTCTCCGGGTCTGCCCGTTATCTTGCAGGTGCCCGAGCCTATGACATGTCCGCCGAATGATTCTCCGTATCCTATGGGCTGTTCGTAGCAGTGGAGGTGTTCTGCCTGCACATTGATGTCGTATGTCATGCGGCTGAGGTATTGGTGGTGTATGGCCCCGTTCACGATGCCGTAGTTGCCGTTGCTGTCATATACTTTACAGCGTGCGAAGCGGATGTCGTTGTGTACGAGGCTGACGGTGTCGTCGCGCAGCGTGTATGCCGTGCCTAACGGCGTGACGAAAACTTTTCCGTTTGCCACGGCAGTTCCTGTGAGGCTTATCTCGCTCAGGTCGCCCCACAGCCGGAGGTCGCCTGTCGTGTGGACGGAGACGCTGTCAAGGAAGCTGCTGCAGAATGTCTGCAGGAACTCCGCCCTTGTGTTGCGTGCCTTGATGTCGAGGTCGATGTAGTTCTTCTTTATGGAGACATATCCCTTCACGTCAGTGATGCCCCAGTTCTGGCGTGGCGTAGTGGCTGCTGTCCCGGGATATGTACTGTCTTTCTCCTCCCCGTTTTCAGGAATGACGTCAGGGTCGAGGCATTGGCCTTCGAGGTTTATCTGTCCGGACTGGTTGTCCCATCCGGCACTGACGGACAGTGTGCCCATCCTGCCCTGTTCAAAAAGGAAATTGCTCACCGTGAGGCGTGCCTCTGCCTGAAGTTTGGAGAAAGGTTTCTTCACGACGGCTGTTCCGGATGCGTCGCCGGCAAAATCGACAGAATGGAAGTTTATGAGGTTCATGATGTACGCCACATTGATGTCGCTGAGGTTGAGCACGAGCGAATCGCTGGCATTCTGCCTCAGCCTGCCGTCGATGGCGATATGCTGCTTGTCGTGTTCTATCAGGAAGTTGTCAACGGTGATGTCTTTCTGCCCTATCATGATTCTCGACGGCCGGATATGCCACAGGGTGTCCTGTATATACATCTCGGAGGGTTCGACGGAGATGTGTGCGGTGCGTTCTCCGTCGGGTGATTTTGAGAAGATGCTGTTGCAGTTCAATACGCCTCTGAAATCACTTCTGTTGTCTGTCGCCCATCGCAGCGAGGTGTTCAGAGAGTTGTGCGAAGCAGAGGCTGCGAGACATAGGGACATGTTGCGTGCCTTGTCGTCTTGCCGTGTGGTTCTGGCGTCGAGCAGCAGGGTGTCGCATCTTGTATATAGATGTATATCCGAGTTGTTCAGCTTTGTGCCCGAGAGTTGCAGTGCCGGTGCGGAGAAGGAGACAGACGCTGCGTTGGAGGCTCCGTTGACGTATGCCTTGAGCATTATCGGACTGCCGTTGTGTATGTTGATGTCTGCGAGAGAGCGGAGGAATGACGTGCTTCTTATCTCCGCCTCTATGCTGATGTTGTCCGTAGTGTGGCGGCGTGACGGTGTGGCGAGCAGGTGCGGTGTCTTGTCGGTTATGACATTTGACAATGTCTGCCCCAGCGATTTCCACGAGAAGTAGCCCTCTGCCTTGATGTCACAGAAGTCTGACGTGACGCTTGCCAGGCGTCTGCCGTCGGGCTGCACCGTAGAGACGGCGTCGATGTTGTGGCAGAAGAACGGCTCTTTCGTGTTCTGCATGAAGAGATTGCCGATGTTCAGGTGCAGGTTGTCCAAGGGAGAGGAGAGGGAGCCGACCGATGCTGACGTATGGAAAGAGAACGAAGCCGCCGGACCGTATTTGTCTGTTATGTTCAGTGCCCACGGGTTGATATGGTTTATCTCTCCCCTTGCCGTGACATCCTTAATGTCTGTGACAGAGAATGTTGCGTTGCCGTTGATGCCCTTGTTAAGAATCGTGAGCAGGTTTGACGCCTCAAGGTCTATCCGTGCGTTGAGATTGCGGTCGTCTATCGTTGCCGTCAGTGTTGTCTTTGCCTTGGTGCTGTTCAGCTCTGCCTTGATGTCGCTGAAGTCACGGTTGTTCATGCTCAGGTCAGGGACGGCGATTCGTGCATTGACAGAGTGCAGGTTGCCGCCCTCCTCTTCAAAGGCAGCCTCGGCATCGAGCGTCGCGTCTATTCGGCCTGTGTATGCTGTGCCGATGATTTGTCCGAGATTCAGAGGCCCTCGTGTCGCGAGCCTCATGCCCAGCTTGTTGTCTCTGCACGCCACCTCTGCGTCTATCCCGCCGGCGGCTGTGATGAGTTGCGCGTCGCCCCTGATGATGTTACGGCGGCTTGACAGGGCGGCGTCAAGCCGTATTCTCCCGAGGTTGCGGAGCAGGGCGGCGTCTGTCCCGAACGCCTTCAGAATGTCATGGATGAAAGCGGCTTCCATGTCAAGGCTGTTCACTGCCAGATGCCAGTCGGGCACTTGCGACAGCCTCGCCGGCATTGACGAGAAGATGTCCGTGACAGTACGGCATGTGCCGGTCATTGCCAACGAGAGAGAGAGGCCCGAACTCTTGACGAGCAGCTCTTTCATGTCGATGTGATTGGTGTCCGCCTTGATGTCGGCGTCAATGAAGAAAGTCTTGTTCAAGCCCCGCAGTTGTGGTATGAAGGCGGCGATGTCGTTGGCTGACAAGGCGGAATGGTGGCTTTGCAGGCTGAGCGCGGTGAAGCGGCTGCCGCTTTTCTTTGCCGTCACGTCGATGCTGATGTCGCTGCAGTCTGTCTGCAGGTTGAAATTCTTCACATCAGCAGATGTCTTTCCGAGATGTGCGGCGAAAGATATGTCGTTGACTTTCAGACGGCTGTTCGTTTCCGTGAATGAGAGTCTCTTCATGCGGAGCGACAGCGTGTCGCCGCTCATTCTGTTCAGTATGATATGGCTGCTGAGATTTTCGATGTTGACGTGGTTTGGGTCGAAGCGGTTAGGCCTGACCGTTTCGTCTGTCTTGTTGTATGAAAGGGCGGTGTTCCTGATTATCAATGATGATATCTCAAGGCTGAATTTCGAATCGCCGCTCTTCTTCCCTGACGACAGACTGTCGATGAGAAACTGGCAGTTGAGCGGCTTGTCGCTGCCGCTTCTGCAGATGTCAGCCTTCATACTGAAGATTTGTGCCGATGAAATCACGAATTCTCCGCGCAGCAACTCGCTGATGTCAATCTTCGCCGAGAGGCGTCCGCATTTCAGCATCTGCTTCCCCCGCTGGTCGTCTATCGTCACGTCGTCGATGATGATTCTGGTCAGGAAGCCAAGGCTCACATTTCCTATCTTTACCTTTGTGCCCACTTTCTCCGCTATGGTGTCGGCGGCCTTGCAGGCAACAAAATGTTGCACCGCCGGAACATGCAGCAGCACAACACCCAAGGTGTACAGCCCGATGACGGACCATGCAACAATCAGCAATATGTAACGTAACTTCTTGATATATATCGAAAATTTGTTGCAAAATTACAAAAAAATATCTTCAAAACGAAATCTTTCTATATATATAGTCGATATTTACCAAATTTTTGTTTAATTTTGCAGACGCAACTTTATGTGCGTGGGCAACGTGCATACGGTTCATGTTTTCATGCAATTCATTTCATTTTTAAAATACAGTTCAATGGTTAAGGTAGTAAAGTTACGAAAAGGATTGGACATCAAACTGAGGGGGACAGCACCTGTGGAGGATATTCCTGTCGCACGCGGTGATGTCTTCGCCCTTTGTCCTGACGATTTTGTTGGCGTCACCCCGAAAGTTGTCGTTAAGGCCGGCGACAGAGTGCTGGCGGGTGACCCGCTTTTTCTCAACAAGCATTTTCCGGAAGTGAAGTTCTCTTCTCCTGTCAGCGGTGTCGTGACCGAGGTGGAGCGCGGAGAGCGCAGAAAAGTGTTGTCTGTCAGGATACAGGCAGACAAGGAAATCGAATACCGTGATTTCGGCGCAAAAGCAGTCTCTTCGCTTACAGGTGACGATGTTGTAGCCGCTCTGCTTGATGCGGGTATCTTCGGATATATCAACCAGTTGCCTTATGCGGTCTCTACAAACCCTACAGAGAAGCCGCGCTCCATTCATGTTTCGGCATTCAGGGATATGCCCCTGTCCTCAGATTTTGACTATGAGCTGGAACAGAACCTCGATGCGTTCCAGACAGGCATCTCCGCCCTGGCACGCATACAGAAAGTGTATGTCGGCATTTCAGAGAAGCAGGCCACTGTCCTGGGCAGCCTGAAAGACGCTGATGTCACTGTCTTCAAAGGCAAATGTCCGGCAGGCAATGTCGGGGTGCAGATCAACAACACCATGCCCGTGAACAAGGGAGAGGTGGTCTGGACGGTGACACCCACGACAGTGATTTTCATCGGAAGGCTGTTCCTTACAGGAAAAGTTGACCTCAGACATGTCATAGCCCTTGCAGGACAGGAGGTTAAGAAGCCCGGATATAGTGAGGTTCTCGTAGGACAGAACGTAGGCACTGTCACCGGCGGCAGGATAAACGACGGCAACAACAGAATCATCTGCGGCAATCCTCTGACAGGAAAGCGCGTATGCCCGAAATGCTTCATCGGACCGCAGGTGACAGAGATCACTGTCATACCCGAAGGTGATGACGCCAACGAATTCTTCGGATGGATAATGCCGCGCCCGAGACAGTTCTCATCCAACCGTTCGTATCTGTCATGGCTCATGCCGAAGGGCAGAGAGTATGACTGCGACGCTCGCGTCAAAGGCGGCGAACGTCATATCATCATGTCCGGAGAATACGACAGAGTGCTGCCTATGGACATATATGCGGAATATCTGATAAAGGCAATCATCACTGGAGACATCGACAGGCAGGAGGAACTTGGAATATACGAAGTCAGCCCCGAGGACTTCGCCCTGGCGGAGTTTGTCGATTCTTCAAAACTCGAGCTCCAGAAGATTGTGCGTGAAGGTCTTGACATCCTCCGTAAAGAGAACGCCTGAAACAATTCATAAATCATACATCATCACCCCTTCATCATAAAAAATGAAAGCATTAAGAAATTATCTCGACAAGATAAAACCAAACTTCGAACCGGGTGGCAGGTTCCAGGCCTTCGGCAGTGTCTTCGAGGGCATCGAGACCTTCCTCTTCGTGCCTGACAGCACGTCAAAGAGCGGTGTGCACATCCACGATTCCATCGATTCAAAACGTGTCATCAGCTTTGTCATAATCGCCCTCTTGCCCGCCCTGCTCTTCGGAATGTACAACATCGGCTATCAGAATGCCGCATACGCCGGGCAGCTCGAAACGACATCACATCTCTCGATGTTCGTCTATGGATTCCTGCAGATGCTGCCCAAGATTGTCGTCAGCTATGCTGTCGGCCTGTCGATAGAGTTCGCATGGGCGCAATGGAAGAAAGAGGAGATACAGGAGGGATATCTCGCCACCGGCATACTCATTCCTCTTGTCATTCCCGTCAACTGCCCGTTGTGGTGTCTCGCACTCGCCTGCGCCTTCTCCGTGATTTTCTGCAAGGAGATATTCGGCGGCACCGGCATGAATTTCATCAACCCTGCCCTTGCGGCCCGCGCCTTCCTCTTCTTCTCCTATCCGACGATGATGTCCGGCGACAAATGCTGGGTAGCCACTGACCAGATTCTCGGTCTGGGCCACAACCTTCCTGACGCCACGACAGCCGCCACCCCGCTCGCCCTTGCGGCACAGGGTGCCACAGCCCAGATAGACACCTGTGCAGCCATTGTCGGGCTCATCCCGGGCTCTATGGGCGAGACAAGCGTGATAGCCATCGCCATCGGAGCACTGCTGCTCCTCTGGACCGGCATCGCCTCATGGAAAATCATCACCTCTGTCTTTGCAGGCGGCGCACTGACCGCACTGCTCTTCAATCAGATAGGAATGTCGCCGCTGGATGTGGTTGACCATCTCGTGCTCGGCGGCTTCGCCTTCGGTGCAGTGTTTATGGCAACCGACCCTGTCACCGCAGCACGCACGGAATGCGGCAAGTGGGTCTATGGCTTCCTCATCGGCATCGTCGCCGTTGTAGTGCGCGTTATGAACCCGGGCTATCCCGAGGGCATGATGCTTGCCATTCTGCTCATGAATGTCTGCGCTCCTCTCATCGACTGGTGTGTCGTACAGCGCAACATATCCCGAAGACTCAACCGTTTGAAGAAATAATACCGCATCTGTCATGGAAAAGAAATTCAATACAAACAGCAACACATACATTATTATATATAGTGTTGTCCTCGTGGTGATAGTGGCATTCTGCCTCGCTTTCGTCTATACATCATTGAAAGAACGCCAAGATGCAAACGTGGCTCTTGACGTGAAGAAGCAGGTGCTTGCAGCCCTCGACATCAGAGATTTTGCCGACGATGCGGCTGCAGAGGTGGCATATCAGCAGACAGTAGAAAAGACCGACACCCTCGATGCCGGGACAAAGAGAATCGTATATCTCTGCAATGTCAACGGCGAGAAGAAATACGTCCTCTTCGTGAAGGGCATGGGACTTTGGGGACCTGTATGGGGATATATCGCCCTCAATGCCGACAAGACGACAGTCTATGGCACTTACTTCAACCATGAAGGCGAGACAGCCGGTCTCGGCGCAGAGATAAAGGATTCGCGCAGCTGGCAGAACCTCTTCAAGGGCAAGACTGCCTACACAGACGGAAAGCCGGTGCTCGGCGTGAAGAAAGCCAACGACATACGCCCCGAGGAGAAAGCCAGCACTGTTGATGCCATCACCGGAGCCACACTGACGTCAGACGGCGTCAACCTCATGCTCCAGAGCTGCCTCGCTGACTATCAGGACTATCTCTCCGCTGAATGACAAAATGTCATCTCTTGCATAATAACATACTATACTGTCTGCAGGACGATGCCTCACACCGTCATGCAACACATCATAAAACAAACACACCATGAGCAAACTTTTTTCAAAAGAGAACAAAGAGGTCTTCATGACACCCCTCAACGGGAACAACCCCATCCTGATACAGGTGCTGGGTATATGCTCTGCCTTGGCTGTGACATCACAGCTGAAACCCGCCATTGTCATGGGGCTGGCAGTAACAGTCATCACCGCCTTTGCCAATGTCATCATCTCTGTCATCCGTAAGACAATCCCGACACGCATACGTATCATCGTGCAGCTTGTCGTCGTTGCCACACTCGTGACCATCGTCAACCAGGTGCTGAAAGCCTTCGTCTATGATGTCAGCGTCGAGCTGTCAGTCTATGTCGGCCTCATCATCACCAACTGCATCCTTATGGGTCGCCTCGAGGCGTTCGCATCTGTCAACGCCCCATGGCCGTCATTCCTCGACGGTGTCGGCAACGGACTGGGATACGCTTACATCCTCATCGCCGTCGGCGCATTCAGAGAGTTCTTCGGCAGAGGCTCGCTGCTCGGCATACAGATCATCCCGCAGTCTGCCTACGACTTCGGATACATCAACAACGGCATGATGACAATGCCGGCGATGGCTCTCATACTGTGCGGGGTGGTGATATGGGTACACCGGGCTTATTTCTGCAAGGAGGCATAACCCTGCGGTTTACACCCTGCTACACTATCCACAATTACACAAAAACAAGATAAAACATTATGGAACACATAATATCCCTATTCTTCCGCAGCATCTTCGTTGACAACATGATCTTCGCATTCTTCCTCGGAATGTGTTCGTATCTTGCGGTGTCGAAAAGTGTGAAGACATCATTCGGCCTGGGCATGGCAGTGACTTTCGTACTGCTCATCACCGTCCCCGTCGATTGGCTTCTGCAGACGGCAGTCCTCTCTGCCGACGGCATTCTCGGAGTTGACCTCACCTATCTCTCGCTGATTCTCTTCATCGCCGTCATTGCCGGCATCGTTCAGCTGGTAGAGATGATAGTCGAGCGTTTCTCCCCCTCGCTCTACGCAGCCCTCGGCATCTTCCTGCCGCTCATCGCCGTCAACTGTGCCATCATGGGCGCGTCGCTCTTCATGCAGCAGCGCATCAATCTTGACCCCTCCAACTCACAGTATATCGGAGGTATTGCAGACGCCCTCGCCTTTGCCCTCGGCTCAGGCATAGGATGGACACTCGCCATCTGCCTGCTTGGCGCCATACGCGAGAAACTGGCATATTCTGACGTGCCACGCCCCTTGCGCGGACTTGGCATCACATTCATCACAGTCGGTCTGATGGCTATGGCTTTCATGTGCTTCTCAGGCCTGAAGATCTAACATTCTTATTCTGAAAATATCATCATCATGGATATAAATTTCATCATTTCAAGTATCGGAGTCTTTATGGCAGTCATCATCCTGCTTGTCGTAATACTCCTTGTGGCAAAGAAATATCTCTCGCCGAGTGGGAATGTCAAGATCACCATCAACGGCGACACCGTCCTCGATGTCCCGCAGGGCAGCTCTGTCATGGCTACGCTGAACGAGAACGGCATTTATCTCCCATCAGCCTGCGGAGGCAAGGCATCATGCGGACAATGCAAGGTGCAGGTGCTTGAAGGCGGAGGCGAGATTCTCGATTCAGAGAAGTCACACTTCTCGCGCAAAGAGATAAAGGAAGGCTGGCGTCTCGGATGCCAGTGTAAAGTCAAGGGCGACCTCAAGCTGCATATCGACGAATCTGTCATGGGCGTGAAAGAATGGGAATGCACCGTCATCAGCAACCGCAACGTGGCGACATTCATCAAAGAATACAAAGTGGCGCTGCCTCCGGGAGAGCACATGGACTTCGAACCCGGCTCATACGCGCAGATACGCATACCGGAATTCAGCATCGACTACGACAAGGACATCGACAAGAGCCTCATCGGCGACACCTATCTCCCTGCTTGGGAGAAGTTCGGCCTCTTCTCGCTCAAATGCGTGAATACCGAACCTACTATCCGTGCATACTCAATGGCGAACTATCCTGACGAGGGCGACATCATCACGCTCAACGTGCGTATCGCCACACCGCCGTTCAAACCGAAAGAGCAGGGTGGGGGATTCATGGATGTCAATCCGGGCATCGCCTCGTCCTACATCTTCTCTCTCAAACCCGGCGACAAGGTCATCATGTCCGGGCCTTACGGTGAGTTCCGCCCGCAGTACGGCACAGGACGCGAGATGATATGGGTAGGCGGTGGTGCCGGCATGGCGCCGCTCCGTGCCCAGATCATGCACATGCTGAAGACAAAGAACACCCGCGACCGCGAGATGCACTATTTCTACGGAGCGCGTGCCCTCGAGGAGATACCGTTCCTCGACGATTTCCTGCAGCTTGAGAAAGACTACGACAACTTCCACTTCCATCTCGCTCTCGACCGTCCCGACCCGAAGGCAGACGCTGCCGGCATACGCTACACCCCGGGCTTCGTGGCTCCTGTCATGGGCGACACCTACCTCAAGCAGCACGAGACACCGGAAGATTGCGAATACTATCTCTGCGGACCTCCTATGATGGCGAAGACTGTTCTCGACCTTCTACACTCGCTCGGCGTGGAAGACAACATGATCCGTTTCGACAACTTCGGCGGATAAACGATACCCCGGAAAAACCTATGTTGACGAGTTGACATACAATCCGTATTGTCAACTCGTCAACAATGATTCAATAACTTTTCAACCTTAATGCTGTCAGCCCGTAAACTTGCCAGCTTGTAAATTCGTCAACTTGTTTTTTCGCAAGCTCAAGGTAACTTCTCGTCAACTCTATAACTGAAAAAAACACTTGTCAACTAAAACAAAACTATGAAACCATACAAATTCGAGCCTATCCTGAAAACCACGATATGGGGCGGCTACCAGATAGCGCCATTCAAGGGCATATACACCGCACAGCCCAACATCGGCGAATCGTGGGAGATTTCAGGCGTGCCGGGACACGAGAGTGTCGCCATAGAGCGCGGACTGGTAGATGATGTCGATGTAGGTCTCAGCCTCACACAGCTCATAGAGAAATACAAAGGGCTGCTGCTCGGCGAGAAGGTGTATAAGAAATTCGGCAACAACTTCCCTCTGCTCATAAAGTTCATCGATTCGCGTCAGGACCTCTCCGTACAGGTGCATCCCGACGACAAGCTTGCGAAAGAACGTCACGGATGCAACGGCAAGACAGAGATGTGGTATGTCATAAAATCAGACATAGGCGCCAAAATCTATGCCGGTCTGAAAAAGAGCATCACACCAGAAGAATACGAGCAGCTCGCCACTGCCGAACCCGTCAACGGACATTCGCCCATGCAGGATGTCATAGCGACACACGAGGCACATCAGGGCGACCTCTATTTCCTGCCAGCAGGGCGTCTCCACGCCATCGGAGCAGGCAATTTCCTCGCTGAGATTCAGCAGACATCTGACATCACATACCGTGTCTATGACTTCGGCAGGAAAGATGCCCACGGCAAACCGCGCGAGTTGCATATCGAAGAAGCGAAAGCCGCCATCGACTATCAGGTGTGGCCAGAGTACCGCACATCGTACGACAGCACGAAACCCACGTCACAGCTCATCAACTGCCCGTATTTCAACGTAAACAGAGTGGTGGTGCAGGTTGCGGCACAGATAGACTTCAAAGTCGATTCGTTTGTCGTTGTCGTCTGTCTGTGGGGCGAGGCGAACATCAACGGCATAAAGGTTCGTCAGGGAGAGACACTCCTCGTGCCTGCCTGCGAGAACATCCTCTATATCTTCGGCAACGCCACGTTCCTCACAGCCACGATGTGAAACCATTTTTCTTGACAACAATATAGCAAGCGTCCATTCATCCGAGCCACGGAATGAATGGACGCTTTCCTTTTTGTATGCCCCAACGGGTGCATACTACAAAAAAGGCACCCACCTTTTCAGGTGGATGCCAATTTCAGTATTCTTGTCGTGTGATTATTTCTCGATGTAGAGCATAGCGACACGGTTGAACTCGTAGATCTCGAAGAGTTTGTCGGTCTCGCCGCAACCCTCTGTTGTGATGCGTGACGGGTCGATTCCGTATTTCTTCACGAGGAGATCCTTGACAGCAGCGGCACGACGAACAGAGAGTGAGTTGTTGTTGTCGTGCGGACCTTCTGGAGAAGCGTAGCCCTTAACCTGCAGTTTCAGCTCCGGATGGTTCTTCAGCACGGTAGCTGCGATAGCTACGTTCTGTGCCTGTGCCGGTGTGATGACAGACTTGTTGAGCGGATAGAAGATAGCCGGGAGGTTCGGCTCTACCTCTTTCTCTACAACGACCGGTTTATCCTCGCAGTCTTTCAGTGCCTTCTTCAGGTCTTCAATCTCAGCCTTCAGCTTGTCAATCTCTGCATTCTGTGCGCGGAGGTCGTTGATCTGTGCGTTGAGGACATCAATCTCGCTCTGGTCGCATGGCTTGACAATCTGGAAGTTATGTGTCTGGTTGGAAGTCTTGAACTTGTAGTTGATACCGACATTGAGCTGCATGTGAGAGTAGTTGATGTCGTAGCCTACGGTCTGCGAACCTACACCTGCCTCGTTTGTCACGCCGCTTTTCGCACCGGCGATGAGATAGTTGAGAGACGGCTCGATGTAGAACTGCCACTGCTTCCTGTTGCCGAAGTTGAATGCGAAGTCGAGAGCTATCTTCGATGTCATGGCGTTCTTGATGGTGCCTATTGCCAGGTCGTTGTCGTCGGTAGAGTTGTGGATGTATCCGATGCCGCCATTGAGAATCACTTCAAAGCAGCGTGGCTCGCCTTTATATCCGCCGATGGCGTTGCTGAGGTTGATCTGTCCGAGGAAATTTGCGTTGAAGCCTTTTGCGTCAAGGCTGGTGTACATCTGGTTCGGGAAGAAGTATGTACCTTCGGCAGCAAGACCTACAGACGGTGTCAGCCATTTGCCCACGCGCAGACCGACGTTCGGTGTGAGGTGCTTGAATACGGCGCTGTGTGTTGTCTTTGCATCAACACCACCCTGAATGCCTACATACCAGTTGTCAAAAAACTTGTTGCCCCAGTAACCTTCTTCCTGAGCTGAGGCTGTCATGGCAGATACTGCCATGGCAATGAAAAGAAAAAACTTCTTCATGATTCTTGTGTATTATATGTATATGTTTTTACTGTAATGTTTCTTTTTTTGTGATGTGCCTGATTAATAGGAGAGATACATATTCTTGTGCATTCTCTTGCTAAATCCATAATCATTTGCAAAGTTACTTGAATTTTTCCAATTATAAAAATTTTTGTGTATTTTTTTGCTTTTTTGCTTGAATTTTCTTTTGCATTCGTTTGCATTATGTATATTCGTAAGGCATAATCGTCTTTTTTCTCTGTTTGTCCCGTTTCTGGGGGATTCTTTGCCGTTGTGCTGCATCAGCCGTTTCGTATGTACCCGTGAAACGTGCTTGATGGAGGGCCTAAAAGGCTCAAAGTGACGGTGTCATTTAGTATTGGTGGTGGCATCAGAAGTATCGTGTCGTGATCGTATGGTAGCAGTCAGAAGTTCGTATGGTAGCAGTCAAAAGTTCGTATGGTAGCAGTCAAAAGTTCGTATGATAGCAGTCAAAAGTTCGTATGGTTGCAGTCTGTGTCTTTTTCTGATTTTACTATACACTTTTTTTCTTTCATTACCTGAAACAGTAGTCAGCCTTGTAAAAGGCATGCTGAATCAATAGACACATGCCGCAAAGGCATACTGTTTTTGTTGACACAGCGTACTTGCCGGACATGCAGAGCCCGGGCTGCCAGTTTCCAAAGGCTGCGAAAGTTATCCTTCGCCCTGTAAGAAATAGTTAAAGTTTCTTGATTTCTTGCCCGAAAATGAGTTTAATTCATTAAAAATTAGTAACTTTGCATTCGCTTTCACGTGATGAAAGCAGATTAATCTAATTATTAACCGTAGGACGTGTCCTACACAAACAATTACTTAAAAAAATATGGCAACAAAAATTCGCCTGCAGCGTGGCGGCCGAAAGGGCTACGCTTTCTACAGTGTTGTAATCGCTGATTCCCGCGCTCCGCGCGACGGTCGTTTCATCGAGAAGATCGGCACCTACAATCCAAACACAAACCCTTCGACAGTCGATCTCAACTTCGAGAGAGCACTCTACTGGGTTGAGTGTGGTGCACAGCCGACAGACACCGCTCGTACCATCCTCAAGAACGAGGGCGTCTATCTCATGAAACATCTCAAGGGCGGCGTGAAGAAAGGCGCATTCGACGAAGCTGCTGCACAGCAGAAATTCGACGCTTGGAAAACAGTGAAGAAGAACAGCTTCGACGCTATCCGCAACACCGAGGCAGAGGCAAAGAAGGAAGCTCGTGCTAAGAACCTTGCTGCTGAGAAAGCGACAAACGAGGCTATCGCCAAGCGTATCGCCGAGAAGAAGGCAGCTGCCGAAGCTCCGGCTGAGGCTCCGGCTGAAGAGGCTTAAAATTCCTGTTCTTGCTTAAGGTATCTATTCTTCTTCTTTCCTTTGCAAAGAGTGAATTAGCCGTATTTATTTTGATTCATCCCATAGGACTTCTTCGGAAGTCCTTTTTTTGTTCATCAGGGAAATCCTGTGTCAGTTACGTTTTAGACGACAACAGACGACAACAAAAACAACAGAGACAACAAAAATAACTGGAGTAACGAAAGCAACGGGAGGATGCCACTTCGTTGCATTTTCATATCCGGTTGTCCCTGTTGTCTCTGTTGTCGTAAAATAAACTATTTCAGAGCCATGGTATGCATGAGTTGGCATGATGCTCTTCAGACATCATGCAGAGACTGAGGCACATCTTCTTTATTTGTCCCTCTCCTCAAGGAATTCCGCATAGATGCGCGCGGCGGAGGCTACTTTTCTTGCACAAGGCCGTTCGGCATAATATTTTGCCGTCCGTTCGTCGGGTATAGCTGTGTCCTTCACCGCTTTGCAGCCGTTCATCTTCAGCAGTTCTTCGCAGATGATGGAGCCGTTCTCGTCCTTGAATTTCTCCACTAACTGTCTGACGCGGCTGTAGCACTCTGTTTTCGCCTTGCGGTTGTCGCTGTCTTCCGGTCCCTCTTCCATCCCCGCAAGCATCACCATGCCCGAGACGGCACCGCACATCATGCGCATACGCCCTACGCCACCGCCGAAACCGGCAGAGAGGCGCGACACTGTCGCGGGGTCGAGATGATAGACATCGGCGAAGGCTGTCGCTACGCTCTGCGAACAATTGCAGCCTTTCATGAACAGGCTTACTGCCCGTTCGACATATTCTTTTTTCTTGTTGTCCATCGTTTGTTGCTTTTTTATGTATTTGACATGCTAATATGCTGCAAAGTTACAAAACTTAGCGCGAAACAGAAAACGAAACCGCGAAAAAGTTCTGTGACAGTCTCTTTAATGTGAGAATGGGTCATGAGACAGCGTCTCAACGTAACTATTCAGCGATTAGGCATACAGCTGCCCTCCGTGCTTAGAACAGAGCACGGATAGCAGTGTATGGTGAGTTGTTGTGTTTCTTGGTAGTCTCTA
>SFIS01000051.1 GCA_004555245.1 Bacteroidales bacterium
GGTACTCTCTCTGTCGGTGAGGTGCCGGCAATGGCTGACAAATATGGCGTTCAGACCGAAGCGAAGGTGATGGCGTCGGAGAACTATGCTTCGGGCTCTGTCAACGGCAACGGATATGTGCTTTACAGTCGCCTCGGCTATCATAACCACATCTCGTTTGTGGTGACGGCAGGTGAGGCTGACAAATGGGGCGTCTCGTTTGTGCGCGGCACCGACGCTACGAAATACTATTCTCTCGTGGTCAATCCGGAATGGGAAAACGGCCGGCGCAAGGTGAACTTCGAGCAGGAGGGCAGCGAAGGCAAGGGATTCATCGCGGGTGCCGACGGATATATCTTCCCGCGTCCTGCCGACAACACATACAGGGTTGACATCTACACCGACAACTCTGTCGTGGTGATGTATATCAACGGAGAATACGGCACTACGCAGCGTATCTACGGCTTGCAGAAAAACTGCTGGTCGATAAACTGCTATAACGGGAATATAAAGATTAGTGACGTGAAGGTCTGCGAGTATCTCAGTTGACAGACTGATTCCTGTTTGTTTCACGACAACAGTTTGTTTTTTAACGACAACAGTTGATTTATTTTTAAAGACAACAGAGACAACAAGCTCGTGCAGAAGGCTTGTTGTCTCTGTTGTCTTTGTTGTCGTAAAAAACACCGGGTGCAGGGGGATTTATCTGTACACTTTCTTTATCTTGGCGTTATGGTAGTAGAAGAGCAGGATGTCGTCGTAGGAGAAACCTTTCTCTCCCATGACGGCGGCGCCAATCTGGCACAATCCCACGCCGTGTCCCCATCCCTTGCCGTGCAGTACGAACTCGTCGTCTCTCACCTCGATGTCGAAGGCGGAGCTGTAAAGATGGGTGTCGGAGAGGGCGCGGCGTATCTCGAGTTCCTTGCCGATGGTGAAGGAGCGTTCTGTGCCTATGATTTTCAGGCGCGAGATGCGTCCGCTCTTGCCCCGCTCGAGAGCTTCCATCGTCACGATGCTGCCGAGGTCTGTGTTCAGCTTCTCGAGCAGCAGGCGGCGCAGCTTCTCTTTCGGCAGACGGTGGTGCCAGCGGTAGAAGTCGTGTGTCTCCTGGTCGTAGCCGTTGAGGACCTGGCTGAGAATCTCTCTGTCGGATGTGTTGCAGTAGGGGCAGGAGACGGACTGCAGGTAGGGCTTGTTGATGTTCTCCCAGCAGTAGCGGTATTCTTCTGTCACGCCGCCGCAGCATTTTGAGAAGCGTGCGTCGCATATCTCGTCGCCCGAGACGAGAATCTCGCCCTTTGTCTGCCGCACCGCCTCTTTCACCTGGGGCAGTGTCTGGCGTGTGATGCCCTGGTAGCGCTGGCAGTGGTCGTCTGCACAGACATCGAAGATGGTGTGGTCCTCGCGGTCGTACCATCTGACGAGTTCGTTGTCTTTCTTGACGAAAGAGAAGAAGCCTGCCCCGCTCTCCTGCTCGGCAGCACGGCGCCGCATCTGTGCGAGGAGCCATGATCGGGAGATGACGGCGTGGGCTTTCAGCAGCTCGAGGGACGCCGAGGCTGACATCTCGGACGAGATGACGGATGTGAGATAGTCTTCTACGGAGAGTTCGTTGATGGCGCATATCTTGTCTTCGTGTACGACGAAGCGCAGTATGCCGACGAAGGTCTGCTCCTCTTTCCGCTGCCAGTGGAAGTTGACGCCTATGGTGACGTCGTGTATGGTGAACGAGGGTTCGGAGGCGTTGTCCGGCTTCTGTGCCGCAGGCATGAAGGTCAGCTCGCGGTAGATGTTGCCGTTCCACAGTATGCCGCCTTCGGCATAGCGCACCGTCTGTTCGCCTTCGTGTGTCTCGCCTTTGGCGGTGTAGGGTGTGCGGAGGGTGAATCTTATCTCTTCGCCGGAGACGATGCCTACGGTGACTTGCGGCACGCGGTGCCACTGCATGACAGATCCGTTGGAGGCCTGCCGTCCCGCAATCTCCTCGCACACCTCGTGTATCTCTGCGGGCGTGAGGGAGACTTCGCGCAGGATGCCGGCAACGGTGTCGGCATCGAGGGCGTTGAAGTCAGCCTCGCGGGGTGTGATGACGAGGCCTGACATGTCGAGGGCGCCGGGCGAGACCATGACGCCTTCGCCGTAGCAGTCGGGGCGGTGTTTCTTACGCGGGAAGATGACGGCGAGTGTCTCGTCTGCCGTGCGCCATGCCAGGACGTTGAGCATCGGCTCGGCGTCGCCCTCGGCAACGGGCAGCGAATCGCATACGGCGGAGAAGAGGAGGCGGAAGGTCTTCTCGCTGTGTGAGCGCAGGACGAAGGCGGGGCAGACATAGTCTGTGAGGAGCGACACGTCGTCGCCGCCGTCACCGGAGAGCAGCGGCTTCAGCGAGCGGGAGAGGCGTGCCCACTGCTGCTGCAGCGGGAGCAGACCGGAGGTGCCCGCCTGAAGATGGAGATGGTCGGGGCAGGAGGCGCCGCATCGGGGACCGTTGTAGAACACCGTGATGTCGGGGTAGGCGTCAAGCGTGCGGTAGATCTCGGGGTAGATGTCTCTGATGCGCTGCGGCTGATGGGCTGACGCGGCGAGAGTGAAATGTGCGGGGAGGATGGGGTAGGGGTTGACGAGGAGGTCGAGGCCCTGATGGCGGCGCTCGGGGATGTTGGCGAAAGAGAGGGGTCTGACCATCTGGCAGGAGGGGCGGTTGTCCTTGCACAGGAAGCAGGGACGCTGGCGCAGCGAGACGCGGTCGAGGCGCGCCCCGGTGGAGACGAGGCGTGCGGCGTTGTACTGCAGGCGCAGCAGTGTGCCGCTCTTGGCGTCGGTGAGCTCGCGCGTCTGCACGTTCTTCAGGTCGGAGTATCGGTGGCGTGCCTCGTCCCACAGCTCCAGCTGACGGTTGAAGAAGCGCTTGAGAGAGAAGTCGGCCTCGCCGTCGCTCTTCTTCTGCCTGCGCAGGTCGTTGCTGCGGCGGCGGGCGCGTATCTCAATGGTGCGCAGACGGTCCTTGTAGGTGTTGTTGGCATTCTGCCGCTCGATGGAGAGCGAGGCGTCGCTGTTGCCGCCCCAACGGCGGCAGAGGTAGAGTTCGCTGTAGATGCGCCCGATGCGGTAGCGGCGGGAGAAGGCGAGGCCGAGGGCGTAGTCTTCGCCGTAGCTCGTGTTGGGGAAGCGCAGCTGGCGCAGGATGGGGGTGAAGAAGGCGCGCGGAGCCCCGAGGCCGTTGATGCGCAGGGCGTTGTTCATGCCGTTCGCATCGGTCCATTCGCGGTGGTCGATAAGTCCGGGAGGCAGCGTGTTGAGGTTGAAGTCGCAGATGCGGTATGAGCCGACAACCATCGCCGCCTTCTGCCTGTAGAAGGTGTCAACAATCTGCTGGAGAGTGGAGGGGGAGGAGTAGAGGTCGTCGGAATCTAACTGAACGGCGAAGCGTCCGCAGGAGGTGGAGTCGATGGCTTCGTTCCAGCAGCCGCCGATGCCGAGGTCGCGCCGCGAGGGGATGAGATGTATGAGGCGTGTGTCTGCTGACAGCTCGCGCAGGATGTCTGTCGTGCCGTCTGTAGAATGGTTATCGACAACGATGACGTTGTAGCTGAAGGATGTCTCTTGGGAAAGGGCGGAAACGACGGCGTCGCGGATGGTTCTCGCCCTGTTGAATACGGGGATGACAACGGAGGCCTCGATGTCGAACTCCTGCTCGTGGAAATCGGGCGTGGGATAGTCGTCGGCATCGATGAGGGCGTCGATGTGTGCGAGGTGTGCTGTGGCGGCCTTCTCCATCTCTGCCTGCACCTCGCGGTTCTTCGGATCGACATAGTCAAACTGCCGCTCGTTCTGCTGCCCGCCGTCGGACTGTCGGGGCGTGAGGGCGGGGGAGAGGGGGGATGCCTCGCGTATGGTGTAGAGATATTCGTCTATGTGGAAGATGTCGCCCTTCGTTGACAGCCACAGACGCAGGGCATACCATGCGGCATAGCTGTAGCCCGCAGGGGGCAGCAGCCCTCCGCCGTTTGTGGCGACATACTCTTTCAGCATGTCGGAACGCAGCAGGACAACGGGACCGAAGTCGAAGTCGTCGCGCAGCGAGCCTTCCTGATAGTCTGTCGTGGGATGTTTCGTGAGGCTTCCCTCTCTCTCTTCGTAGAAGTCGCTGTACACCATTACGGCTGAGGTGTCGTGGGCGACGCGCAGCAGCCGCTCGGTGGCGTGCTGCCCCATGACGAGCGGCGTGTCGCGCACGACAAGCATGGTATAGGCGGCTTGCGTCTGTTCGGCTATCTGACGGAGTGTCGCGCTGTCGCAGATTTGCGGACGGCGGATGGTGGAGATGCGGTTCACCACTTTGTCGTCGCTGAGCTGTGTGATGTTGCCTTCGGCTGTGGCTGTATCGGCGCAGGCAACGAAGCAGTCTATTTTTGCTCTCATGTTTTTATTTTTGTTTTTTTATAGTTGACAGTTTTTTTTACGACAACTGTTTATTTTTTTTCGACAACTGCGTATTTTTAAAGACAACAGAGACAACAGGAACAACGGAAAGAACGGGCGCAACTGCGGATGTCACGAGGTGACTTACAACAGGGACAACTTTCCCGTTGCAGAAGGCTTGTTGTCTCTGTTGTCGTAAAAAATCATCGGGAACAACCGTTGTCTTGGTCTGCCGGCAAGTTGATTCTTCTTCGCTTGCGTTGTTTGTTCCGGTTACTTCTGTTTCTCGGCGTCAGAATAATACTCCTCCCACTCTTTCAGGGCAGCCTGCCAGTCGGTCGTTTCGGCATTCGCTTCGTTTTCTTTCTGTGCCAGTTCGGCGTCGCGTGCCTTGTCCCGCGCGCGTTTCTCTTTCATCGCCGCTATTGTGGCGTCGTCGAGAATGTGTATCGCACCGCGTTCTATGGCACGGCGCAGCTCTTCTTCGCCGAAAGCCTTGCCCTGCTCGTTGAAGTCGGAGATGTTGAACTCGAAGTTTACTCGCAGCTGGTGTCGGATAAGTTTCTGCTGGAAGCGTGTCCCTGCATTCTTCTTGCGCAGCAACATCGCTATGATGTCTATCTCGTGTTGCGAAAATTTGTTTCTGCCCATAATCGAAATGATATGTTTTGCAGGTTGGTGACTTGTGCATTGTTGACAGCCAGCCAACTGTTCAGCCTGTTGTGTCCAATGCGTGGGATTATCTTCTTCTCCGGGGTGTGTGCGGCTGTTTCTCGAAGTGCTGGTAGTCTTTCAGCGACTTCCATGTCCCTCCCCATCTGAATCCGTACCTGCTGAACAGCTGCAGACACAGGCTGCCGGGGGTGATGGGTGCGGGGTTGTGCTTGAGTGACGCCTTGTCGCGTCTTGCGTATTGCTGTGCGTTGGCGGGCTCTACGTGTCCCGCCATGCGTCCTGTCGTGTGTATGCAGGGGTTCCATAGCGGGTTGACATCGACTGCCATGCCCAGCGAATGTCTTGACGGAGCGCCGGAGGATGTTGAGCGGTGGTTGAAGCATGAGGTGTTGTTGGCGCGCATGGACCTCTCGTCGTCACCGTCGAAATCGTCTGCCAGCCGGATGGAGTGTATCGGATAGCGGGCGGCGTAGAGGGCCTTGAAAATCTCCACCACGTCGCCGGCGATGTCCTTGTGGCATATCATCTCGCCCTGCCTCTCCGTTCCGGTTTCGTCAACATGACGCAGCCGGAGATAACGGAGGTCGGAGCGCTGGACGGGACAGCCTTTGTGCCACGACTTGCCCTGCATGTTACGGAAGATGCTGTCGGGGATGTGGGTTATCGAGAAGCCGCTGTCGGGTGTCGCCGCAGGCTTGCTTCCGCCGTCTGCCGGGCACGCCGTCTGTGCGGAAACGAGGGCCAGACAGAGCAGGACGGCGGCGGCAAGATTCCGTATCATCTGTGCAGGAGGTAGTTGAAGACGCTGATGATGTCTTCGTCGCCCGTCACCTTGCCCCGGTCTTCTGACATCTTGCACGTCTTGTTCCACTGCCGCTTCTCCGTCATCTTCACTCCGAGCAGCTTAATGACGATATTGCTGGGTGATATGCCCCATGCCCCGCCGTCGGCGGAGATTGACGTGCCGATGCCGTAGCTGTCGTGTACGCGTCCCGCCACGGCGCGGTGGAGCTCGATGGCACTCTCTTCTGAGAGGGCGTTGGAGAAGACAACCTGCTTCGTTGACGGGTCGAGGCCGAGGTCCCTGTATTTGCGGCATATCTTCTCGAGCTGCTCCAGATTGTCGCCGCTGTCCACCCTGAGACCGGCAAAGACACGTGCGAAATGCTCTGAGAAATTGGCTGAGAAGGCGTTGAAGCCGTAGGTGTCGTAGAGGAAGATGCCGAGCGAGCCGATGAATGTCTTCTGCCACATGTCCATGGCGATATGGTTTGCCTCCTGCGGACCGTACATGCCTGCTATGGCGGAGATGAACTCGTGTGCCATCGTCCCGATGGGCACCACGTTGTGCTTCTTGGCGAGCCAGACGTTGGATGTCCCGGGGAATGCGCCCCTGTACTCTTTGCCCATCTCCTTCCGCAGGTCGCTGTCGGCGTCGATGAAGGCCTTCACCGCCACATCTTCCACGGCAAGCGAGAAACGGCGGCGTGTGCCGAACTCCGAGATGGTGAGCCCCGCCTGCAGCATACGGCGTGCCTTGCCGTATGAGATTCTGTAGTATTCGTCAAGGTCGATGCGCGACAGCTCTCCCGACAGTGTGTGTGAGAGCTCTGAGACAATGGCGAGAATCATCACTTCGAGAAGGACGGTGTCGTGCCAGTAGCCTTCGATGTGGATTTGCAGATGCCCTTCGGCATCCTGACACACCTTCACCCATTCGCGCTTGAAGCGGAAGCCTTTCAGATAGGTGTAGAACCAGGAGGGGATGTAGTAGCAGCGCGAGCGCATGAAGGCGGCTTCCTCGTCGGTGAAGCGCAGGTCCTCGAGATATACAATCTGTTCTTCTACAAGACGTGCGAAGCCTTCGGGATAGACGGTGTCGTTGCGATCGACGAAAGTGTATTTCACCATGGCACGCGGAAAGCAGTTTACGATGGCGCAGCACATCGTCAGTTTGTAGAGGTCGGTGTCGGTGAAATGGGTTATGATAGGTTTCATGTTGTATGGCGGGGGATTGCCGTGGCTCTCCCCATACTTGAAAGAATTGCGATATGGATGGCTTCCGCCCCGTAACGAGGCGGAAGCCGTCCGTCTGTCACACTGTCGTTTCAGGCAGTGCCGGTGTGTGGGGGTGTCGCGGCGATTCAGAGGAGGGCGTCGATTTTCTCCTGAATCTTTCCTTTTCCGGCTGCGCCGACCATCTTGTCCACCGGCTCGCCGTTCTTGAAGAAAATGAGTGTGGGCACACTGCGTATGCCGTATTCCACTGCGATGTCTTCACACTCCTCGATGTCGCATTTCGCTACGGTCACCTTGCCGTCGTATTCTTTTGCCAGTTGTGCAAGGACCGGGGCGAGGGCGCGGCACGGTCCGCACCATGTAGCCCAGAAATCGACCACTACAGGCTCATTGCCGTTGATGAGACTGCTGAAATTCTCTGTTGTCACTTTTACTTCCATAGTTCTGTCGTTTTTTATGAATAAGATGTTTTCAGATGTTGTTCTTGTATGTTAGGTACTTCGCATTTCGAGAAAGGGCACTGTCAGTTGACGGAGTATGTCCAGTTCTCCTGTTGTCTGACGAAGTCAAGCAGGGCGTTGTGTACCGTGATGGCGTCTCTCGCCCTGAGCGTCACGGCTTTCCCTGTCTCGGCGTCGGTCAGCTGCAGGTAGAGTGTTGTCGGGCCCTTCTTCTTGCAGATGAGCGTGTTGAGGTCTTCGGCTATGTTGCCGGCATCGTTGCCGGCGTCGTCAGCCGCATCTTTCGGCGGGACGAGCACCGAGGCGGGAATGGATATCGTGAGCTTATGGATGGCGTTCTCTTTGAGCGTGTTGAGATACTGCACGTCGGTGATGTCGATGTTGAAATAGTTGGAGGTGGGGAATTTCTTGTAGCATTTCATCGACACGCAGACAGAGCTTCCCATAGACAGTTTTCCCGCCCATTGTCCCCAGCTCTCTCCGAAGAAAGCTATCTCTCCTGCCGACGTAAAGTCTTCGATGGTGACAAATCCGCACGGGTTGCCGTTTTTCTGGAATCCAGTCCTGACATTCGTCACTATGCCTCCCACGCGCACCGTCTCCTTCTTCGCCAGCTCTTCCCTGTCGGCGTCGCGTCCCACGTCAGAGGGGTGGGCGTTGCAGATGTGTTCGAGCACGACGCGGTAGTCGTCGAGAGGGTGTGCCGAGAGATAGATGCCTATGAGTTCGCGTTCGCGGTTGAGCTTCTCGATGTTGCTCCATGTCTCTGCCTTGGGCGGCTGTGGCTTTGTTATCTCTATGTCGTCAAAGCCTCCGAAGAGCGAGTTCTGCGCATTCTGTTTCTCCTGTTGGTAGAGCTGCCCGTATCTGCTGAGAATTTCGATGAAGGTGTTGCCTTTCGCGTCGGGTGCGAAGTATTGCTCGCGCATGATGCCGAGGCAGTCCAATGCTCCGCTGAGGGCGAGCGATTCGAGGCATTTGCGGTTGACGCTGGCTGTGCTGACACGTTCCACGAGGTCGTAGATGTTCTTGAACGGTCCGTTTGTCCGGCGTTCCTGTATGATGGCAGATGCGGCATTTTCACCTATGCCTTTTATGGCTGCGAGGCCGAAGCGTATCTCTCCGTTCTTGTTCACGCCGAAATCCACGAACGATTCGTTGACGTCGGGACCCTTTGTCGTCACGCCGAGAGCCTTGCACTCGTCCATGAGCTTCGTGATTTCCCTGATGTCGTCGCGTCGCCGCGTCATGATGGCAGCCATGAACTCCGGTGTGTAGTTGGCTTTGAGATACGCTGTCTGGTATGCCACCCATGAATAGCAGGCTGCGTGCGACTTGTTGAAGGCGTAGGACGCGAACTTCTCCCAGTCGGCCCAGATTTTCTCCAGCACCTTCGGGTCGTGGCCGTTTTTCTTCCCGCCTTCGATGAACATCGGCTTCATCTTGTCAACGATGGCCTTCTTCTTCTTTCCCATCGCCTTTCTCAGGGCGTCGCTCTGTCCGCGGGTGAAGTCGGCGAGCTGTCGCGAGAGCAGCATCACCTGCTCCTGATAGACCGTGATGCCGTATGTGTCCTTGAGATATTTCTCCATGCACGGGATGTCGTACTTTATCTCCTCCTTGCCGTTCTTGCGTGCGATGAAGGAGGGTATGTAGTCCATAGGTCCCGGGCGGTAGAGGGCATTCATGGCTATGAGGTCCTCGAAGACGGTGGGGTGGAGTGCCCGCAGGTGTTTCTGCATTCCCGGCGATTCAAACTGGAATGTCCCGATGGTGCGTCCTTCCTGGTACAGCTTGTATGTCGCGGGGTCGTCGATGGGTATGTTGTCGAGGTCGATGTCTATGCCCCGGCTGAGTTTCACGTTCTTCACCGCCTCTTTCTGCTCCGACAGTGTCTTCAGTCCGAGGAAGTCCATCTTTATCAGGCCGGTAGATTCGATGACGTGTCCGTCGTATTGTGTCACGGCGGTCTTGATGTCGGGGAAGTCGGGGTCGTCGGCGGTAGAGACGGGCACATGGTCAGAGATGGGGTCACGGCAGATGATGAAGCCGCAGGCGTGGATGCCGGTGTTGCGCACGGTGCCCTCAAGCATCTTTGCGTATTTTATGGTGTTGCGTTCCCTGATGTCTGTCGAGGCCTCTGCCTCTTGCAGTTCCCTGACACACTTCAGGGCGTTGCCGAGGTTCATCTTCATTCCGTCGGGCAGACGCTCGGGTATTGCCTTGCACAGCGCGTTTGTCTCGGACAGCGGCAGCTCCTCCACGCGTGCGACATCCTTTATCGAGTTCTTCGTCGCCATGGTGCCGTAGGTGATGATATGTGCGCAGTTCTCGTGTCCGTATTTGTCCATCACCCATTGCAGCACCTTTCCTCTGCCGTCGTCGTCAAAGTCGGTGTCGATATCAGGCAGGGAGATACGGTCGGGGTTGAGGAATCTCTCGAACAGGAGGTCGTACTTCAGAGGGTCGATTTTTGTGATGCCGAGGCAGTATGCCACAACAGACCCTGCTGCCGAGCCGCGCCCCGGGCCCACCCACACCCCGAGTTCCTGACGGGCGGAGTTGATGAAGTCCTGCACGATGAGGAAGTATCCGGGAAATCCCATTGTCTTCATTATGTGCAGCTCGAACCTTATGCGTTCGTCAACCTCCTGCGCCAGGGGCTCGCCGTAGATTCGGCGTGCTCCGTCGTAGGCGAGTTTCGCAAGATAGTCCGCCTCGAACTTTATGCGGTAGATCTTGTCGTAGCCTCCGAGTTTCTTTATTTTCTTCTGCCCCTCTTCTTCCGGCAGCTGGTTCTCGCCGTTCTCGTCAGAGGTGAACTCCTTGAAGAGATCCTCTTCCGAGAACTTCCGCCTCCACTCCTCTTCCGTCCCGAAATCCTCCGGTATGGGGAAGAAAGGCATGATGGGATCGCTCTCGATGTCGTATGTCTCCACCTTGTCGAGAATCTCGACAGTGTTTGCCAGGGCTTCGGGTATGTCGGCGAAGACCTCGTTCATCTCCTCGCGCGTCTTGAACCATTCCTGTTTTGAATAGAGCATACGTGTGGGGTCGTCGAGCTTCTTTCCCGTTGAGATACAGAGCAGGTGGTCGTGCGCCTCGGCGTTCTCCTCATCAACAAAGTGTGCGTCGTTCGTGCAGATGAGTTTCACGCCGTATTCCTTCGCCAGTTCGACAAGCACGGCGTTGGCTTTCTGCTGCAGTGGGAACGTCTCCCTGTTAGCCCGTTGTGTGGGGTCTTTCACTTCGTGGCGCTGCAGCTCGAGGTAGTAGTCGTCGCCCCACATCTTCTTGTGCCATTCTATGGCTTTCCTTGCGCCCTCGATGTCGCCTTTCAGTATTTTCGACGGCACCTCTCCGGCTATGCATGCCGAACACACTATCAGCCCCTCGCGGTATCGCTCGAGGTCTTCGTGGTCCGTTCTCGGTCTTCCGTAGAATCCGTCCACCCATGCGTTTGACACCAGCTTGATGAGATTGCGGTAGCCCTGCATGTTCTTCGCCAGCACGATGAGGTGCCATCCGCCTCTGTCTCCCATGCCGCTTTCGCGCTTGTCTTTCCCTCTGCGTGCGACGTACATCTCGCATCCGAATATGGGTTTGAAGGGTTCAAGCCCCTCTTTCCTGCGTCCGTCGTTGACTTTGTTGCAGTAGTCGAAGAATTCCTTTATCCCGAACATGTCGCCATGGTCGGTTATCGCCATGCCCTTCATCCCGTTGGCAACAGCCTTGTCAACGAGTTTTCCGATAGGCGACTGCCCGTCGAGAATAGAATAATATGTGTGAACGTGCAGATGTACGAAATCTTCCATTTCTGTTTTTTTTATTTTCCGGTATGCCGCGGCGGCGGCGAAAGGACGTCGTGGTCCGGCAGAGGTAAATCGTGACAAAGTTAGCCATTTTTATTGATACATACAACTATTAAGCATAAAATAACAAAAAAAATAAGTAGAATGAATAAAAAATCACATTTGCCGACATTATTTTAAATATAATTTATTAACTTTGCAATCAGATAATCGTGAGGCGAATGCCATGAAGCATGCCAACCGGGCAGAAAATACATGCTGCACGGATTCTCATAACCTAATCAACTGTTTGCCTAATGGGACAAAGAATACAAAAACTGAAACGCATAAAGAAGATACGCATACACCGTGAAGGCACAGACACCTTGGTCTATAGCGCCTTTATCCTCATTGCCGTCGCTGTGGTTCTATGGCAGGCGTTCGAGACAAAACTCCCGTTCTGGATTTTCACCGTCGTCTTCGGCATAGTGTGGGCCGTGGTGCTCAATTTCTTCCGTTGCCCCATCCGTAAGTTCACGGAGTGTGACGACACCCTGGGCGTGGTTGTCGCGCCGGCAGACGGTAAGATTGTCGTCATAGAGGAGGTGGAGGAGAACGACTATTTCCACGACCGCCGCATCATGGTCAGCATCTTCATGTCGCTGTTCAATGTCCACGCCAACTGGTTTCCCGTTGACGGACATGTCATATCGGCCGAGCATTTCGACGGCAACTACCACAAGGCATGGCTGCCCAAAGCCGCTGCGGAGAACGAGCATGCCGACATCCTCATCGAAGCCACAAACGGCGAAAGAATCCTCTGCCGCCAGATAGCCGGAGCCGTTGCACGCCGCATCGTGACCTACGCCAGCACTGACGACGACTGCTATATCGACGAGCATCTCGGCTTCATCAAGTTCGGATCGCGTGTTGACGTCTTCCTCCCTCTCGGCACGGAGATTTGTGTCAAGATGGGACAGAACACGACAGGCGACCAGACAGTGATAGCCAGAATGCGGAAAGGCTGACCCCTCTTTCCTTGCGACGGCGCAAAAGCGTCGCGACAGCGGAGAACATACATTCCTGACAAAAAAACAAGACGTCAAATTGAAAAAGCATATCCCAAATATCATCACCTCATGCAACCTCATCTCAGGCTGCATAGCCACCTGCTTCGCCTTTCAGGGCAGGGCGTCGCTGGCCTTGCTCTTTATCGTTGTAGGGGCTGCGTTTGATTTCTTCGACGGCATGTCGGCACGTCTGCTGAAAGTGTCGTCGCCGATAGGCAAAGAGCTCGACTCTCTTGCCGATGTCGTCACATTCGGAGTGGCGCCCTCGACAATGATTTTTTTCCATCTCTCTACGGCAGACCTGCCGTCTGTGCTTGAGCCCTGCCGCAGCATTCTCCCGTTTATAGCCTATGTCATGGCGGCATTCTCCGCCTTGCGCCTCGCCAAATTCAACCTCGACGAGAGGCAGGCGTTGGGCTTCATCGGCATGCCGACACCTGCCAACGCGCTCTTCTGGGCTTCGCTGCTTGTCAGCATGCCCTCGATTTTCGACGGCTCGTGGGGTGCCTTGTCGGTCGTACTGCTCATGCTGCTCTGCTCGTGGCTCCTTGTCTCCGAGATACCGATGTTTGCCCTGAAGTTCAAACACTGGGGCATATCCGACCGCGGCAACATGCTGAAATACGGCTTCATCGCCTTCTCGCTTATGGCTATTCTCATAGGCAGGGTGGCAGCCGTCCCTGTCATCATCGTTGTCTATGTCCTCCTCTCGGCCATGCTGGCATTGTTTCATGCCCCGGCAGCCGGCTCGCCGGAGTAAGGCGTGATATGCCCGGCATACAGACAGCCACTTCATTCACTATAAGACAAAGTTATGATTATCCTGAAATTTCTCTTCTGGTTCATCATCGCAATCCTGGTATTCGTTGTCATACTTGTCGTGAACCTGCTTCTGCGATTTACGGATGTGCTGCACGTCCTGTTCGGCGGCAAGCCCCGTACCCGAGGCAACACGCATTTCTATTTCAACCGGAATCCCTTCCGGCAGCCAAGTGACAACCCTTCCAGCAGCCGTGACGACACCCGCCAGCCTTCGATAAGCGGCAAGCCGACGCGTCCGAAGAGCCGGACGGTTGACGATGACGAGGAGTATGCAGAGTTTGAAGAGATACACTGAATCCCTTTTCCCTTACATGTATCAGCGGGCATCCGCCCCTTTAATGCTGACATGTATGGAAAAAGGGATTTCTTTTTTTATGGTTGGTTCTATAAATTACCTCCGTTAAAAGGTATGATAATTATGTGCTTACGTTTTGTCATCTTTTGGATTCTTGTCAATGGTCTTATAACCCCCTTCTCCGTTTCCCGGGGGACAGAAACCCTCTCCGACTTACAATTTGCCCTCGAAAATAATCTCAAAATCTGACAAACCAACTATGAAATTGATGAGCACCGCTTTTTATAAACAATGTGCGAATAATTTATAGAACCAACCTTATATCATTTTCTATTGTTTCCTGCGTTTCGCTTGCCTTCCCATAGCCTTTTTTTCAGGGGATACGGCAGGCGGATTATTTTTTCAGTCTCTCTTCCAGTTTGTCCAATGATTTCCCGAGGAATACGCCCAGCTTGTCTTTCTTCCAGCTTCGTCCTCTTGAATTGTAGCTTGCTTCAATCTCCATTCTCCTTATTCCGGCAGCAGATATCTTGGCGAGCTGCTCTGGAGTGACGGGATAGGCAGCCGTGATGTTGGCGAAAGGCATTACAGGTGTCATGCCTCCTGGCGAAACCACCATTGTGTAGCCTTCTTTCGTTTTGGTGGATTCCAATGTGATGGTGTCGCCGTCAAACAGCTTAAGTTGCATCTTACTGTTGTCCGGAATGTCCACATAGGTCATGACGTCAATCTCGTATCTCTTCTCCCCGTCTTCCACAATTCCAATGAGTGACACTTTGTGCGAACGCATGTTGATGTCAAATGTCTTCCCCGACATCTCAACTACCCTTACACCGTTCCTGTTACGGTCAGACATCACGCGCTGAGCCATAGCCGCATCAAAGATGAGCGCGGCAAAAAATATTATTAGCAGTTGTCTCATTGTCAATCCAATTCTGTTTTCTCTCGTTACAGTCTTCTCCTCCGCATCATGAAAGTGCAATGTGCTTTAGAAAAGCGTTTGTAACGTCACGCAATAAGTTTTCATTCCGTTTCTATGTCGCAATCTTGCGAGGACATGGTCCATCCCTCATGCCTTGACCACCAGCAGGCCGTTGATGTCGGTGAGGAAATCGTCTGATCGCAAGCATGACTTGCAGTGCCATTTCTCCTCCTTCCCTCCCGTGGCAGCCAATGTCACGGTCTTTGTCCCGTATCGTCCGTTGATGGTGTCGATGGTCTCCATGAGTTTCATGCGCTCGGGCCTGTTCCTTATCTCGTCGAAGAGGTTGAGGCAGATGGCGTCTTTCGGCGTAATCCCGCTCAGGACCACCCCCGCCTTCTTATACATGATGCCCGGCAGGAAGATGCGGTCGAGTGCCCTCCATGCCGCCTGTGTTATCTCCACGGTGTCGCAGGTGTGTACGAGGAAAGTCTCCGTCGCCTCGTTGTTGTATTGCTTCAGGTCTTCTCTGAACCTGTTTGTCATGACGAAGACCGTCACTGCGCCGGCGACAGACTGCTGTGCCCTGAGCTTGTTTGCACATGAGGCGGCGTATGATGCCACTGCGCTGCGCATGTCCTCTTTCCGTGATGTCATCTCTCCGAAGCTGCGGCTGGTGCAGATGCTCTGTTTTGCCGCCACCTCGTCGGTCTTGATGCAGGCGATGCCGTTCAGCTCGCGCCATGTCTGTTGTGCCGGCAGGTTGAAGTGGCGTTTCACCCATCCTTCGCTCATCTCCGCAAACTGCAGGGGCGTTGTGATGCCTAAGTAGTTGAGGCGTGCGAGTGTGCTGCGCCCGATGCCCCAGATGTCTTCAAGTTCGGTGAGTTCGAGAGCCTTGCGCCTTTTCTCTTCCGTGTCGATGATGCAGACCGATGCGTAGCCCTTGTATTTCTTCGCAAACTTGCTGCCCACCTTTGCGAGTGTCTTTGACGGTGCGATGCCTATGCTTATCGGTATGTCTGTCCACAGTTTCACCGTCGCCGCCATCTCGCGCATATACTGCACAAGGTCTCTGGTCTCCTCGTATCCACTGAGGTTGCAGAAGCATTCGTCTATGCTGTACTGCTCTACCTGTGCAACGAATCTCCTCATTATCGACACCACCCTTTTTGACATTGCGGCATAGAGTCTCATGTTTGACGAGAAGAGCCTGACGTTGTGGCTCTCTATGACATCCTTCACCTTGAAGACGGGGTCGCCTCTCTTCAGTCCCAGGGCTTTCGCTTCAGGCGTGAGGGCCACGATGTTGCCGTCGTTCGATGACAGCACGCACACGGGCTTGCCTTCAAGTCCGGCGTGGAATACCTTCTCTACAGAACAGAAGAAGCTGTTGCAGTCTGCCAATGCCCACATACGTCTCGTTTTTTTTAGGGTGAAATCAGTCATGTACGGTTTTCGGAAGCTGTCCGCGCTGCTATATATAATAAGGTGTGCGCATGGCAGAAACTGTCCGCGATTCTATATATATAATAAGGTGTGCGCATGGCAGAAGCCGGGTTGTATGGCGGGGTGCCGGCTGCCGGCTGTTTGCCGTGAGAGGCTTGTCATCTCTTCACGGCCACAAACTTCTTTCCTCCCCTGATGTATATCCCGCTGTTCAGCTGCCGTGTGTCGGTTCCGGCGGCTTGTCCGCTGACGGTGTATATTGTTCCGGCAGTCTTGCCGCCGTCATTCCCAACCTCGCGTATTGCCGTCGTGTTGTCTATGAAGACCGAAACGGGCAGGCTCCATGCCGAGTGTTCGGCTTCGATATTGCTTCTCACCCTTGCATGGTAGTGACCTTCCTTCAGTGAGGTGAAAGTATATGACGTGCCTGTCACGCCCTCAACGGTTATCGTCCCGTCGCCGTCTTCGCTTGCCGCCGCCGTCGTGCCGTTGCCTGTCACAGCCGTCAGCGGTGTCTGTGTCTTCACCTTCTGGTTTACCAGTATGTCCGTCAGCGAGAAGCTGCCGTCGATGACGGTGACGTTGCGCAGATAGCAACGCTTGTCTCCGAAGAGTGTCAGCATACACCGTCCTTTCTGTTCCATCGTGACGGCATACGGCGTCCATGCTTCGGCGAGTTCCATTGTTGTGTATCCGTTGGCTATATCCGTGTCGTTGCAGAAGAAGTTCACCTCCAGCTTGTTCTCACTGCTGCTATACTGCCGCCCTTCGATATATACCGTCACATATCCGTTCTGCACATCGAAGTACGGCGAGTTGAGCGCCCCGGTTGTTTTCGAGTTCCCCAGCTTGACATATCCGCTCTCCTGCGGGAACACCTTTGTGCCGCTCCATCCTGTGTTGTCCATATAGCTGTCGAAATCCGTGATTGCCGTCTTGCTTGTCTTCGTACACTTGCTGAAAGTCTCCTTTAGCAGCGTGTTATGGTCAATGCCCTCCTGCACGGGTGTCAGCATCACGTCGTAGCTCTCCGCTCCCTCCACTTCGTTCCATGTCACGGTGGCGGTGTTGTTTTCGCCGTAGCTTGGGTTGGCGCTTATTTCCGGCGTGCCCACTCCGCCCATGAAGGTGAACGCGATGGTGCCGTCGGCGTTCTCCGTTATGTTCGTTATCGGCTTGTTCAGCAGTTTGTCGCCCGACGTGTTTTTGTTGTATAGCGTCGCGGCGGGTGTCGTGGTGTCGGTGAGGCTGCCGTTGCCGGAAGTTCCGGGGTATGTGTCGCCCTGGTGTTCAGAGACAGAAATCTCGTAGTATCCCCCTGCCTCGTTGTACGTGCCGAAGGAGTTGTCGGCGGGGATGTATGTGATGCGCTGGTGGTTGGCGACATTGTTCACCTCGTTGTACAGCCATGCCGTCTCGTCATAGTCGATGTGCGTGACAAACATTCCGTGTCCCAGCCTGTGGTCCCGGTACAGTATGTCCCATTTGCATTCCTGCCTGTTCTCCAGGATATAGAACTCGTCGCGGTTGGCGTCGTTGTATATGACATACGCCCTGGCGTCGTTGCGGTGCAGTGCTGTCATGTCTTTTATCATGCACGGCTTGTCGAGCTCTACGGGCGTGATCCATCCTGCCATCCATCTCTCGTATGCCGTATATTGTGCGGGACACTCGCAGCTGCTGTAGTAGCCGTTGTAGCTGCCTGAATCCATGAGGTCCCACGACATCATGCCCGCCCCACCGGAGTATGACGTGTCGTAGGTGTCCGGCAGCCCGAGGCAGTGCGAGAACTCGTGGCATGCCGTCCCTATGCCGGCGAGGTTCTCCCCCGTTGTGGAAGCGAGTTCCGACGACATGGCGTAGGTGTCGATTTTCTTGCCGTCCAGTGTCACCGGCCCGTCGCCGTAGCCGTAATATTGCGCCGACGAGAGGCTCCATTCGTGCGGCCAGATGGTGTACGATTCGGCTCCCGCACTCTCGGCATATCCGGCGTATATGACATACACCTGGTCCACCTCGCCGTCGTTGTCCCAGTCGTAGTCGGCGAAATCCACCTCGGCGTCAGCAGCCTTCACCGCTTCGCTGACAAGCAGGGCGGGGCGCTTGTCGTTGCCGTTGATGTCGTTCTCGCCGTAATACTTCATCGTGCCAGCCATCGTGTAGGGCCCGACAACGTCAAACGTGATGTGCAGCTGTCCGTAAGACTGGTCGTGGAAATAGTCGCTCACCGACCCGGCATGTTTGAAATCCGAGAATCCCTCTTTGTTGAACATGTCGTTCACCACCTCCCTGATGTCCGTCCGCGACATACTCTTGTCCGCGAAGTTCACGAGAATGACGAGTCCCTTCTTCTCTCCGGTGTATGCGCTCCGGCTTCCGTCTGCCGCGGCAGCCCTCTGCTGCCCTGCCGCTGGTGTCGTGGTGTCGCCTGCGGCGTTTGTCCGTGCCGCCCTGCGTTTTGTCAGGAAACGTGTCTTCTGCTCCAGGCGTTCGATGCGCCTCTGCTGTGCCATGCTCATGCGCCTTGTCTTCTCGCGCGTCATCGTCTGCGCCTCGTTGGCTGAGAACATACGAAACGTGCCGTTGCCTGTCTCTTTCAGGCAACGGCCGTTTTTGTCTTCATACCAGTGTCCGTATTCGTCGCCTTTCAAGACAACTTCAACCATGGTGCCGTCTTCCGTCCTTACGGTTTTCCGGACACGCTTTGCCGGTATGGCGCAGAGCATTGTGCTTGTCATGACAAGCAACAGGAGTGTGTATAGTCTTTTGTCCAATGAGTGTTTCTTGCGTTTAGTTGTGTACGAGGGTTCCTATCTCCTCTCCGTTGACAACCTTTTTCAGGTTTCCGCATTCGTCCATGTTGAAGACGTATATCGGCAGGTTGTTCTGCATGCACATCGCCGTGGCGGTGATGTCCATCACCTTCAGTCCGCGTTCGATAACCTCCCGGTATGTGATGTCTTCAAACTTTGTCGCCGCAGGGTCTTTCTCCGGGTCGGCGGTGTATATTCCGTCCACCCTTGTGCCCTTCAGCATGACGTCGGCTTCTATCTCGATGCCTCTCAGCGACGAGCCGGTGTCAGTGGTGAAATACGGCGACCCTGTCCCGGCCGACATGATGACCACCTCTCCCCTCTGCATGGCTTCTATCGCCTTCCATTTTGAATAGAACTCTCCGATGGGTTCCATCCTGATGGCTGTGAGCACCCGGTTCGGCTGTCCGATGGCTGAGAGTGCGGATGAGAGTGCGAGGGAGTTGATTACCGTGGCGCACATGCCCATCTGGTCGCCCTTCACCCTGTCGAAGCCGCTGCCTGCACCCGCCAGTCCGCGGAAGATGTTCCCGCCGCCGATGACGATGCCTATCTCGACACCCATGCCGGCAATCTCCTTTATCTGTAGGGCATATTCGTTCAGCCTGTCCGTGTCGATGCCGTGTTTCTGTGCTCCGGCAAGGCTTTCGCCGGAGAGTTTCAGCAGTATTCTCTTGAATCGTGTCATAAGTCGTTGTTGTATGATGTGTTGATGTCCTGTTTCCTTCTGTGCCGCGTTTCAGTCGCAGTCAACGTTCTTTCCCTTTATCATGAACTTCACCTCCTTGAAGGCGTAGTGTCTCAGCATTCCGTCCTCGTCCATGAGCACCAGTCTGCCGGAAGGCTCGATGGTGATGAAACGTGCGAGGAACTCTCCGCCGGCATCCCTGTAGAGATGGTATCCGTTGCGTCTGTACAGCGTGTTCATATAGTCAGCCGCGATGCTGTCGTAGTGTCCTTCCTCTATGATGTGCAGATAGTGGCAGAAATCGTCGATGATGGTGTGCAGCAGGTTCTCGCGGTCTATCTCCCTGTGCAGAATCTGATAGATGGAGATGGGGTTTTTCGTGAGGTTCTCAAACTCCCTCTGGTTGACGTCGATGCCTACGCCGATGATGCAGTCTTTCACCGTCGTGCCGCTCAGCGTGCATTCTATCAGTATGCCTCCCAGCTTGTGGTGGTGCCAGTAGATGTCGTTGGGCCATTTTATGTCTATGTGTCCGATGTATGCCTGAAGGGCGTCCCTGATGGCGAGCGCTATGGCTTGCGAGAGGATGAACTGCCGTTTCGCCGGCACATGTTTCGGATGGCAGAGCAGGCTGAACAGCAGATTCTCGCCGTGGTTGCTCTCCCACGTGTTCTTCCCCTGCCCCTTGCCGGCAGTCTGGAACTCGGCTGTCACTACGGTTATCTCGTCCGGGTTGAGGCTTCTGTATTGTCTGAGGTATTCGTTTGTAGAACTGACTTCCTTCAGTCTGATAATCTTTACGGTGTTCATGGTTCTGGCAGTTAGGTATGTGGTGGATGGTTGTGTTTCGGTTCTTGTCGGGGCGGGGCTCCCGGTGTCCTCCCGCCGTCGTGCTGTAGGGCGTGTCAGAAATCGACAGTCCTTCTGCCGTCGGGCTGTTCCGCTATTCTGATGCGCATGGCATCGTCGGGCAGGAGGTCGTCGATGAGTTCGGGCCATTCTATGAGGCAGAGGTTGCCGGAGTAGAAATAGTCTTCGTAGCCCATGTCATACACCTCTCTGATGCTCTTTATACGGTAGAAGTCGAAGTGATAGACCGGCTGTCCCGCAGCCGAATATTCGTTGACGATGGCGAAAGTGGGTGATGTGATCACGTCTTCCACACCCATCTCTTCGCACAATGCCTTGATGAATGTGGTCTTACCCGCCCCCATGTCTCCATAGAAGGCGAGGACGGTGCTGTCGCCGATATGCTGCATGAATTGCCGTGCCGTACGGCGTATGTCGGATATGTTGTCGATGGTGAGTGTCATTGCCTTTTCCTTGTCGTGACAGACGGAATGATGTCCTGTCCCCCTGTTTCTTTTTGCAAAGATACAAAAAAAAATGTAAACACCTAAGAAATACCTGATTTTTTTATCTTTTTTTCTCGCCAGGAGGGTTTGTGGCTTCTCTCCGGCCCCGTGGCGTGAGCCGTAACCGCCGCCTGCAGGTGTCGCCCGTCCGTCGCCCGCCGCCCCGTGGCGTGACATTCAGCCCGCCTTGCTGTCGCCCGTCACATCCCCTTGCCTCTGACGGCAGGTTGTCTTTCTGACAGGTTTCGGCCGTCTTCTCCTTACATTCTGTCGCTGCACTCCCGCCATCGGATTTTCAAAAAGAATTGTGATTTCAAATCACGGAGAATCGCGCAGAAATCAGCGAAGCCCCTCACGCCGTCGTACAGGCGTCAGATTCTGTGTTTTTCTTAAACTGTTGGATGTCAACGGATTATGATTCTTCTGCACCCGAAACGACATTTTCCGGCATCTGAAAAGCGACGAAAACACCCTAAAACAGTCAGTCTTGCCCTCCCATCTTGACTATCTTGCCCTCCCATCTTGACTATCTTGGTCTCTCATCTTGACTATCTTGGGTTCTCATCTTGACTATCTTGGGTTCCCATCTTGACTATCTTGGCGTGCAAAGTTGACTGTCTGAGCCTGCCAGAGCTCTTGTCCTGCCTTGCGAAATGCCGGTTTTTGCTGTCTGCACAATCAAAGTCCGGATTAACGAATGTTAATTTTAACTTTTCCCGTTGTCAAGATTTTTCATCCCGCGGCTCGGTTTTTGCTCTCTGGAGATATGTTTTTCTGAGTGATGGCAATTTACGTTATGTCATCGAAAACCGCTGTCCGCATTGTAAAATGACAGAATGGATTGCGGGCGTAGCTTCGGGTCATAGGGACTGGTACATTGGTTCACTCTTTCGGGTCGATGTACCTGTCCGTGTGATTCATTGATTCATTATCTTTTTAGTTCGCGTTGCGACTCAATCTATACCGAAAAAAAGCGAAAAAAAATCCCCGCAGGGCTGATTGCCTTGCGGGACGAGAATATCAATTAATTAAGTTTCGCGTGCTCAAATCTAAGAAATTAAGGAAGAAGTTTCCTTTTTTGCGGAAGTTAAATCAATTATTTTCCTTTTTTACCAAAGAGTTCTGAATGACTGCCAAGTCTTTCCAACCAGATAATAGAGTTTATAGGGTCTGTCCATATTAATAGGTAATCATTCTCAATATGGCATTCCATTAATCCTTTGTATTCTCCCTTTAACCTATGTGGAAGATACTGAGCAGGAATTGGAATGTCTTTTTCTAAGAAAGAGACTATTTCATAAAGATGCTTTAACTTCTCATCGTCATGTTCATATCTCTTGATATCTTTCTTGAATCGAGTGGAAAACCTGATTTCATTCATATACCAAGAGATTTCCTCTCATACTTTCCTCAACTGCCTCGATGGTTTCCTCCTTGGCATAGCATCCTGATTCTGGGTCATACAACAACGGCTTGTCATCATACGATTTTTTTGAAATCGTTTTGATGTAAGAGGCAATTTTCAGAAGTATGCTCTCATCGCTTATCGATTCAATATCTCTGAAAAGCTCATATTTTAATTCTATTGCAGTCATAGCATATTGTTTTTTATGATTATGTGGCAAAAGTACAATATAAAATTGATTCCACCAAATATTTGGCGGATTTTCTCGTCTTTATTTTCGGTAATCAAGTCAAAGAGCGACGAACCGAGAGGAGAGCTGAGCTTGCTCAAGCTATCCCGAGGTGAGGACGCTTCTTCAGCGGGGTCATAGGGACAGGTACATCGGTTCACTCTTTCGGGTCAATGTACCTGTCCGTGTGCCACGAGGCGCACATCTATATATAAAGGGTTGGCTACCCTTCTATATAAAATGTAGCCGTAACTGCCAATGAGATGAGAGAAGGTCTCTCGGTGTCGGTGTGCAGGCACTGGCATCAAACCCTCTGCAAGCTGCTGCAGTCGGAAAC
>SFIS01000109.1 GCA_004555245.1 Bacteroidales bacterium
CTGATGACATTGTACTTTTTCATCGACGGGGGCTGGAAACAGGCCATGCCATTGGCACAGACGATGAACTTGTCTCCACTGATACGGCGGCCTTCATCATCCAGCCTGTAATAGCAGGGCCAACGTAGTCCGTCCCTGCGGTAGAAATGGTAGCCGGCATCTTTCAGGACTTCCTGGATGCTGATGCGGCGCTTGTAATCGTCAAAGGTCAGATCGGCCATATAGGTAAATGGGGTTATACGATAATCATACGGGGGCTGACATCCGTGAGGAGAAGGAGAAGCACCAGGATGATGGCCAGGAGGATTTCCAACCAGTTATCACGGAGCGTCTCCTTCACCTTCTGGAGAATAAAGGAGGTCTTCATCGCTGATAGACATCCAGCACCTTGGTCTCACAGATGTTGGCGGTCACATAGCCACTGTTGCCGTCCATGACGCTCTCGACATTGCGGAGGGCATCGGCGAAGGTGTCGGCCTGGACAAGGTAGGTGCTGTTGGTACGCTTCTCCTTGCCGGTGGCTTCGTCGTAGCTGAGGAACGTGAGCTTGGCCTTGAACCACTTCTCGCCATCCTTCTCATCGAAGAAGACGGACTTGTAAGGGGCTGGATTGATGTTCTTGATGTCAACACCACCACGGACAATGGAGCCCATCTCCTTCAAGGCTCGCTTCTCGGCTTCTGCAAAGCTGACGGCATCGACGGTGACAATCTCTGTGACTTTCTTTTCGGTGCCGTCTTCCTGCATCTTCTTGTAGGAGACGGACACCTCAAACCATACTGATACTTTCTCTTTCATGGTTATAGGATTGATTGGACTTACATGCCATGGTGCATCTCCATGTGCCGTATCTCCGCATTGACCTGGGCCTCATAAGCACGGGCGGCGACATCCATAGGACTGTCAACACCGGGCTTGAAGAAGACGCGCTCGGCAGGATGGTGGTTCTCGACATGGGTAACATAGATGTCAGGACGGGGAGCTTTGACATCTCCATAGATATGGGCGGCCTCATGGGCGACACCCAACGCAGCAGAGAGACCGGCAAAGAGCTTCTCACCGAACGTGAGGCCGTTGGGGTCTTTCTCCCTTGGGACGTTCTTGATGTCCACCTCGGGGAAGACCTTGGCGAAGAGCTTCATACGATGCTCGTCATCCAAAGCGAGGAACTTGTTGTACTGCTTCTCGGTGATGTCATGGCTGATGGCCTGGCCGTTGATAACGGCGGTCATGCGGAACTTGACTTCACTCTCAGCACTTTTGTCCTTGCCTTTGGCTTCCTGCTCCTTGCCCTCCTTAACCTTTGGCTTCTCGGGCTCGATGCGCTCGACACGGATCTCCTGGACATCGACGGCACGGCCATGGGCTCCTTCCCTGAACCAGCCTTTGCCCTCCTGGATGTTCCTGCCATCGACGGCATTCTCATCGAGGAGCGCACGCTGGCTGCCCTGCATAGGCTGGTCCACTTCAATGATGTCGTTGCCATTGACTTCAAGACCGGCCTGACGGACGCTGACACCAAGCTGCTGGTTGATCTCGGCCTGGGCCTGGTCGGTCAACGCAATGTTGATGGACTGCTTGCTGTTGAGCATATCCATGGTGACGGAATCCTTGAAATCCTTTCCGATGACTCCGTTGATGACGGCCAGACGTTCGGCTATGGGTACGTCCTTCAATGAGTTGGAGGTGAGCTTTCTCAGCTCTTCATCGGAAAGGTCGTACTGCAGGTCGGCGGGACTGGCGGCACTCTGGACGGTCAAGGATTTGGTATCTGTATCGACAACCAGACCATGGGAGGAAAGGACTTCCTGCCATTTCTCGTTGCTGAAATAGACATCGGAGGTGATGGCTTCCTTGTAGGGGGTGGCGGCATGGGTGGTGCGCTCGACGGCCTTGACAGGTTCGATGACGGCTTGCATATCCGCAAGGACATCTTTCTGGGGTGGTACGGTCTGGGCTTGCTGGCCTTTGTAGTAGAAGCCGTAGCCGCCATTGGCAAGCTCGCCGGGCTTCATCCTGCCGTCAGGACGGGCAGCGACCATGGGGGCACCGCCATAGAACAGCTCGCCACCGATGCGCCGGAGGTGGTAGCCTTCCTGCTGGCGCGGTGTCCAACCCAGGAATGGGGTGTGGCGCATATCGGTATGCCAGCCCATATAGGGGCGTACCATCCTGCCGTACTCGCCTTCCCCGATGCGGTAGCCATGGAGTCCCATAGTGACCCTGCCGTTGGCATTGCGGGCATGGACAAAGTCCTTAGGGAGGTCGAAATCGTTCCTGACAAGGTCGGTGAAGACGGTGTACGCCTGACGGTTGGCATGGTTGGTACCCCAGTCAGTCAATGCCTTCAGCTGCTTCTCGGTGATATTGTAGGCAAGGACGGGGGAGTCATGGCCCTGCACAACCAGCTGGAAGCCGTTGCTGCTGCCGGTGATATGGGCCTGCATTCCGTTCCTCACCAGTATATCCTGAAGCTCGGGACTCAGGTCAAGGGAACGTGGATTGGTATTCTTTCTTATTGACATAGGAATCGGGTAAAGGGTGGATAATGGAAATAAGGACTACAAGTCGCCCTTCTCCATGGCTTCTTCCATCTCTGCACTCTTCAGCGCAAGGAACTCTTCGGCAGTCTCGTCGGACGGGACTTTGCCGGTCTCGCTGCACCAATGGGCAAACTCCTTCTTCATCCTGCGCGAATAGTGGTTGACATACTCCAGCCAACCGATGTCTCCGTTCTGCATCTTCTCTGCAAGAACTTCGACGGAATAGAATTTCTCTTTTGCCATAAGTTCGTTGTTAAAGGGTTCTACATCTTGTGGGCAGAGGCGCGGCTCAGACCGAGACGCTTCTGGGCTTCCCACATGGCATCGGTATATTCGTCCTCCGGGACATAGTCCAGGTTGCCATTGTCATCCTTGACCCAACAGCCGAAAATGCCGAAGGTATAGGTGTCCATGGCCTGGGCGGCCTGTTCCTTCCACTTCTGGCTATTGCCCATGGCGTGACGGAAGCCCTTGGCATCGTTGAGATCAATGCCGAATGTGACTTCCTCCTCGTCCTCGACAATGGTCAGCGGCTCACCGTTCTTCAGACAGGTGAGCTCGGCGGAACTCAGCTGGAAGTGGTCGGCCAACACCTGGAGGTTGTTGCCGATGACAGGAGTGGGGACAGTGAGCACCTGGCCGGTGTCGGGGTCGAGCTGCACGAATGCCTGGACATCACGTCCGTCACCGGTGGTCGCCGTGCCGATGATGGTCTTGCCCTCACGGAGCAGGGCCTGCTGGGCATCGGTGAACATATCGAGTGTGAGACGGGTCTGGCGGGGATAGAACATGACCTTGACATTGCCGCTTTCCTCGTCACGGAACAGGGCGAAACGGGCACGGTCATAGACCTTGGCACCGTCATCGCACGTGTAACAGATAGGTAAAACGGGGGAACGGCGACCGTCACGGATGCCCGAAAGGACGTTCTGGGGGAGGTCTTCAATCATCTCCTGACTGAGACCGAAACGGTTCAATACTCCATAGGGTATCTCTTCGTCTTGAAAAACACTTCTAATCATGATTATTAACAGTTCGTAATCCACAATCGTCAGGCAAATATAAGGTTATTCGGGCTTACGGCACGAATATAAACTGACCTTTGAACAGGGTTTTAGAAATTATTATAATCTGAGAAAATAATTGTACCTTATAATTATACCTTATCATTGAGAATTAGTGTTTTGTATCAGTGTTATAGGGTATGTTTTAAGGTATAATTGAAAGGTCTAAAAATACAAAGTTTGTTAGACTGACATCACGGATTGCAGCCATGTGGCAGGAATGTCATAACTTTGCAGGATGAAATGCCTGACTATGACTATTCTGTGCCTTGCCGTATCGGGCAAAGCACTCGCACAGTTCCATACGATTTCCAACAACACACCTCATTACAGGGTGCAGATGACTGATGGCGCTCCGACGGATTCCAACGTCATGGAGGTACCAAAAACAAGCACGCCATCGGTGGCTGACGCTACTGATGACGTGCATGAGGCTGTTTCCACCGAAGGGAAAACAGTCGGGATGGAGGTGGATTCAATGAGAAAGGAACTTATACAACGCTACCTCAGTGTGTCCTATCCGCTCGCCCATATCCAAGTGACATCGCCGTTCGGGATAAGAAAACACCCCATACTACGCAAGAAGCTGAAGCATGACGGCATCGACCTTCGTGCGAAATATGAGGAGGTATATAGCGTGATGGACGGAGAGGTGACAGCAGTGGACTCCGACAAA
>SFIS01000110.1 GCA_004555245.1 Bacteroidales bacterium
CCCAGTGATATACGAAGTAGTTGTCGCCCTCCTTGACGATGAAATCGACATCCATGCTGCGATGCATCACCTGATAAGGATACTTCGGATTCTTGAACTCAGTCCACCGCGAGGTGAGGAAGATGGATTTCACGAAGCCTTCGCCCCACTGCTTGCGTGCCTCTGCATCGGCCTTGCTCTTCAAGTTTGCCGGCACGTTCACGCCCTTCGCCATCTCCGCGGCAGGTTCCGATGCGTCATTATTCCCGTTGGACATTTCAGACACTCCCATGCTTGTCTCCGCCTTTCCGGTGGTGTTGTCCACAGCGTCGGTGGCGGAGCTCTGTGCCTTTTTCTTTGTGTCTGTCACGCTTTTCTCTACTTTGTCCTTCACGGCTTTCTTCGCCTTGTTCAGGACATTGCCAAACTGTGCGTAGGCGGGCGTTGTAATCGCGAATGCCAGCGCCAAGGCTGCCGACAGCGCGAGAGTTCTGATGTGTGTCATAAAGATTATTTTGATGATTTGAGTCTTGTCTAAGTAGGTGTGCAAAATTATTTTTATAATGATTGTATTGATTAGTGATGCATAATCAGTATGTGACATAAAGGAGTGTAGTGAATCCTACTCGACTGTCACTTGCTGATAATGCGCAGTAGGCGGTGCAAGGATTATATTAATAATTTTGCATACCTACTTATAATTTATGAGTGTTTCCCGACAACGGGGAGAACGTTCCCTTTTGAAAGATGCTGTCACAGTTGTCTCTGTTGTCGTGAAACGTCAGTGCAACCTGTGGCTTGTTACGAAAGACAAAAACCCGGATAAACATTATGTCAAGAGTGAGTGTAACATCATTCTTTGACTATGACATTGCTGAACACCTGTTGACAGAAGGGGTTTATACAGGTTTTTGTCTTTCCGTGCGGGACGTGATTAGCATCGTGTCCCGCTTTCTTTATCTCTTCACCACCTTACGTCCGTCAATCACGTAGATGCCGGCGGGCAGGTTGTCTGTCGAGGTGTTGAGACGCACGCCGTTGAGGGTGTAGATGCCGCGCCGTGCAGCAGGTGTGTCAACGGTCGCAGCGTCGATACCCGACGGGTCCTTCTTTGTAAAGTAGCCCGTTGTGGGGTTCGCCATTGTCACGTCCGTCTTGGTCGCGTCGTATGACACAGCGCCCTTGAGATTTGTGCAGTATCCGAACATATTCCCGCTTTCTGTCACTACACCCTTAGTCCAGTCATCATTGCAGTAGATAGTGGTCAGGGCTGAGCAGTTGTTGAACATCCATTCCATATCCGTCACATTCCCAGTGTTGAAGTTTGAGACGTCAAGCGAGGCAAGGGATTTGCAGCCGTCGAACATAGAGTGCATGTGAGTCACATTCGCAGTGTTGAAGCTCGATAAGTCTAATGCGGTCAGGGATGTGCAGTAACAGAACATATAGCTCATGTCGGTCACGTTTGCCGTGTTGAACTTCGACACATCTAATGAGGTCAGGGATAAGCAGTAGAAGAACATATTGAACATGTCGGTCACCTTCGCCGTGTTGAACTTCGAGACGTCAAGTGAGGTCAGTGATTCGCAGCCGTCGAACATATCGCTCATGTCGGTCACTTCCTCAGTGTTAAGGTTTTCCATGCCCTCTATGGTTTCGAGCTTCGTGCAAGAATCGAACCAGTAAGCAGTAGTAGTCGGTCTGTAGTCCTTGAACGAGCTGTCGAAGACAGCCTTCGTTGTCCGTACATTCTCGTTCTTGAAGGTTCCCGCCCATGCAGGAATGTCGGGCTTGTCTGTCCGCTTCTCGTCGATGCCATAAATGGTGATGCCAGTGCCCGTGCGCGTTTCCTTTTTGGCATCGTAGTAGAAGGTCAGCGTGCTGCCGTTCTCGACCACATAAGCTACGGGCTTCCTTGTGAAGTAGCCCGATGAGGGGTTCGCCATTGACACGTCCGTCCTGGTCTCATCGTATGTCGCAAAGCCCTTGAGGTTTCTGCTGCCGATGAACATACCCCTGCTTTCTTTCACTACATCGCTCTTCCAGTTGTCATTGCAGTAGATAGTGCTCAGGGCTGAGCAGGCGGAGAACATACCGCTCATGTCTGTCACCTTCGCCGTGTTGAACTTCGTGACATCTATTGAGGTCAGGGCAGAGCAGCCCATGAACATATTGCTCATGTCGGTCACTTCCTCTGTGTACAGGTTTTCAATGCCCTCAATGGTTGCGAGCGTCTTACAAATACAGAACCAGCAAGAAGTAGTAGTCGGTCTGTATTTCTTGAACGAGCTATCGAAGACCACCTTCGTTGTCCGTTCATTTTTGTCTAATCTGCTTCCCGCCCAGGCTGGAATGCTGGTATCGTCTGTCCGCTTATCGTAGATGCCATATACGGTGCCCGTGCGCGTTGCCTTGTTGGTGTCGTAGTAGAAGGTCAGCGTGCTGCCGTTCTCGACCACATAAGCAACGCGCTTCTTTGTGAAGTAGCCCGTTGTGGGGTTCGCCATAGTCACGTCTGTCTTTGTCGCGTCGTATTCCACAGCACCATCGAGCTTTGAGCAATTTTTGAACATATCCTCGCTTTCTTTCACTACATCGCTCTTCCAGTTGTCATTGCAATAGATAGTAGTCAGGGCAGAGCAGGCGGAGAACATACTGCTCATGTCGGTCACCTCCTCCGTGTTGAAGTTCGTGACATCTATTGAGGTCAGGGATGAGCAGCCTCTGAACATCTCTCTCATGTCAGTCACCTTCGCCGTGTGGAACTTCGAGACGTCAAGTGAGGTCAGGGATTTGCAGAATAAGAACATATATCTCATGCTAATCACGTTCTCCGTGTTGAACTTCGACACATCTAATGAGGTCAGGGATGAGCAGTCGCAGAACATAGACCACATGCTAGTCACCTTCGCCGTGTTGAAGTTCGATACGTCAAGTGATTTCAGGGATGAGCAGCCGCGGAACATATAGCTCATGGTAGTCACGTTTGCCGTGTTGAACTTCGACACATCTAATGAGCTCAGGGATTCGCAGTATTCGAACATACGGCTCATGTCGGTCACTTCCTCTGTGTTCAGGTTTTCAATGCCCTCAATGGTTTCGAGCTTCGTGTAAAAAAAGAACCAGCTTCCCGTCGTAGTAGGCTTGTAGTCCTTGAACGAGCTGTCGAAGACAGCCTTCGTTGTCCGTTCATTTTTGTTGGATATGCTTCCCGCCCATGCAGGAATGTCGGTATCGTCTGCCCGCTTATCGTCGATGCCATAAATGGTGATGCCAGTGCCCGTGCGCGTTGCCTTTTCAGTGTCGTAGTAGAACGTCAGCGTGCTGCCGTTCTCGACCACATAAGCTACGGACTTCCTTGTGAAGTAGCCCGATGAGGGGTTCGCCATTGACACGTCCGTCCTGGTCTCATCGTATGTCGCAAAGCCCTTGAGGTTTGGGCTGCCGATGAACATACCCGTGCTTTCTTTCACTACATCGCTCTTCCAGTTGTCATTGCAGTAGATAGTGTTCAGGGCTGAGCAGGAGGAGAACATACCGCTCATGTTGATCACCTTCGCCGTGTTAAACTTCGTGACATCTATTGAGGTCAGTGATGAGCAGCCCAAGAACATATTGCTCATGTCGGTCACTTTCTCTGTGTTCAGGTTTTCCATGCCCTCAATGGTTGCGAGCGTCTTACAAATACAGAACCAGCAAGAAGTAGTAGTCGGTCTGTAGTCCTTGAACGAGCTGTCGAAGACTACCTTCGTTGTCCGTTCATTTTTGTCTAATCTGCTTCCCGCCCATGCAGGAACTTTGGTATCGTCTGTCCGCTTATCGTCGATGCCATATACGGTGCCCGTGCGCGTTGCCTTGTTGGCGTCGTAGTAGAAGGTCAGCGTGCTGCCGTCCTCGAGCACATAAGCTTCCTTGCTCTGCGCCAGCGCCGTCTGTGGCAGGGCAAGCAGGGCGATGAACAGGGCGGCTATCGCCGCTGTCATGTTCTTGATTAGGTTTTTCTTCATGATTGTATTTTTGTAAATGAGTTTTGCAATTGTTGTGGTTGTAAAAATATTTTCCCGACAACGGGGAGAACGTTCTTTTATAAGATGCTGTCGCGGTTGTCATAGAACTCTTCTCACGAATGATGAATGTTGAAGAAGTTCAGGATGCGTTGCCAAAGTGTGGTGCGTTGCTGCCGCTGTGCGTTACAGCCAGGTGGAGCGGAGGGGGGTGGACAACCTAAGGGTTGAGGAATGCCACGACGGTCGAGTTCGATGTCTATCATATCTCTGATAGTGTGTAGGAGCTCGAGCCGTTCTTCAACAAAACGCATGTTGCGCAGTTGTCGATCTGAGGGTTTCATGTCGCTAATATTTCCCATATCGTTTGGTTGTATTTTTTTCATCTGCAAAGTTACTTATGAAATGTACAAAGTGACATTGCAAAATCTGCCAAAATTCTTGCAAAATCTGCCTTTTTTCAATTTATGTGTCTTGCAAAATCGGACATTTCATTTTCGTAAGTTATTGATATATAGCGGTTTGTTAGTGGCATATTTACCAATATTAACATTTCTGTTATCGTTGGCATTTTCCTTTGTATCATACACGTTTTTTTCCTCAGCAGATAGGATATTTAACGCTTTTGCGCTTTAGTTTTTACGACAACAGAGACAACAGGAACAACATCTGATTGTGAACTCTATGTTGTCTGTTGACAACAACAAAAACAACTTTTTCCAGCCTTAAGTCTGGTTGCCACTTGAGATTTTTTGACGAGTTTTTTGCTTGCGGGTTTTGGTAGACAACAGAGATGTAATAACAACAATAACAACAGAGACAACTTTTCT
>SFIS01000052.1 GCA_004555245.1 Bacteroidales bacterium
TCGGGCTCAAACTCTCGTTTCCTGTCAAGTGATGTTGTGACTGAGTTCCGAGGCAGAGGTGACGAGATACGCATCTGGCCTCTCACCTTTGACGAATACTTTAGTGGTATTGGTGGAGATATACGCAAAGCTTGGTTGGATTACTATACTTTTGGAGGACTGCCACAGGTGGCTTTGCTTGAAACGGAAGAAAAGAAAACAGACTATTTGCGTGGTCTGTATGAAACAACCTATCTGCGTGATGTAATAGAGCGCAACCATCTGCGTAATCCTGAAGGAATGAAGGAATTGGTGCGTGTAATAGCCTCGGGCATTGGTTCGTCAACCAATCCAACGAGAATAGCCAATACCTTTCAATCTGCACAAAGGGTAACCATAAAAAGAGACACTATAAAACAATACATTGACTATCTGAAAGACTCTTTCTTGATAGAAGAAGCCTTACGCTATGATGTGAAAGGCAGAAAATATATTGGTACCGAGACGAAATACTACTTCGCAGACATCGGCAAGAGGAAACGCACATTATGGAGAATATTATCTATAATGAACTCCGTAGTCGTGGCTATAACGTGGATGTCGGTTTAGTAGAACTTGGAGGCAAAGATGAAAATGGAAAATTTGTCAGAAAACAGTTGGAGGTTGACTTTGTGGTAAACCGTCCTCCATACAGGGTGTACATCCAGTCGGCTTTCCACATGCCTACGCCAGAGAAGGAACAGCAAGAACGTCGCCCATTATTGTCAATCAATGACCACTTCCGCAAGATTGTCATTGTTGGTGATGATATTCATCGCAAAGAAGATGAACTCGGTGTGTTGACTATTGGGTTGTTGGATTTCTTGACGGACAAAGATTTACTTGAACTGGGATAAACGTAATAATGATATTTGTAGCGAATACACAAATCCAGTCTTTGGTCAGTTGTCTATTATGAAACAATTCTCTAGAAAAAAGTGAGTGTCTAAGATTATATACTTACCTTTGCCATATTAACAAACGAGCTGTAACATGCACAATATGAAAACATTATTATCACTACTTACGATATTGAGTCTGATGTTTATAAGCTGCTCAGCTTTGTCAGTCGAGTTATATGAAGACAACAAGATTGCAGACCGCCCTATCACGCCCAAAGAAATGCAGAGGATGATGGAACGTGGCTTTGATGTGCAATGGGCTGAATTTAGCAAGAAAATTGAACTCTGCGTGCAAGTTCCTTGTCCAGCTTTAAGGTGTTGACTACTATGGCATCTGCTGACTTCTGTGGGTTCGTTGTTACTGCTTGCTTTGCGGCTCGCCCCACAGACCTCCCCGATTAAGAACATAATCTTTCAGTCTTATACTCCCTTGATTTACTCGCGTCAGTCCGGATAGCTATCGGGCCATCATCCGGCAGTCAGCCAGCAAGACCGTGCGCCTCACAATTCCGGAACAGCGTATTCTCTATGATGTTTGTAAGGGGTGCTCCAATCCGGAGATTGCCGACCGCATACACCTCAGCGTTGAAACCGTGAAATGGTATCGGAAGCGGCTGTTGGCCAAGTTTGGGGTGAAAAACACGGTGGCGCTGGTGTCTTTAGTGCTCAAAGAGCATATCCTGCCTGATAGCGGCGACTGATAGTTGCTCTCGCCGCCAGTCGTCAAGTCACAATTTCTCTTTCCGACAAGAAAAGGAGCATACCTTTCGCACAATCTTGTAACTACTCAGCACCCTTGCGCATGAGTAGTTACTTGTTTAGTAGTTTCCCCGAAAAAAGATGGTAAATGTAGGGCATTTAGATTAGTTGTTAGGGTGTACAGTTTGATGACACTGTCGTTTCATGCCACTTTGCGGATGACATTGCAATTGTTACACTTTTTTCTTACAATCACATTCTTACAAGGCAAAAAAACTCTTCTGACTGAAGAAATCTTATCGCATTACATCATTCGATATGCCTTTTCCTCTAAAAATACATAAATATCAACAGCCGGAGAATCATTTTTTTTGCAGACAGAAAGATATTCACTAACTTTGTAGAGATTTTGTTGGTCACACGACACACTCACTGACATCCGGCCTTATTCCAACGACAGATGCAGGGAAACCAGACAGCATTCTAACCTTAAACCAAGCAATATATATCTAAAACATGCAACAGACAAACTATTATATTTTCGACTGGATGGACTTCGACAGCGACTTTTCAAAATACGAATCGTTGTGGAAGGCCTACGAGCCGACAGCCGTCAACGAAGCCGACGGCGACATTCTCGTCACCGTACCCTATCAGAAACAGGTGCTGCAGGAGGACATGCTCGCCGACACCAATGTGCCGCAGCGCGACTACACACTGCGCCTGAGAGCCTACGGCGATGCCGTAGTGCGCGTTTTCACATCTATGGCGGGCGACGAGATGAGCGACGAGAGCCACATTCTCGACATACATCCCGACATGAAGAAGATGCCGCTGAACGTCAGGCAATGCGACGGCATATACACCATCACTGACGCAAAGGGCGCCACTCGTGCCATCATCGACACCACGCCCTACAAGACAGAATGGTGGAGCGACCTGCAGCCTGCCCCGCAACCTACAATACACCTCACAGTCTATCCTGACGGCGACCCGGCGAAAGGCGTGGAACTGAGCGACGACCATTTCTCTCCGCCGCGCTACGACGCGCTTCCAATCGCCTTCTGCCTCACAGAAGGAAAGCCGGACAGGGCTACGATGTCTTTCAGATGCGAAGCCGGAGAATGCTTTGCCGGCACCGGCGAGAGGTTCAGGAAAATGGACCTCTCGGGACAGACGTTCTATCTGAAGAACCAGGACGGGCAGGGCGTCAACAACCGCCGTGCGTACAAGAACATACCGTTCTACATGTCGAGCCGGATGTACGGCGTCTTCTACCACACGTACGACTACTGCCGTCTGTCACTCGCCGACCATTCGACACGATCGGTGCAGTTCCGCAACGACCGCGCCACCATCGACGCTTTCGTCATCGGAGGCGGGACACCCGAGCGAATACTCTTCCACTACAGGCAGCTGACAGGATTCCCGCCGATGCTGCCGCTATGGTCGTTCGGCATCTGGATGTCGCGAATGACATATTTCTCTGCCGACGAGGTTGAAGGGATATGCCGCCGCCTGCGCGACGAGCACTATCCGTGCGATGTCATACACTTAGACACCGGATGGTTCCGCACGGACTGGCTCTGCGAATGGAAATTCAACCCGGAGCGCTTTCCCAATCCGGAGGCATTCATCAAACGTCTGGCGGACAACGGATTCAAGGTCAGCCTGTGGCAGCTGCCGTACGTGGCGGAGGGTGCCGAGCAGATAGCCGAGGCGAAAGCGAACAGATACATCGGCCCGCTACTGCACGAGCAGGCATCAGAAGGCTCAAACTTCTCTACCTTGGACTATGCCGGAACGATAGACTTCACATACGACAAGGCTACGGAATGGTACAAGTCACTGCTGCGCGAGCTTCTGGAGATGGGCGTGAAATGTATCAAGACCGACTTCGGGGAGAACATCCACCTCGACGCCACCTACCACTCGATGTCACCGCGACAGCTCAACAACATCTACGCCCTGCTATATCAGAAAGCCGCCTTCGAGGTGACGAAAGACGTGACAGGCGACGGCATAGTCTGGGCACGCGCCGCATGGGCTGGCTGTCAGCGCTACCCGCTGCATTGGGGCGGGGATTCGGAATCGTCGTGGGCAGGAATGGCAGGTTCGCTGAAAGGCGGGCTGCACTTCGGACTGTCGGGATTCGCCTTCTGGAGCCACGACGTGCCGGGATTCCACAGCGAGCCGGATTTCATGAACTCTCCCATCGACCCGAAGGTGTATGTGAGATGGACACAGTTCGGCGTCTTCTCCTCACACATGCGCTATCACGGCTCGCACAAGCGTGAGCCGTGGTTCTACCCGTCAGTGGCAGACATAGTGAAGAAATGGTGGAGAATACGCTATTGGCTCATACCTTATATTATAGAAGAAAGCGAAGCCGCCACAACGTCGGGCTACCCCGTCATACAGGCTATGCTGATGCACCATCCCGAAGACATGACATGCTGGCACATCGACGACCAATACTACTTCGGCCGGAAACTGCTCGTCGCACCGGTGATGAACAGCGACGACAGGCGCGACATCTATCTGCCGGAAGGCGAATGGGTGGACATCTTCTCCGGCGAAAGATTCCAAGGCCCCACATGGCTGAAGAAGAAAGACGTCCCGCTCGACACCATGCCCGTCTTCTGCAGGCCCGGGACGGAAATCAGCGTCTATGAGCCGGAAGTGGAATCGACGGACAACATCGACTTCAGCAAAGTCACGAAGAAAACATTCATATAACATTCACCCTACCAAAACCCTCTCAAACCGAACTCCCCAACCATGAAGATAAGCATCGGAATAGACGTCGGCATCAGCACGACAAAGATTGTCGGGATGCACGACGGGAAGATTTTGTCGCCCATACGCATCAAGGCTACCGACCCCGTGACATCGCTCTACGGCGCTTTCGGCAAATATCTCAACGACAACTCGCTGCAACTCGGCGACATAGACCATGTGATGCTCACCGGGGTGGGCACTGCCTACATCAAGTCTCCTGTATATGGACTGCCGACGGCAAAGGCTGACGAGTTTGTTGCCGACGGACTGGGAGCACACTTCGAGAGCCGGCTCGACCGCATGATGGTCGTTTCCATGGGCACGGGAACAACTCTCGTGAAATACGACAACGGAGACATCTCGCACGTCGGAGGACTGGGAATGGGCGGCGGAACACTCTCCGGACTGGCGCGCATAATGCTCGGAACAGACGACATACAGCATATCTCCGAACTTGCAAAGGCCGGCAATATCTCCAACATCGACCTGAAGATAGGCGACATCTGCTCTGAAGAAATTCCCGGGCTGCCCGCTTTCGCCACCGCATCACTCTTCGGAAAGGCACAGACGACAGCGAGACATGAGGACATCGCACTCGGAATAATCTGCGCCGTGATACAGACGATAGGCTCTGCCACCATTCTCGCAGCCGCCAATTCCGGCATAAAGGATTTTGTGATGATAGGCAATCTGACGCTGCTGCCACAGAGCAAGGCAATATTCAGCATCATGGAGCAGATATACGGAGTGAAGTTCCATGTGCCACACCATGCGGAATTTGCCACTGCCGTGGGCGCCGCACTGCATCCGATGAAATAGTCCATATCTTATTACATATATAACAGAAACATTGCTCACCGTATATAAAGCCTCGGCAGGCTCGGGAAAGACTTTCCGGCTTGCAACAGAATACATCAAACGACTGATTGTCTCTCCGTTAGGCTTCGACCGCATACTCGCCGTCACGTTCACTAACAAAGCCACAGAAGAGATGAAGATGCGCATCATGTCACAACTCTATGGCATCGCACGAGACCTGAAGGGCTCAAAGGCGTATTCGGACATCATCATTGAAGAGTTGCAGAAAGAGAACGCCACATTGCATTTCACCGACGAGAAAATCGACAAGGCTTTTGTGAAACGACGCGCAGACATGGCGATGCACAACCTTCTGCACAACTACACATTCTTCCGCGTAGAGACAATCGACCGTTTCTTCCAGACGGTGTTGCGAAACCTTGCGCGCGAACTCGACCTCACGCCTAACCTGCGCATCGAACTGGCGGACAAAGAGATAGAACACGAGGCTGTGGATATGTGGATTGACGGGCTGAAAGAGAACGACAAGGAACTGTCGTGGATTCTCGACTACATACGCAGCACGATGGACGAAGAGAAGGCATGGAACATCATAGACAAGATAAAGCAGTTTGGCGAACAGCTGCTGAAAGACGAATACAAAGAATGCAGCGACGATCTTGCCTCGTCTCTCAGCGACGACGCCTATGCCGCCTACTCTGCACAGCTGCGCGGCATGATGCAACGGGCGTCGCAACTCATACATGAAGAGGGAGGCAGGCTGCGCGACATCATCGAGAGGCACGGCTACGACGCCGATTCGTTCGCACAGGGTGCGCGCGGGGTCGGCGGCTTCATATACAAGATGCAGGACTGCCCCGTCAAAGACCTGAAGCCGAACAGCTACGTCATAAAGGCTCTCGACACAGACGACACAGAGGCTACGGCATGGTACAAGAAAACGTCAAGCCCCGACATGAAGGCTTTCTGCCGCGACACGCTGAAACCGGCATTCGTCAGAGCCATGGAGGTCGTCAGACAACAGATGTGTCTCGAAGGCTCGGCACGCATCACACTCAACCACCTGCCAAAGCTCAGGATGCTGCAGGCCATACAGACAGAAATAACACGCAACAACCGCGAGACAAACCGGTTTCTGCTCTCTGACACGCAACAGCTGCTGACAAAGATGATTGACGGCTCAGACTCGCCCTTCATCTTTGAAAAAACCGGCAGCCGCCTGCATAACATCATGATTGACGAGTTTCAGGACACATCGTCCGTACAATGGCGGAACTTCAAGGTGCTGCTGGCCGACTGCATGAGCCACGGACACGACAACCTCATCGTCGGAGACGTGAAACAGAGCATATACAGATGGAGGTCGGGCGACTGGCGTCTGCTGAACGACATAGAAAGCGAGTTTGACGGAAACATGGTCGTTAGCCAACCTCTCATCACCAACCGGCGTTCTGCCACCCGCGTCATACGGTTCAACAATGCCTTCTTCACCCGTGCTTCCGACAACCTCTACGAGACGGCGCAAGAGAAGGTGGGGAACGACTATGCCGAAAAACTGAAACGCGCATACAGCGATGTGGCACAAAAGTATCCCTCCGACAAGGAAGAGAGCGGATATGTAGAGCTGCATGCCTTCGGGAAAGAAGACTATGAAGAGACCACACTGAACTACATAAGCAACACCGTCACACGCCTCATCCTCGCCGGGAAGACACAGAAAGACATCGCGGTGCTTGTACGCTCCAACCGCCTCATACCCATCATCGTGCAACATTGTCTCTCTGTCTTCGCCACCTCCGGCAACACTGCTCTACAAGGCATACGCTTCATCTCTGACGAGGCTTTCCTGCTCGGCGCATCATCCGCAGCCGGCATCATCACAGACGCCATGCAGCTGCTCCTGACACCTGACGACACCATCACGGCAGCACGACTGTCTGTGGCTTACCAGCGCGATGTGCTGGGAGACACTTCTCCCGTCTCGTCGCTGATAGCCGGCTTGAAGTTCCCGCAACAGTATCTCGCACGCAAGAACGAACTGCTCGCCATGCCTCTCTATCAGATGTGCGAGGAAATCTACAACATCTTCTCGCTCTGCAAGATAGAAGAGCAGAGCGCTTATGTCTGCGCATTCTTCGACCTCCTCTCAGAATACATACAGAACAACATCTCCGATGTCAAGTCGTTCCTCACATATTGGAACGACATCAAGAACCGCCGGTGCATCGAAGCGGACGGCAACAACGGCATACGCATTCTCACCATACACAAGAGCAAGGGCCTGGAATACGACTCTGTCATCATACCTTTCTGCGAGTGGGAGATGCTCGGAGCACGCCACAAGCCGCTGCTCTGGTGTCGCCCGCAAGAGGCCCCGTTCGACAGGATGCCGGTAATCCCCATTGACTTCGACTCCTCGATGACAAACACCATCTACGAGCCATACTATCGGGACGAATACATGCAGACCTGCGTTGACAACCTTAACCTGCTGTACGTCGCCTTCACACGTGCAAAAGAGAACCTCTTCATCTCCACGCAGACCGGACAGAAAGAGAACTACAGAGGACGCCTCTTCGACATTATCATGCCCGACGTCCGGAAGGAGCTGAACATGGACGAAAGCGAAGGGATGTTTTCGTTTGGCGAGTTCAAGGATGCTGCCCGAACAGAAGATGCAGCATCGCCGGCAACGGCTGCATGCACACGGCAGGACAGTCCGGCTGACAGCGCCGAGCCCAACGTGTTTCTCGTCCCCTTCACCCCGATGCACATCAACATAGAGAACACGGCAGGACAGCCGGAGTTCAGAGAAAGCACACAGAGCAGAATCTTCTCACTCACCGAGGATGAAAGAGACGCCGCGACAGATGCCCGGACCTCTCTCTCTGACGTGAAGAACCGCCTCGAATACATACGGCAGGGAAACATACTGCACCTCATTCTGCAGAACACACATACCATCGACGACCTCGACAGAGTCATACGGCAGTTCGAGATGCAAGGCGTGCTGGAGATGTCTGACATTCTCGGCGGCCGCATGAAACGCAACATAATGCGCTGCATGCAGAACGAGACGGTCAGGAAATGGTTCTCTCCCGGATGGCGCCTGTACAACGAATGCAACATCCTTGAGTATGACAAGAAAGAAGGCAGATACACCGAACACCGCCCTGACCGCGTGATGACCGACGGGAAAGAGACCATCGTGGTAGATTTCAAGCTCCATTCGCTGAAAGACGAGTATTTCGCTCAGGTCAGGAACTACATCTCCCTGCTGCGCCGTCTCGGATTCCCCGATGTCAAAGGCTTCATCTGGCTCGTTCTGGCTAACAAGATTGTGGAGGTCAGCTAAAAAAACAGTATCGTCAAAACAAAAAAAAGATGCCATCAGACTGAAAGGATGATGACATCAAGCAGAAAGAAGGCGGTGTCAGCCACCTAAAGAAACAATGAACACATATATCCACCTACTGGCAGAAGACCTTCTGCGCCGCTTCGGCACAGACATGTCGCACGTCGCTGTCGTATTCCCCAACAAGCGCGCGTCGCTCTTCCTCAACCAGGAGCTTGCCCTCCTCGCCCATCAGAAATACAACGGCTCTCCGCTGTGGAGCCCCTCCTATATCACCATCAGCGACCTCTTCCGCCGCCACTCCACGCTGACTGTCGCCGATGACATACTCCTCGTCTGCCGCCTCTACAACATCTTCAGCAGCAACACCGCATTCGGTTCAGAGACCCTCGACCATTTCTTCTCGTGGGGAACACTCCTCCTCGCCGACTTTGACGACCTCGACAAGAACATGGCTGACGCCTCAAAAGTCTTCAGCATCGTCTCTGACCTGCACGCACTCGACAACGCAGACTATCTCTCCGAGGAGCAGGTGGCGACGCTGAAACAGTTCTTCAGCGCTTTCAGCGAGAACCAGACATCACTCATGCAACAGAAGTTCCTGCAACTATGGAACCGCCTCTACGACATCTACCGCCTGTTCAAGGAGAGCCTGCGCGCCGACGGCATAGCATACGAAGGAATGCTATATCGGGACGTTGCGACCGACAACGACATCACATTCACCTTCGACACATACTGTTTCGTCGGATTCAACATGCTGCAGCAGGTTGAGCAACAGCTCTTTGCACGACTGAAAACGATGCAGCCGGCAGAAGGCAGCAGCCAGCCGCGCGCACTCTTCTATTGGGACTACGACAGCTACTATCTCTCGCCGCGTCATGAAGCAGGACATTTCATAAAACAATATCTCGGCATCTTCCCTGATGCGCTGCAACAGTCTGCCGCACCTGACACGACATCAGCCGCCGCAGCACTGACCGACAATCTCGTCAGCACGAAGCGCGGCACTGCCATCACCTACGCAGCCGCCAACACGGAGACACTCCAGGCACGCTATGTCCACGACTGGCTGCTTGAAGACAACCGCTGGAAAGCCGGCGCACGCACCGCCATCGTCCTCTGCGACGAGAGCCTCCTACAGACCGTTGTACGTTCGCTGCCCCAAGAAGTGGACAAGGTGAACATCACGACCGGCTTTCCTCTCGCACAGACTCCCGGCGCCACTCTCATCCGCCAGCTCATCGAACTGCACTTGCAAGGGCGCATCGCCGACAGCGGGACATGGCGCGTGAGATATGCCGCACCATTGCTCATGCACCCTTACATACGCCTCATGGCACCGGAGACGGCGACTCTTCTGCAGACTCTGCAGAAAGAGCATATCACCATGCCGTCAACAGAAGACCTGTGCGTCAGCGACAACCTGCGTCTCGTCTTCTGCGACATAGACACTATGCCGCTCGACGAAGCAGTAAACGGCATCTTGCCACAGACGGAGCAGAACTACAGGCTGTCAACCTACCTTCTGCGCATTGTCCGGCATATCGCCGCCCTGCCCCAGCTGCCGCCGTTAGACAGCGAATCGCTCTTCCGGATATATCAGATTCTGCAACGTCTGCAGAACCTCACTGTCACCGCCCCGCTTGCCGTTGACACCGCCACTTTCCGCCGTCTGGTCATACAGATAATCTCCTCCGGCACCGTGCCGTATCACGGCGAGCCGATAGAGGGCATACAGATAATGGGCGTGTTAGAGACACGCTGTCTCGACTTCGAACACATCCTCATCCTCTCTGCCAACGAGGGCAACATGCCGAAAGGCGTAGGCGACGCCTCTTTCGTACCGCACAGCGTCAGACAGGCCTACGGCATGACTACCGTCGAGCACAAAGTGGGCATATACTCCTATTATTTCCACCGGCTGCTGCAACGCGCCGCCGATGTCACCATAACATACAACACATCGACCCAAGGAACATCAACCGGCGAGATGTCGCGCTTCATGCTACAGCTCATGGCTGAAAGCCCTCTCAACATCCGCCGCATAACACTCTCCTGTGGCGAGACACTGCCCGAGCCCGGAGGCATGACCATAGAGAAAGACGAGACCGTGATGCTACAGCTGCGGAAGAAACTCGAAAGAGGCCTGCCCCTTGCACCTACATCGTTCGCAACGTATCTGCGCTGTCCTGCAGCCTACTACTATCAGCATGTGGCAAACCTGCGCGAGACTGACGACATCGATGCCGACGCAATAGACAACCGCCTCTTCGGAACTATCTTCCACACTGCCGCCGAAATGCTTTACAACGACATCAAGACGGGTGACAATACGCTGCACGCTGATGCCATAAGGCGTTTCATAAAGACACCGGCCCTACTCGAAAGATATGTCGATAAGGCTTTCAGGCAGGAACTCTTCCGCATAGATGACAGCCGGCGCAATGTAAAGCCTACATACAACGGCCTGCAGCTCATCAACCGCCGTGTCATACTGCGTTTCCTGAAAGACATGCTGAGCTATGACGTGCGCCATACGCCATTCACTCTCATCGGCACAGAGCTGAAGGCATACCGTGACATTGACGTGGCTATCAACGCAAAGGCCCACAAAATCAGAATCGGAGGCATCATCGACCGCCTCGACTGCACTCTCATCGAAGGCACGCCGACCATGCGTGTCATCGACTACAAGACCGGATTCAACATACAAGGCGAGATACCGAGCGTCGAGGACATCTTCAATCCCGACTTCATAAAGAACCACTCTGACTACTACCTGCAGACCTTCCTCTACAGCATCATTGTCAGACACTCCGAGAAGCTCAACCCGCGCCGGCTGCCCGTATCGCCACAGCTGCTCTTCGTGCAGAAGACGCACAACCCGGACTATACGCCGGTATTGCAGACTCTCCGCTCTCATTTCCGAAATCTTCAACCCGGACATTCCCTTCACCGCACAGCCCAACGAGACCAACTGCAAATACTGCGGCTTCAGGGACTTATGCCGTCGGAGCTGAGAAAGACGCTTCCACGGACAGGGAGGACAAGCGGGAGTACGAACTGTTGAGGACAGGCTCCGTCACTCAATTCACATGACAGACTTGCTGCCGTCAGAATTTTTCGCATCTGCAGCACCGCATAACAAAGTCGATGTCCTTGCGTTTCTCTTCCTTTGTACTGCCGTTTGCGAAGATGCTGTCATTATAGATGTCGGGGAGGAAGCCATGCTCAAGCATATAGTTGACAGCATTTGTCATGATACCGTCTGCCCATAGTATGTCTATTGCAGAAGCTTTCGCTTCGTCAGCGTCATAGTACGGATTGGCAGGGTCTGCAATACACTCTGCGTATCCGTAGAATATCTGCAGGCAGTGTTTCGGGGTTTCTGTATCAATGTAGATAACAGGATGGTCGTCGTAGTCTTTGTCGATGAACCTCAGCGAATCGGCCGGTAAACGCAGTGTCCCGGTCAGGTAGGCCTCCAGTTCTTTTTTGTCAGCAAGGTATATCAGGCGTTTCCCCCCTGTGCGTTTGAGCATCATGTCGGCGTTGTATGTCTTTTCGCCTCGCTTCATGCTCGTCGGGTCTTCCTTACAGAAATCCTTCCATTGCCTGTCAGTAGATTCAAACGGCAGGACAATGCCGTTGATATGCCATTCGCCCATATATGAAACAAGCGACGGTATCATGAACACGTCCGTTTCTTTTGCAGACATACTGACGACGGTGCAGAATTCCTCCGCTTCCATCTCTACCTGCCTGCCGTCGGTTCTTGTCAGCCTGACACGTTCCCCGCCGGCAGAGTTCTGCACCAGTGTCAACAGGCTCGCCTTGTTTTCCTTCCTGTATATCCCGTAAGCCATAGTCTCAATCCCCGCCACGTCGGCTGCCAACCCGTCCATACCTTTCACGCGCATCATGGCGGCGAGATAGTCTTTCGGGAAGAGCGCAAGCGGGCCGATTCTGTGGCTGAAACAGCATTTGGCCGTCGCATAATACGACGGCATATCATCGGGAACATCGTCGAGGTCACCGGTTTCGCACAGGTCAAGAAACTCGTCTGAGGCTTGCAGGAAGAGTTCCTTGTTGTGCTTTACGCCATAGAGATATGAACAGAGGAAAAGCCAATCCAGTACATCACGCATCTGGAAGAAGCCTTCCGACGCACTCTCCAGCAAATCCATAATGTGCTCTTGCAGCTGGCTGTTGACGGGAGATTCTTCAAACACCTCGTTGAGAATGTCGTACGCACTGTCAGCCATCAGTCTGAGCACGGGCGAATCTGCAATGGCGACGCCCTCAATCTCTTCGACGAATACCGTCCAGAGGATAAAACATACGGCATTCCGGCTTGGCTCGTCCGGATAATAGTCTTCTTCTTCATGGAAGACGGGCACCGGATGTCCGTACATCTCCTGACATAGCGAAGAGAAAGCATTCCAGATGCCGCTGTCCGCCACGATATCCTCCATATAGTTTGTCAGCCTGACGGCAGCGGCACGTATCACATCTGCGGGCAGTGTCCCTTCCGGAAACGGCAGACTGGCGAATGTCTTCTGCAGACGGTTGGCAAGCTGCTGGTAGAACGTGTCGGTTGGCGACGGAATGGAGCTCGGGTGCCATTCGCTTATGTCGTTGACGACAATTTTCTTGAGTTTCATTTATTGACGGTTGGTATATTTATGTTCCGCAAGCTGATAGCTGGCGAATAGTCAACGAGATGACAAGTTTATTCTGTTCAGTTGACAAGTTTGACGGGTTGGCAAGCTATAAGCTTTGAGGCTTACGGCTTGTCAACCCGTCATCCGTTTTCAACAATTATTGATGCTGCTCGCGCAGGAGGTCGTTCACTGTCTTGACAGGGTTGAATGTCCCGAGGGGCACCTCAACAAAGACAGTGTTCCAGTCAGACATGGCACCGTTCCACAGTCCCGGGAGTTCGAGAGCCTGCAGCTCTTTTCCGCCCTTCGACTTCTGCGAGATGAATCCCGTTGCGCGATCGACATACTCCGGCAGGTTGAACGCATTGCCCTTATAGTCTTTCACGGCGCATACGAGGTCAACCGGGTTGAAGTGCGTGCCGTGTGTGAAATAGTCCATGTATGTCTCGTTGCTCTTGTCTATCTGCGACGATTCGAGAATCTGTGCCGAGAATGTCCCGTCGGCGTTGTATGCGAGGAACGGACCGCCGCCCGGCTCGCCCACGTTCTTTACCATGCCTGCCACACGCATCGGGCGGTTGAGCTTCTTGCGGAGGTAGATGACAAGTTCTGCGTCCTCCAGATTCTTTATGTCCGGTTTGCGGCAGCACAGGTCATCCTGAAGGAACTTGATGATTTCGAGCAGCTTCTCATGGTCGTAGTTGCCCGAATCAAGCAGTCTGAGATAGTCAAAGGCTTTCTGCTGCAGCTTCACAAGCAGTCCTGCGATAATCTGCTTCCATTCCGTTGTCTCCGGTTTCAGACGGTCAGGCACGACGTTGTCGATGTTCTTGACAAAGATGATGTCCGCATCGATTTCGTTGAGGTTCTCTATCAGTGCGCCGTGACCTCCGGGACGGAAGAGCAGCGAGCCGTCGGCATTGCGGAACGGTGTGCCGTCGGGGTTGGCAGCCACGGTGTCGGTCGATGGCTTCTGCTCTGAGAACGAGATATCGAATGCCACGCCGTATTTCTCGGCATACACAGCCTGCTTCTCCGCCACTTTCGCCTTGAAGTGTGGCAGATGCTCGTGCGAGACAGTGAAATGAACGTACGCCTTGCCTCCTGACGCCGCATAGAGCGCGCCTTCGACAAGGTGTTCTTCCATAGGCGTGCGCGCACCCTCGGCATAGTTGTGGAAGAGGAGCATGCCCTTCGGCAGCTGGCCGTAGTTCAGACCGTCTTCGGCAAGCATGGCACGTGCTATTGTCTTGTATGCACCCTCGGCAATGAGTGCGGGGATGTCTTTTCCCGTCTGCTTCTCAAGCACGGCATTCAGCGCATCATAGAAAGCAAAACGTGTGATGTTGTCGAAATATTGTTTCTCGAATGCCGTAGTAGGTACATCATAGGGTGCATCGACAAAGGCAAACATATCCTTGAACATACGCGATGCCGCACCGGATGCCGGCACAAACTTCACCACGGTCTTTCCCGTCGCCTTGTATGCCTCCCATGCAGACTTGCATTCGTCTGCCTCGGAGGCTGTGGGCGAGACGATGCCTTTGCCTATGGATGCAGGCCCTTCAAGACGGAGAAAGGGGAAACCGGTTTTGAACTCGCCGAGCTGATGTTCCAGTGTCTCGACGCTGATGCCTTTCGCTGCAAGCTGCAGCAGGTCTTTTTCTGATAGTGTCATGGCTTTTTATAGTTAGTCGGTACGTAAATGTTTTAGGTTTCGTGCCTACAAAATTAGTTATTTTATTTTAAAGCCATATACTTTTATGCCTGTTTTTGCACGAAAGACAACATTATTTTATATTTTTGCATCGATTTTGTAATCGATTGTGTAAAAAAGCAAGGACAAAAACGAAAATACGCGCCATGGACGAGAACAGGATTTTTTCAGATATCGGACACACAGAGCTGGACGCTCTGCTTGACACTCTTCAAGGGAAAACACACGATTTTATCACCTCTGACGACATGTCCCTTCTCAGAACTCTTCTTCACAATGTCACAGAAGAAGGGCAGGGGCAGCGAGACGTCTTCGGCATGAACACTGTCGTCCGCTCGCTCCGCACTGCCGCCATCGCCATAGAAGAGACTGGACTGAAACGCGACGGACTGCTCGCCATACTGCTCCATCCATGCGTCGTCAACGGAAGGACTGACACCGAAGAGGCTTCGCGACTGTTCGGCGACGGCGTGGCGCGTATCATCACAGGACTGATAAAGGTGCAGTCGCTCTACGACAAGACACCGGCGATAGGAAGCGAGAACTTCCGGAACCTGCTGCTCTCCTTCGCCGAAGACATGAGGGTGATTCTGATTATGATTGCCGACCGCGTCAGCCTCATGCGCGAGCTGAAAGACTGCCACAACCTCCAGGCGGTGAGGAAAGCGGCAGAAGAGGCAAGCTATCTCTATGCCCCACTAGCACACAAACTGGGTCTGTACAGACTGAAGTCGGAACTTGAAGACCTCTCGCTGAAATATCTCGAACACGACGCATACTATCATATAAAGGAGAAGCTGAACGCAACGAAACAGGCACGCGACGCATACATCAGACAATTCATCATACCGATAAAGGAGAACCTCGAGAAACAAGGGCTCTCCTTCCACATCAAAGGGCGCACAAAGTCCATACACAGTATATGGCAGAAGATGAAGAAACAGAAATGCCCCTTCGAGGGCGTCTATGACCTCTTTGCCATACGCATCATCATCGACGCCAAGCCCGAACGCGAGAAAATCGAATGCTGGCAGGCATACTCCATCGTCACTGACATGTACCAGCCTAACCCGAAACGCCTGCGAGACTGGCTCAGCGTGCCCAAGTCCAACGGATACGAATCGCTACACATCACGGTGCTCGGACCGGAGAAGAAATGGGTGGAGGTGCAGATACGAACAGAAAGGATGGACGACATAGCCGAACACGGCCTCGCCGCACACTGGAGATACAAGGGCGTGAAAGCATCGGACAGCGGACTCGACGAATGGCTCGCGGCCATCAGGGCGGCAATGGAGGCAGGAGACGACCTCGAAGTGATGGACAACTTCAGAACATCACTGTACGAGAAAGAGATTTACGTCTTCACACCGAAAGGCGACATACAGAAACTCGCTGCCGGAGCAACGGTGCTCGACTTCGCCTTCCACATTCACTCGAAAGTGGGATGCCAGTGTACCGGAGCCAAGGTCAACGGCAAAGTGGTGAACATGAGACAGGAACTGCACTCAGGCGACCAGGTGCAAATCGTTACCTCTACACAGCAGAAACCGAAAAGGGAATGGCTGCAGATAGCACGCACGTCAAGAGCGAGGGCTAAGATTAGGCTTGCACTCAAAGAGACCATCGTCAAGGAAATAGCGATGGTGAAAGAGATGATTGAACGAAGGCTGAAAAACCGCAAGGTGGAGTTCGACGAAGGCATCATACAACAGTTAGTGAAGAAACTGGGATACAAAGAGGTGTGGGAGTTCTACAAAAGCATCGACGAAGGCACTCTCGACGTGCAGGAGGTAATAGAGAAATACATCGTCATGCACAACCAGCGCAACGCCACACTCGCGCCTGCCACAAACACCGCAGAGGGCGAACACCGCTCGGCGGCGGAGTTCGTGCTGCGCGACGACCCGCACACAACGCCTAACACAACGTCAGGCAGCCACCGCTCAGACGACGTGCTTGTCATCGACCAGGCACAGAAAGGCATCGACTACACACTCGCCAACTGCTGCCGGCCCATCTACGGCGACGACATCTTCGGATTCGTCACCGTCGCAGGAGGCATAAAGATTCACCGCACAGACTGCCCTAACGCACCGGAACTGCACAAACGATTCGGATACCGCATCGTGGATGCACGATGGAGCGGAAAGGGACAGAACCTCTACTCCATCACACTGCGCATCGTAGGCAACGACGACATCGGCATCGTTTCGAACATCACATCGATTATATCGAAAGACGAACGTATCATGATGCGGTCGATAAACATCGACGCACACGACGGGCTCTTCTCAGGAAACCTCGTCGTGAATATCGACGACACCAGCCGCCTCGAACAGCTCATAAAAAGGCTGAAAACGGTGAAGGGCGTGAAACAGGTGACGAGAATATAAATGCAAGGCTGATTACATGAAACGCCTGACTGTGGCAGGCAGGCAGGAAACAGTCCAAGTCTCCCTCCGCCTGTTTTACCGCTCTGTTAATTTACCTTAAAATAAGACGGGTTTCAGACTTATCGTTTCAATATTTGCAGATTTATTGCTAACTTTGCACCCGCAAATGAAAACCGCAGGGCTGATGCCCTTCCAAAACGGTGCGTTGGATGAGCGGTTTAGTCTCTGGTCTGCAAAACCAGCTAGGGCGGTTCGACTCCGCCACGCACCTCTACAAGAAGGATACGGACGATTGGCCGTATCCTTCTTTTTCTTTCCCCAATCCTGACATATAAACCCGCGGCACTACTGCCCGCACCAATGACAAATTGCGATTTGTGCCCATACATTTTAAAATAACAGTGAGAAAGTTGCATATATCGACAAAAATATCTAACTTTGCACTCTCAAAACGAATAAAAGATAAATCTTTTATGCACAAATGAACAAATATCTCTACATTCTGAAAACATCCATCACCGGGCTGAACCTCTTCGAGCGGCTTCTGCTCGCCGCCATCCTGTGCCTCACAGTCATCGGTTTCGTCATGAAAGGCGTGGTGACCTTCAACTCGATGATTGCAGCCATAGCAGCCATCCTCGGAGTCTTCTGCGTCGTCCTCGGGGCAAAAGGGTCGCTCGCCAACTGGATTTTCGGCATCATAGAGGCGTTCCTCCACATATACATCTGCTTCTGCACACACATCTACGGCGACATGCTGCAGAGGCTCGTATATAACCTGCCGATGCAGTTCATCGGATGGAACAAATGGAAGAAGCGTGTGCGCAACGACGGCTCGCAGACAATACACACACGGTACATGACATGGAAACAGCGGACCCTCACGCTGATTGCTGTCAGCGCAGGCACGGTGGCTCTCGGACTCTTCCTCATCGCTTTCGGACCATGGTTCATCGACACGCTGCACTCTGTCTTACCCGACATGGAGTTCAAGACACTGAAGCAAAGCTACGACACGCAGATGCAGCTGTGGCTCGATTCATTCACCACCGTCATGTCCGTCATCACGATGTACATCTCTGTCAAAGCCTTCGTCGAACAGTGGTTTATGTGGCTTACAATAAACGTGGCATACATCGCACTGTGGCTCATGAGCGATTCTGAATTTTCGTTCATGACCGTTGCGAAATACAGCGTCTATCTCATCAACTCGTTCTACGGCATATATATGTGGAACAAACTGAGCAAGGAATAAGCCCGCACGCCAGCCTCACCGCCACTCCCGACATTCCATTCCCCTAACCCTTAACACCTACTCTACCGATATGGCAAAGACAAGCGACAGCATCATCATCATACCGACCTACAACGAGAAGGAAAACATCGAGAAAATAATACGTGCCATCTTCTCGCTCGAGAAAGCCTTCAACATCCTCGTCATCGACGACGGCTCGCCCGACGGCACTGCCGCCATCGTCAAACGCCTCATGGCAGATGAATTTGCCGGCAGCCTCTTCATCATCGAACGCAAAGGGAAACTCGGACTGGGCACTGCATACATCACCGGCTTCAAATGGGCTCTCGAACACGCCTACGACTACATCTTCGAGATGGACGCCGATTTCTCGCACGACCCCAACGACCTCCCGCGCCTGTACAGCGCCTGCGCCGACGAGGGATATGACGTCGCCATCGGCTCACGTTACATCTCCGGCGTCAATGTCGTCAACTGGCCCATCGGACGCGTGCTGATGTCATATTTCGCATCGAGATACGTCAGATTCGTCACCGGATTCAAGGTCAACGACACGACAGCGGGATTCAAATGCTACAAACGGCGCGTGCTCAACACCATCGAACTCGACAAAATCAAGTTCAAAGGATATGCCTTCCAGATAGAGATGAAATACACGGCTTTCAGAATCGGGTTCAAGATAAAGGAGGTGCCCGTCATCTTCGTCAACAGAAGAGAGGGCGTCAGCAAAATGTCGGGAGGCATCTTCAGCGAGGCGCTCTTCGGAGTCATGAGGCTGCGCCTCGACGGATGGTTCAGAAAATATCCCGAGATAAAAGAATGACACAACACAACAACAAGGGCTGAAAGCCGGAAAACATACCACGCATCATGGACATCGCCATCGTGAAATACAACGCCGGGAACATCTACTCCGTCGTCAACGCACTGAAAAGGATGGGCATCGAACCCATCCTCACCGACAACCCCGAACTGCTGACGAAAGCCGACAAAGTGCTCTTCCCGGGACAGGGAGAGGCCAGCTCTGCCATGGCTTATCTCAGGGAAAGAAAACTCGACAACGTCATCAGAGACCTCAGACAACCCGTACTCGGCATCTGCGTCGGACAGCAGCTCATGTGCAGACACTCCGAAGAGGGCGACGCCGACTGCATTGGCATCTTCCCCATGGACGTGAAACGATTCTCCCCCATACGGCACGAAGACAAAATCCCGCAGATGGGATGGAACAGCATCTACAACCTCAAATCTCCTCTCTTCAACGGCAGAAACAGGGTGAACGACAACGATTTCGTCTATTTCGTACACAGCTTCTACGTGCCACTGAACGAAGAATACACCATCGCAACGGCCGACTTCACTCTACCCTACTCCGCAGCAATACACAAAGACAACTTCTACGCCACACAGTTCCACCCGGAAAAAAGCGGGACGGTGGGCGCACGCATCCTACAGAACTTCATCGACCTGTAACATTATGATTGAACTCATCCCCGCCATCGACCTCATCGACGGAAAATGCGTCAGACTGACAAAAGGAGACTACGGGCAGAAAACCGTATATGGAGACAACCCCGTCGCCGTAGCACAAGAGTTTGAACGCCTCGGCTTCAGACGACTGCACGTCGTTGACCTCGACGGAGCCAAGTCAAGACATATCGTCAACGACAACGTCCTCAGAGGCATCACGGAAAACACTAACCTCACCGTCGATTTCGGAGGAGGAATAAAGACCGACACCGACATCGAGAAAGCTTTCGATGCCGGCGCTGCAATGGTCACAATAGGCTCGGTGGCTGTCACACAACCGGAACTGTGCCGGAAATGGATCGAACACTACGGAGCTGACAGAATAATCCTCGGGGCTGACGTCAGAAACGGCATGATTTCAATCAACGGATGGAAAGAGGATTCAGCACAACAGCTCATCCCCTTCCTGAAAAAATATATCGCCATGGGAGTGAAAAACGTGCTCTGTACCGACATCTCGAAAGACGGCACGCTACAGGGACCCGCACTGCAACTCTACAAAAGCGTCATGCAGGTCTTCCCTGACCTGCATCTCATCGCTTCGGGGGGTGTCGCCTCGGACAACGACATCATCGAACTCGAAGAAAACAACATCCCCGCTGTAGTCTTCGGAAAAGCCTTCTACGAAGGGAAAATAGACATCAACAAACTCAGACACCTACTATGTCATTAGCAAAACGCATCATACCGTGTCTCGACGTCAGAAACGGAGAGACTGTCAAAGGCACCAACTTCGTCAACCTGCGCTCTGCTGGAGACCCCGTCGAGCTCGGGAAGGCATACAGCGAACAAGGTGCCGACGAACTCGTCTTCCTCGACATCACCGCAAGTTTCGAAGGACGCAAGACGTTCACCGAGATGGTCACACGCGTAGCAAAAGAGATTAACATTCCGTTCACCGTAGGCGGAGGAATAAACCAGCTCGACGACGTCACACGCCTCCTAAATGCCGGAGCGGACAAGGTCAGCGTCAACTCCGCCGCGATAAAGAACCCACAGCTCATCAACGACATCACATCACAATACGGCTCGCAAGTCTGCGTCTGCGCAATCGACGCACGCCTCGAAGACGGAGAATGGATGTGCTATCTCAACGGAGGCAGGGTGAGGACAGAACGCCGACTATTTGAATGGGCACAGGAGGTCGCTGACAGAGGAGCCGGAGAAATTCTCTTCACCTCAATGAACCACGACGGCGTGAAAGAAGGTTACGCCAACGAGGCCCTCGCAAGGCTCGCCGACACACTGCCCATTCCTGTAATCGCATCAGGAGGTGCGGGAAAGAAAGAGCATTTCAAGGACGTCTTCTCTGTCGGAAAAGCTGACGCCGCACTCGCCGCGTCCGTCTTCCACTTCGGAGAGATACCCATCCCCGAACTGAAAGCCTACCTGCACAGCCAAGGCATCAACGTACGCCTCTGACAACGCCGTCTCTCACCCCGCTCCCCCACCCGTATTCTTCGACTTGGTCGAAGAACAAAAAAAACAAACAAACCCATGCAACAACTCAACATCGACTTTGACAAAGGCAACGGCCTCGTGCCTGCCATCATACAAGACGCAGAGACAAAAAACGTACTCATGCTCGGATACATGAACCGGGAAGCCCTCGACAAAACCCTCGAGACAAAGAAAGTCACATTCTGGAGCCGATCAAGAAACCAGCTGTGGACAAAAGGCGAGACATCAGGAAACTTCCTCGACCTCATAGACATCAAGTCTGACTGCGACAACGACACGCTCCTCGTCAAGGTACACCCGCACGGACCAACATGCCACACTGGCACTGACACCTGCTGGGGAGAACAGAACGTCTGACAAACACACCTTATTATATATATACATACGCCGGCACCGGCAAAGCGAACAAAAACCACATAACACAAATGGACAACGAGAAAAACCCGCTGCTCTTCCTCACCGAACTGCAGGACTTCATCGAGAAAAGACACGAAGAAATGCCCGAAGGCTCATACACCACATCTCTCTTCAAAGACGGACTGAACCGTATGGCACAGAAAGTAGGAGAAGAGGCACTCGAACTCGTCATCGAAGCCACTAACGGAACAGACGAACGCCTCGTCTATGAAGGCTCAGACATGCTCTACCACCTCATCGTGCTGCTCACAAGCAAAGGACTACGCATCGAAGACCTCGCAAAAGAACTGCAGGTAAGACACGACCCCAACTGGCACAAACACTGACTACACCCCTACACACAAAAAAAGCCCGTCATGCTCATCGACTATAAAAAAGCTACTGTCTATCAAGAAGACAAATGCATTCTGAAAGACGTGGACTTCCATCTCGAAGAAGGGGAGTTCGTCTATATCATCGGAAAAGTAGGCTCAGGGAAAAGCTCTTTCCTCAAAACCATCTACGCCGAACTCGACATCGACGATGCCGAACAAGCCGTCGTGCTCGAACGTAACATGATGAAGATTAAACGGAAACACATTCCGGAACTGAGACGAGAGATGGGCATCATCTTCCAGGACTTCCAGCTGCTGCACGACAGAACGGTAGAGAAAAACCTCCAGTTCGTGCTCAAGGCTACAGGATGGAAAGACACCGCAGACATCGGCCAGCGTATCACTGACGTGCTCAACGATGTCGGGATGGCCGAGGCAAGAGACAAAATGCCACACAAACTTTCAGGAGGCGAACAGCAACGCATCGCCATCGCAAGGGCTCTGCTCAACAAACCGAAAATCATCGTTGCAGACGAACCTACCGGAAACCTCGACCCTGAAACTGCCGAAGCCATCGTCACGCTGCTGAAAAACATCACACGGACCGGCACCGCCGTCATCATGTCAACACACAACATCCCCATGCTCGACAAAGTGCCCGGAATCGTTTACAGATGCGAAAACGGAACAATGAAAGAGGTGAAACTCTGACAACAAGAAAACGGAAACAACAAATACACAACAAGAAAGAATATGAAAGTAATGAAATTCGGCGGAACCTCTGTAGGTTCGCCAGAGAGAATGAAAGGCGTATGCCAACTCGTGACAAAATCCGGAAAACCCACCTTTGTCGTTCTCTCTGCAATGTCCGGCACAACAAACTCTCTCGTGGAGATATCCAACTATTTCTACAAGAAAAACCCCGACGGAGCACACGACATCATCAACCAGCTCGAGAGAAAATATCTCCAGCACGTAGAACAGCTCTACACCGACAATAACATCAAGGCAGAGATAACAGAACTCCTCAAAGAGAGATTCCAGTATCTGCGCTCGTTCTCAAAAGACACCTTCACCAGCTTCGAAGAGAGAGCCGTCGTCGCACAGGGAGAAATCCTCTCCACAAACATGGTGGCTGCATATCTCAAACAGCAAGGCGTCAAGGCTTTCCTCATTCCTGCTCTCGACTTCATGCGCACGGACAAAAACCAGGAGCCCGACATGATGCACATCAAACTCCACATCAACGACATCCTCAAACGAGAAGAAGGCTACCAGATATATATCACACAAGGCTTCATCTGCCGCAACGCCTACGGAGAGATTGACAACCTGCAGCGAGGCGGCTCTGACTACACCGCATCTATCATCGGAGCTGCCATACAGGCCGAAGAGATACAGATATGGACTGACATCGACGGCATGCACAACAACGACCCACGCGTGGTGGAGAAAACTGCACCCGTTCACCAGCTCAACTTCGAGGAGGCTGCCGAACTCGCATACTTCGGAGCAAAAATCCTGCACCCAACCTGCGTACAGCCGGCAAAGAACGCAGGCATCCCCGTCACACTCAAAAACACTATGGACCCCGACGCCAAGGGAACAATAATCAACAACGAACTGCAACGCGGGAAAATCAAGGCAGTAGCGGCGAAAGACAATATCACCGCCATAAAAATAAAATCCTCGAGAATGCTGCTCGCCACTGGATTCCTGCGCAAAGTTTTCGACACTTTCGAAGAGTTCAACACGCCTATCGACATGGTCTGCACTTCTGAAGTCGGTGTCTCCATGTCAATCGACAACGCAAAGAACCTCGACGCCATCGTTGACAAACTCAAGAAATACGGAACTGTCACCGTTGACCGCGACATGTGCATAATATGCGTCGTAGGAGACCTCGACTGGGAAAACCTCGGCTTCGAGACTCTCGCTACAGACGCAATGAAGAACATACCCGTCAGAATGATTTCTTACGGAGGCTCAAACTACAACATCTCTTACCTCATCAAGAGCGCAGACAAGAAACAGGCTCTGCAGAACCTCTCAAACGTCCTCTTCTGACATAACACACACCTCACCTCCGCCACAACAAGACTAACGGACGGAGGTGAGGACCCGCTCACCAAGACAAACAACACATACACACTACAACCACACACAAACCAACACTATGAACTTCCCCGTCGAAAAATTCAAGAACATCGAGACACCATTCTACTACTACGACACACATCTCCTGCGACAGACACTCGACACCATCGTCAAAGCCGCAGAAGATAACGGAGGCTACTGCGTACACTACGCCGTAAAGGCCAACGCCAACCCGAAAGTGCTCGCCATCATTGCAGAAGCAGGCCTCGGAGCTGACTGCGTCAGCGGAAACGAAGTTCTGGCCGCACTTAAGGCTGGATTCCCGCCAGAGAAAATAGTATTCGCCGGAGTAGCGAAAAAAGACAACGAAATACTGCTCGGAATCGACAACAACATCTTCTGCTTCAACTGCGAAAGCATCGAAGAACTCGAAATCATACAGCAACTCGCAGCCGGCAGAGCGAAAACAGCAAACGTCGCATTCAGAATAAACCCGGACGTCGGAGCACACACACACGCAAACATCACTACAGGACTGGCGGAAAACAAATTCGGCATCCCCATGAACGACATGGAGAAAGTCATCATGCTCGCAGACAACATGCCGAACATAAAATTCGTCGGACTGCATTTCCACATCGGTAGCCAGATTCTTGAAATGGACGACTTCAAAGCCCTCGCCCTGCGCGTCAACGAACTGCAGGACAGGCTGAACGAACAGGGCATCTTCGTAGAAAACATCAACCTCGGAGGCGGACTCGGAATAGACTACCACAACCCTGACCAGAACCCCATTCCAGATTTCAACACCATGTTCCGGACTTACAACAGCCTGCTGAAACTCAGAGAAGGACAGAAACTGCACTTCGAACCGGGACGCTCCGTCGTAGGACAGATGGGAACACTCGTCACATCCACAATATTCGTGAAACAAGGCACACACAAGAAATTCTGCATCGTCGATGCCGGCATGACTGACCTCATTCGACCAGCACTCTACAACGCATACCACAAAATCGAAAACATCAGCAACCCTGACGGCATTGACACGACATACGACATCGTCGGACCGATATGCGAATCAAGCGACGTCTTCCAGAAAGACTACGTCATCAGCGAAGCACGCCGCGGCGACCTCATAGCCATCAGATCGGCAGGAGCATACGGCGAGATTATGGCTTCACAATACAACTGCAGAAACCTGCCTAAGGGGTACACCACAGAAGACCTGATATGAAAAATATCACAATCATCATCATAACCGACGACGACAACCTCGTGTTGAGAGACAACCTGCCCGGAATGCTAAGACAGGACTACAACTCACAATATGAGATTGTCGTCGTGCGCAATACAAGGCGGGGAGAAATGACGGACCTCCTCGAACCCTTCATGCAACAACACAAAAACCTGCACTCCACTTTCCTCCCCGACAAACCACAATACATCACCGACGAAGAAGTGGAAATTCTGCTCGGGGCAAAAGCAGCACAATACGACAACATCATCGTCGTCCCGCCTGACTTCAACACCGGCGACGACAAATGGCTCGAAAGGCTCGCTGAAGACATGGACATCACAAACGGAGAACAACACTGCCTGCTCAACGACGCACGACCAATACTGTTCGGCGACGCACACTTGCACGGCAGATTCGGATTCTTCAAACGCCGCAGACACCTCAAGACAGTGAAGAAGGCTCTCAAGAAATGGTGCAAGGAAAAAGACATCTCACGAAAAGAACTCTTCGCCGGAAAAAACACCAGACACAACCTCGCCATTGCATTCCGTAAACAAGACTACATGAACGACATGACGCTACGCCACATCATACAGACACACCTCATCACGTTCTGAAACTACGACAACCACCACACAAGACAGCCTACGGTATATGGTCATTCTACACTACATCCCATCGCTCGGCAAAAAGGCAGGACAGACTTCCACGCTTGTCCAGAGGCTTCATGCCGCTCTCGGGAATACTGTAGAATCACACCTCTTCACCGGCGAGATAACAATAAAGGAATTCGTACAGAAACTCAAAGACATCAAACCCGACATCCTACACATTCACGGATGCTGGGACATACACCTCGCCATAGCACAATACCTCGCAGCAAGACAAGGCTGCCCCGTCATCATCTCGCCGCACAACGCACTCTCGCCCGACGCCCTCGAGACTGACTTCTGGACATCACGCCTGCCAAGAATCATTCTCTACCAGTTCCTCGCCATCAGAAAAGCATTCGTACTCCACACCGCCACACAACAGGAGACAGCAGATCTCAAAGACCTCGGATGGAAGAAACGCATCGCCTTCATACCCCTCGACGGCCTCAACGCCTCCGACACGCAGGCAGCGGCAGACGTTGCCGAACAGTTCCGCATACTCTACCGGAAAGTCATCGACACACGCCTCCGCAACACCATCAGCGACAATGAGCGCGACATCCTCTTCACACTCATCAGACAAGCCGTCACACCCGCCATTGACGCCGCACCCGCTCCTCCCGTTGCCGCCGTCGCTGCACCCGTTCCTCCCGTATTCTTCGACCAGGTCGAAGAACAAGAAAAACAACGCCAAGCCCTCGCCGCCCTCTCTGAGCACACCTGGAAGAACATACAAATCTACGCCATCGACCACAGGGCAGACCACCTCCTCTTCGAAGGCCTCAAACGCATACAATACACCATACCTGTACGCGTCACACAGCTCCCCTCGCGCTACACCATAAAGCAGACGCTGCAGACAAAAAGCCACATACCTATCGACACCGACGACACCAACGAACGCGACATCATCACCACCATCGCACAGCTGCACCACATCCTATGCCTCAAGGAAGCGGAAGAGACATGGCCGTCGCCGATACACCTCCTCGCAAATCTATACGCCACACTGCGATACACCGACTACGACGAAGAGAACATCATGCGGCAGCTGCAGAAAAAACACCTCGCCGACACTGCAGCACGCACCATGCACATCCTCGCCGTGCTCTTCAGCCTATCCGTCGGCTTCATGCCACTAAACCCCATCAACGACAAAAAGACAAGGCAGATGCTCTGCAACTTGAACAACATATCATACAACATCCCACAAAACAACATACCATGAGCAGCTACAACATCGAAAACGACATGAGATACCTGCGGCTTCTCGCACACAACTTCCCAACCGTCGCCGCCGCCTCGACAGAGATAATCAACCTCTCTGCCATTCTCAACCTGCCAAAAAGCACCGAACACTTCCTCGCTGACATTCACGGCGAACACGAGGCGTTCCAGCACGTTCTGAAAAACGCTTCCGGAAACATAAAACGAAAAGTAAAGGAAATCTTCGGAAACACACTGCGCGACGCAGAGACAAGAGAACTGTGCACGCTCATCTACTATCCCGAACAGAAACTACAGACCGTCAAAGCCGTCGAGGCTGACCTCAACGACTGGTACCACATCACTCTGCACCAGCTCGTTGCCGTCCTCAGAGACGTCTGCTCAAAATACACACGCTCCAAGGTGCGAAAGTCGCTCCCCGAAGAGTTCTCGTACATCATACAGGAACTGCTGCACGAACGCACCGACGACATGAACAAGGCGGCATACGTCAACGGTATCATCGACACCATCATCTCCACACAACGCGCCGACGACTTCATCATCGCTCTCTGCAACGTCATTCAACGCCTCTCCATCGACCAGCTGCACATCCTCGGAGACATCTTCGACCGCGGACCCGGAGCACACATCATCATGGACACGCTACATAACTACCACTCATGGGACATACAATGGGGCAACCACGACATCCTGTGGATGGGAGCGGGAGCGGGAAACAACGCCTGTATCTGCCACGTCATACGAATCTGCCTAAGATACGCCAACCTCACCACGCTCGAAGAAGGATACGGCATCAACCTCGTCCCGCTCGCCACTTTCGCCATGGAGCACTATAGCGACGACCCATGCACCGGCTTCGAACCCATCATTCTCGACGGAAAAACCACAATCGACGACAAGCAGAAACGCCTCACAGCCATGATGCACAAGGCCATTTCCGTCATACAGTTCAAGGAAGAAGCACGCCTCTTCCACAGACACGCCACATGGAACATGCAGGACCGCGACATCATCTCTACCGTCAACATCGGCGACAACACGTGCACCGTGGACGGAAAGACATACACGATGAAAAACGCGACCTTCCCTACCGGCATCACGATCACCGACGACGAAGAGCAGCTCATGCAACGCCTGCACCACAGCTTCCGCGTCTCAGAGAAACTGCAGAAACACATAAAGGCCATTCTCACGCACGGATGCATGTACGCCATCTGCAACGGAAACCTGCTCTTCCACGCCTCCGTTCCTCTCAACGCCGACGGATCTCTTAAAGAAGTAGAGATAATGCCCGGAAAACGATACGCCGGAAAACAGCTCATGCACAACATCGGAATGCTCGTACGCTCCGCTTTCCAGCAAGACACCACACCGGAAGAAAGACAATACGCCATAGACTATTTCCTGTACCTCTGGTGCGGAAAAGACTCGCCTCTCTTCGACAAATCCAAGATGTCAACCTTCGAAAGATACTTCGTCTCAGACAAAACGGCACACAAAGAAGAGAAAGGATACTACTTCAGGCTGCGCGACAACGAAGCCGTCATTGACAGCATCATGGACGCCTTCGGACTGACAGGCAACAACCGCCACATCATCAACGGACACGTCCCGGTACACGTAGCCAACGGAGAAAACCCCATCAAGGCCAACGGAAAACTGATGGTCATCGACGGAGGATTCTCTGAGGCATACCACAACGAGACCGGCATCGCCGGATACACACTCGTCTATCACAGCCGCGGATTCCAGCTCGTACAGCACGAGCCCTTCACATCCGCAAAAGACGCCATACTCAGAGGCACCGACATCAAGTCAACCACACAAATCATAGAGATGGCAAACAGGCGCATGCTCGTAGCAGACACGGACAAAGGCACAGAACTCCGACAACAGATAGAGGACCTCAAGAAACTCCTCTACGCCTACCGCCACGGCTACATCAAGGAAACCGAAAAGAAATAGCCGCCGCCCGCGCGCCGTACCTGCCCTCGCCCCGCGCCGTGCCTTCCCGCTGCCCCTTCCCCGCGTCATTGCCACTGTGCCCCGCGGGTTTGCCACTGTGCCCCGCGGGTTTGCCGCGGGTTCATCAAGCCCCCGCCCCTCTCCCCTCCCGTATTCTTCGACCAGGTCGAAGAACAACAAAAAAACAAGAAAACGAATGAAAACAATGATTTTCGCAGCAGGCAAAGGCACACGCCTCAAGCCCCTCACCGACACTGTGCCGAAGGCCATGCTACCCGTTGCCGGCAAACCGCTCATACAGCACGTCCTCGAAAACGTAGCCACGAAGCCCGGGAACCTCGTCGTCGTCAACGTACACCACCACGCGCCGCAAATCGTCAACTTCATCGACATCACACGGCAGCACTGGAAGGCTGAGATACGCATCTCGCACGAAGACACGCTGCTCGAGACAGGAGGAGGATTAAAGAAAGCCGCACCGCTCTTCATGAACGGAGACCACACCGACACACAGCCCATACTCATACACAACGTCGATATCATCTCCAACGTCTGCCTGAACACCTTCTACAACAGCCACCGCGACACCGACGACGCCACTCTCCTCGTCTCCCGGCGCCCCACGCAACGCTATCTCATCTTCGACAACGAGATGCGCCTCGCCGGATGGACCAACATCACCACAGGCAGCGTGCGCTCGCCACACCCACAGCTCATGGCACTCGACGGCACCACACTCCCACAAGACTTCAACACGCCCGACGGCGCAGAATACCACCTCTACGCCTTCTCCGGGCTCCACATCTTCTCCCCTGCCCTCTTCCCCGTCATGCAGACCTGGCCGGAACACTTCCCCATCATCGACTTCTACCTCGCCATCTGCCACATACACAACGTCAGGGCATACATACAACCCGACCTCAGACTCCTCGACGTCGGGAAACTCGACACCCTCGCCGGAGCAACGGCATTCGTCAACGACAACTGACAACTGAAAGAAAAAACTATACACCAAAATAAAAACACCTATGCAAAAAATCATCATCCTCGACTTTGGCAGCCAGACGACACAACTCATCGGCAGACGCGTCAGAGAGCTGGACACCTTCTGCGAAATCATGTCGTACAACAAGTATCCCGAAGACGATACTGATGTCATCGGCGTCATACTCAGCGGCTCGCCCTACTCGGTACACGACCCCGAAGCCTTCTCGATCAACCTCCAACGCTTCATCGGCCGCCTGCCCGTGCTCGGCATCTGCTACGGAGCGCAGTACATCTCCAACTCGCTCGGAGGACGGGTGGAGAAAGCCGACAGCCGAGAATACGGAAGGGCACACCTCCAGACCGTCAACACCGACGACCCGCTCTTCAGCGGATTCAGCAAGAACTCACAGGTGTGGATGAGCCACGGAGACACCATCACAGCCATTCCTGAAGGCTTCTGCTGCATAGCATCCACTGCCGACGTGAAATATGCCGCATACAGCAACACCACATACGGAAAAGGCGTATGGGCGGTGCAGTTCCACCCAGAAGTGTTCCACACAGTACAGGGCTCGCTGCTGCTCAAAAACTTCGTCTGCAACATCTGCGGCTCACAACAGCAGTGGAGCGCTGCATCATTCGTCGATACCACCGTCGATGAACTGAAACGCCAGCTCGGCGACGACCGCGTCATCCTCGGACTATCCGGCGGCGTCGATTCTTCCGTTGCCGCCGTACTCCTCAACCGCGCCATCGGGAAAAACCTCACCTGCATCTTCGTCGATCACGGCATGCTGCGCAAAAACGAGTTCACTGACGTCATGCACGACTACGAATGCCTCGGACTGAACGTCATCGGCATCGACGCATCAGAAAAATTCTTCGCTGACCTGAAAGGCGTCACCGACCCGGAACAGAAACGCAAAATCATCGGACGCGACTTCGTCGAGGTCTTCAACGCAGAAGCAAAGAAGATAACCGGCGCACGATGGCTCGCACAGGGCACCATCTATCCAGACCGCATCGAGAGCCTCAACATCACCGGGAAAGTAATCAAGAGCCACCACAACGTCGGAGGACTGCCGGAAGAGATGCACCTCTCTCTCTGCGAACCGCTCAAATGGCTGTTCAAGGACGAAGTAAGACGCGTCGGAAGACAACTCGGCATGCCTGAACACCTCATCACACGACACCCCTTCCCGGGACCAGGCCTCGCCGTACGCATTCTCGGAGACATCACACCCGAAAAAGTACGCATCCTACAGGAAGCCGACGACATCTACATACGCGCACTGCGCAAATACAAACAGAAGCTCTCCGGAGAAGAGGCACGGAAGGTGCTCGCCGCTGGCGTGCCGGCACAGATGACAGACGGAGAAATAGAAGTCTCGCTCTACGACCAGGTATGGCAGGCGGGAGCAGTGTTGCTCTCCACAGTTCGCAGCGTAGGCGTGATGGGCGACGAACGAACCTACGAACACCCCGTCGCTCTCAGGTCCGTTACATCGACTGACGCCATGACTGCAGACTGGTCACGCCTCCCATACGATTTCATGGCGAAGGTGTCAAACGAAATAATAAACAAAGTGAAAGGCGTCAACCGCGTCTGCTACGACATCTCCTCAAAACCGCCCGCAACAATCGAGTGGGAATAATTAATACCCATTGGGTGGGAGTAGAAATACTCCCACCCACCCTCTGAATATGGCACAACACAACGAACTCGGGAAATGGGGCGAAGACATCGCAGCCAAATTCCTCGAAGAGAAAGGATGGTACATCCGACACCGTAACTGGAGACACAAGCACGCCGAACTCGACATCGTCTGCATCGACGAGAACGACACCACCATCCTCTTTGTCGAGGTCAAGACACGCTCGACACTCACATACACACCGCCCGCACAGGCCGTCGATGCAGAGAAACGGCAGAACATCCTCGAGGCGGCCGAAGCATACATTCACTCCTTCAGGAAAGAGAACCGCCGACTGCGATACGACATCATATCCGTCACCGGAACACCAGACACCACACCCATCATCCAGCACGACGAAGGGGCTTTCACCATGATCGACATCTTCGAAGACGACTACGCCGCACAGCGCCGCAAACTCAACAGCATCTTCTTCCGTCACTAACTATCTATGGTGAACAGTTTGATGTATCCTAAATGGAACTGTTCCTGATTTACTCTGACTACTTGTTCGCAGAAAATATATTGACCAGCACGCGCTGTAAGCGCAGAAGCGCATAGCCCAGGGTAGAGCGCAGCGGCACCCTGGGTGTAAGTGGGCATTTCCATGCGCGCTGTAAGCGCAAAAGCGTTAAACAAATCAAAATACAAATCGCTGATTAACAAGAGAAACGAGAATATAACGCAAAAGTTGGGTCAAGTGGCAACCAGCCTTTAGGCTGGTAAAAGTTGTTTTAGTTGTTGTCAACAGACAACATAGAGTTCACAATCAGACCGTTGTTCCTGTTGTCTCTGTTGTCGTAAAAACCAAAGCGTCAGACTATGAACTTCAAGACAAACCTAATCACAACCCTCATCCTCATCATCTTCGCTACGGCACACGCCGCGGCGGAGAACTACCCCTACCGCTCCGACTACCTGTGGGTCACCACCCCCGACCACGACAACTGGACCTACCGCTGCGGCGAGAAGGCACAAGTCGAGATACAGCTTTACCGCTACGGCATTCCATGCAGCACCGACATCACATGGACCCTCGCCGACGACTTGCTCACACCCGACAAGAAAGGTACGCTGAAAACCGTCAACGGACGCGCGAAACTCAACATCGGCACACGGAAGACACCAGGATTCCGCGACCTCACGCTCAACGCCGTCATCGACGGGCAGAAGACATCACACCACATCAAACTCGCCTTCTCGCCCGAGAAGATACAGCCATACACACGCGAGCCCGAAGACTTCACCGCCTTCTGGCAGCAGCAACTCGAAACCCTCAAGAAGACAAAGCTGCAATACACACGCGAGAGGGCGACAGAATACTGCACCGACCGCATCCTCTGCGACCTCATCAAGCTGCGCATCGACGACCGCCACTACATCTACGCTTACCTCACCTATCCGCGCAACGCACAGCCCGGCTCCTGCCCTGCCGTCATCTGCCCTCCCGGAGCCGGCATAAAGACCATTAAGGAACCGCTGCGGCACCGCTACTACGCCGAGAACGGCTTCCTGCGCCTTGAGATGGAAATCCACGGCCTCGACCCGCGCCTCTCACCCGACACCTTCGCCGACATACAGCGCGCCTTCGCCGCAAAAGGCAACAACTACCTCGAGAACGGCCTCGACAACCGCGACAACTACTATATGCGGCACGTCTATCTCTCGCTCGTCCGCGCCTTAGAGTTCATGGCGTCACTGCCAGAATGGGACGGCCGCAACATGGCGATGCAGGGCGGCTCGCAAGGCGGGGCCCTCGCACTCGTCGCAGCAGCCCTCTCGCCGCAGGTCACACACGCCATCTCCAACCACCCCGCACTCTCTGACATGGCGGCATACGCCCAGCCGGGACGCACCGGAGGATACCCGCACTTCAACCGCATCAACGGCATGATGACACCAGAGAAGATACGCACCATGGCATACTACGACGTCGTGAACTTCGCACGCCACATCACCTGCCCCGTCTTCATGACATGGGGCTTCAACGACAACACCTGCCCGCCCACAACCTCTTACGCCGTTTTCAACACGATTAGCGCCCCGAAGACACCCCTCGTCACGCCCGTAAACGAACACTGGACCTCAGACGCAACCGAGCTCCACCTGATGCACTGGCTGAAGCAGAACCTCCTCGCCCCATAACCCCCGTCAGAAGGGCAGCCGACCCCGCCGCCGCCTGCCCTTCTTACCTTCCATCTCCCCGCCTGCCCTTCTGCCCTTCCCCCGTCTCCCCCGTCGCTGCCCTCCGTCTCCGTCTCCGTCGCCGCCCCCGCCTCCCCCGTATCCGTCCGTCTCCCCCTTTATAGCCACTGTGCCCCGCGGTTTTGCCGCGGGTTTCTCCTATCCCATTTCCCGCCATGCACATCCGCACACTCGCCACCGTCATCCTCCTTGCCGCCGCCACCCGTGCTGCCGCCCGCGACACCACAGCCGTCCAAGCGCATAAGCAAGACAGGCCGTCATTCTCCCAGACCCTCTCCAAAGCCATCGGCTGGATAAGACACAGCTGGACAGACTACGACCCGCGCTACGCCGTCCCCTCGTTCTACGACGCCACCGTACAGCTGCAGAACACCATGTCGTGTGAGTGGCTCGACTTCGACATCGACGGCGTACACCTTGACATGCGCTCAAAGGTCAGCAACAAGACCGGCCTCATGTTCAAGTACAAATTCCTGTCATACGGCTTCGCCATCGACCTCAACTCCGCCAGCGGCAACAAGCGCAAGAACGAGTTCACTCTCACGCTCAACTCAAACCTCGCCAGCATCGACATCATACGCCGCAGGACAGGAGGCGACTTCATCGTCAGGCAGCTCGACATCGAAGGCGTAGGCGACAGACTGCCGCACCTCGACGATATCTCCCGGCAGTACGCCGTAGGCGACGACGTGCGCTACGACATCACCGGCCTCAATGTCAACATCTTCACCAACCACCGCCGCTACTCCAACCCCGCCGCCTTCTCCAACGGCGCCATACAGCTGCGCACCGCCGGCTCGCCAGTCATAGGCATTGGCTACACTCACCAGAAGCTGCGCAACGGCATCAGCGACACCTTCATCGACTACGCCGCACGCCGTAAGGGCTACGACGGCTTCGACGGAACGCCAGAACAGATGACAGACCTCTTCGTCAACGACAAGGGCACGCTCAACGTCGTGGCGGGAGCGATAGGACAGTCAACGATACCATCGTATATCACAATCGACGACTACCACCTGCAGCTCGGCTACGCCCTGAACATCGCCTTCTCCCGCCGCCTACTCCTCGGCACCTCGCTCATCCTCTCGCCCGGCATCAAGAGCCTCACCACAAACAACAGCGACACATACCAGTACCGCTTCCGCAACGAGATATGCGAAACGCTCAACCCCTACCTCCCCGGCATACAGCAACTCATACGCGACGGGGAAATTGAGATACAAAGCCCGGAATACCGCAGCCACATCCTCTCCCTCACACAGCTCACGCCCGACCTCTTCACCGTCAACACGAAACACACGTCGGTCGGCGCCAACGCCTACGCCAGAGCCAGCCTGACATACAACTACAACCGCTGGCGCTTCGGCGTCAACGCCAACGCCTGCGCATACCTCTACGACCGCAACGACGTCAGCATACGCAACCGCTACGGCAGCATCGTAGCATACGCCGGCTACTGCTTCGGTAGGAAGAAGATCTACCGCCACGACGGCACGCTGCGGCAGGCGTACATCAACACCGCACTGACACCCGCACAGATACAGGAGATGCGCGACACCATGCCCGCGGGCAACATCACGCACGACACACCCTCCGCACGGCGCACGGCATACCACACCGACCGCCTCAGCCTCAGCATACACGGCTGCGACCTCGTCAAGGGACCCGACGGGCAATACGGGCACTACCGCCTCGCCGACGGACACGTAACGGCAGGAGGCGATTCCGACGGACATCTCACGGCCGGCACCTCGCTGCCCGTCTCTCACGACGGCACCATAACCCTGCGCGCCGGACACAAGCCCGGCTTCCGCACCGCAAACTGGTGGAAATCAAACCTCAAGGGGCGGCAGAACACCATGAACCGCTTCCCTGACCTCCTACATTACGCGCTCTGTGGAAAGCTGACCCTATACCTACGCAGCCGGGACTTCGGTACCTCACAGCCCGTCGCCCTCACCATCGACAGCCTCTACCTCTGCCACGGCAGAGAAGCGGAGAGCTTCTTCCAGCTCGCAGCAGCCGGATTCCGCTCCCGCTCTACGGCAAGCATCATGGGCAGAGCCGGCGTCAACGGCAGAATGACACGCGTCTATATCGAGAGCGACAGCCGCGGAAAACATTTCCACATCTACGTCACACCTCTCCGCGCCTCCATGTCACGGTGGATGCAGCACATCAACGACCGGCGCATCATCGGCCGCCTCTCCATTCCCGGCACACACGACGCCGGCTCGGCATCGCTGCCAGAGTCGCCCGTCACAAGCACGGCGCAGACACAGAACATGCCCGTCGCCGAACAGCTGCTCGACGGAATACGCGCCTTCGACATACGCCTGAAGCAGGACATGCGCTTCGGACACACCATGACATGCCGCGAAGGACTGAAGGAGACACTGCGCGACATCGACAGCTTCCTCACACGCAACCCCTCAGAGTTCGTCGTCCTCATCATCGGCAGCGACGAGAGCGGGGCACGGTGGGAGAAACACATGTCGGACAGCCTAAAAAACATATTATGGCCATACCGACACCGCATAGCAGAACAATTCTCCGCCGTCACACCGCTGCAGCAGGCACGCGGCAAGATTCTCGTCATCAGACGGCAGGAAGACTGCCCCGTCGGAAAACTCCTGCGCTTCACCGACAACGCCGTCTTCACAGACAACGGCTTCCGGGTGGAGGACATCTACCGCGAACACAAGACCTACCGCAAAGCGAAAATCGTGGCGCAACACCTGCGCGAGGCCTACGAGAACGACGACCCCACACTATGGTACATCACGTTCAACACCATTGCATGGGACCCGCGCCATCACCGCCCCTACAACACAGCATGGGGAGCAAAGAACATTCGCAAGCCCATGAACCCGGCCCTACGCGAGACGATAGAACAGAAACAGTACACCCAGCTCGGCATCATCTTCCTCGACTTCTACAACGACCACGGCGACAAGCCACAGCTCGTAAACAGCATAATAAACAGCAACTACACACCCGAACAGCAGACAGACTATATCCCATACAACCCCTGACACCCCCACCCCGTTCCTGCGTCTCTCCCCTCGCCCCGCGACAATCACCTAAATACATTGACCAGCACGCGCTGTAAGCGCAGAAGAACATAGCCCAGGGTAGAGCGCAGCGGCACCCTGGGTGTAAGTGGGCATTGTCCATGCGCGCTGTAAGTGCAAAAGCATTAAATATCCTGTTGTCTCTGTTGTCGTAAAAACCAAAGCGCAGAAAATTATAGACAAGTCTGAAAGGCTGGTCGAGACGAGGTACTGCCTTACAGGCTGATCCGTGCGAGTGGATGTATGTTGGAGGTTGGTGTGAGGGGGAATAGCCTGCAAGGCTATACTA
>SFIS01000111.1 GCA_004555245.1 Bacteroidales bacterium
GACGGCTGCGAAAGCGGACGGAACGCTGAAGACGGAGCTGGCCTGGGATATGTTCATTGGAGCATCAAATGAAGATCGCATCAGATATCAGAACGGCACGGCAAGATATTACTGGCTTCGCTCGCCGAACCCGTCGGACGCGGACCACGAGCGGCTCGTGAACCCGTCGGGTGCACTCAGCAGCAACGGCGCGAACGGCACGGGCGGGGTCTCCGCCGGCTTGTGCTTAGGTTAATCAGGAATCAAACTGCCCGAAGAGATGCAGACGACAGGCGCATCCCTCGGGCATCACTGTTGTTATGGAAGAAAAACCGAGAACAAGAAGAGATCGATATAAAATCGAACCGACACAGAAAACGAGAGTCGAAAAGGCCACAGACGAGATCGTGAAGAGAACGCTGGAAGTGCTCTGCAAAGAGGACGTGTTCCCAAAGAGATCGAGGTGGCTCATGGCGTACAAGATCGCAGACCTGATCAATGATTTTCACGGTTTCGTGCAGATAGCGAACGAGATCGAGGTCGGCATAAATACCAGACATTGGCGATCGCGTTCCTGAAAGCGTCGGATGTGAAAATGACGCTGGCGGTGGATGTGATGAAAGCCAGCGCGAACAAGCTGGAGTTCTGGGCGGGGCAGTACAACGATACGCTCCGCCAGCTCCAGGGCTGGCGCAACAAAGACGAGAAGAGATACGCCGAAAAATATGGAAGTCTCACGGAAGACGACAAAACTCAAATAGAACGGAACATTCCGATTCTATAAGGGAGCCGGTCGATATTGACCCCTGTTCGCTCGCCGAACCCGTCGAACGCGAACAACGAGCGGAACGTGAACCCGTCGGGTGCACTCAACAACAACAACGCGAACAACACGAACGGGGTCTCCGCCGACCGTGAGTACGCGAGGATCGAGTAAGGAATAACTGAAAGCAAAGCTCTCACACAGGGGATCGGCTTCCTGACCGTAAGGCGAAAACATGCTGTGCGGACAGTGGGCTGGAACGCGCTGCCGGGCGACCGGCATGACGGCGGATACTTAGGGCATCCGCCTATAAGCAACAGCGGCCGCATCCCTGGTAACACGGATGCGAACAAGACGGTATGGACAAATTCGGAAAAGCAGTCTCGATGGACGAACTGTGCAAGGCGGCCAAAGAGTGCAGAAGAGGTGTATCGAATAAAGTAGGACCTGTGGAATTCAATCTCCACAGGCTCTCGTCATGTAAAAGATTGAAAGACGACATCATGTCCGGAAGATACAAGATCAGACCGGGAACAAAGGTGATCGTCTATCGGCCAAAACGAAGAGTGGCGACTGCGCCATGGTTTCGTGACCGCGTCTGGCAGAGGTCAATGTGTAATAACGGAGTATATGAAGATCTGACACGCAGTTTCATTCTGGAAAACATCGCATGTCAGAAAGGCAAAGGAGCAGACATGGCCATCAGGAGGGTGGTGAAGATGCTCCAGAGACTCCACAGAAAAGAACCTGGCGCGACAGTGTACGGAGTGCATCTGGACGTAAAAAAGTATTTTCCGTCCACACCGCACGACGAACTGAAAGAAATGGACAAAAGACGAATCTCGGAAGAGAGATTTCTGCCGTTCCTTTACGAAATTATAGACAGCAACAAAGACGAGAGACCGCGGGAAGAAATCGACGCGGATCCGTTCGGCGAGAGAGGGACGGGACTCGGCTCGCAGATCAATCAGCTCCACCAGATAGCCCTGTTGGATCCGATGGATCATGACCTGAAATGCATATGCAGAGACTATATCCGATACAACGACGACATCTTGATACTGAGCCACGACAGACAGGTGATCGAAAGAGCCAGGGGCGCAGCGAGAGACTATCTGGCTAAGATTGGGCTGATCATGACGGACAAAGCGGGAATATTCAAAGCAGAAAACGGATTCTATTTTCTGCGGAAGCGATTCATCATGAAGCGGTCCGGTAAGATCATTATCAGGCTCCACAGCAAAGCACTGGCAGAAGAAAGAAACACACTGCGAGGGCTGAAGCGGTGCGTTGATTATGGCCTCAGAACAATGGAAGATGTCAGACACCATTACCAAAGCTGGATAGCGAATGCGGAATACGCAGGAGACGCACCGATCAGAGCGATGGACAAATTCTATGCGCAGCTGTTCCGGGAGCGTCCGCAGTACAAGAGAAAGAAGAGGTATCTATATGGCAATAATCCAGAGACCAGAGGAAAGGCTCGCAAAAGCGGAACGCGAAAACAAGATGCTAAAGAAAGAGAATGCAGATCTGAAAGCGAAGATCGATTATGTGGCGATCTTAGACTATCCGGAGATGCTGGAGGAAGAAGAGGAGGCGCAGAATGATTAACGTATACGAGAGAGCGAAGGAACTGTATCCGGATCCATGGAATAAGGCGATGCTGAAGAGGCTCGTAAGAAACGGATCGCTGACAGGAGAGCAGTACGAGGAAATTACCGGAGAAGAATATGATGGATGATCTACTGCAGATAATTGAGGAACAGGCTGATGTGATCATGCGGCAGTCAGAGCGCATCCTGAAACTGGCCACATTACTTTTAGAGAAGTGCGAAGTGACACAGGCAGAACTGGACTCGATTATTGAAAACGAAAGACATGGAGAAGAGTGATGTGGATGGAAAATATAACTATAGGGCAGGTGGCCGCAGCGGTCGCCTTTTTAGTTGCTCTGGGCGTCGGATTTAAGACCATCAAAGGCTGGACGGTGGCCGCGATCAAGGCGGCTGTTAAGGAAGAACTCGGGCAGCTCTCCGGAGAGATTAAGGAACTGCACACAGAGTTGAAAAAAGAAGATAAAGAGAAAACTAAAAATTTTCTCGTGGCCAGGCTCGACGAACTCGAAAAAGGAGAAACCTGGTCTGATGTGGAGCGTCAGAGGTTTTTTGAACAGTACGATCACTATACGAATGACCTGAATGGAAACACATACATCAAGACGGCTGTAAAAAAATACGAAGACGAAGGAAAGATATGGAGGCAATAATATGGAACTATCTGTAATTGATGCGATGGTGATCCCCGTGATCACAGTAGCATGTCTATGCATAGGCTATGTAATGAAGAGGTGGCTGCCGACGGACAACAAGTGGATTCCCACGGTGCTCCTCGTACTGGGCGCTGTATCCGGGCTGATCCTGTTCGGCGCCGACTACGAGGGAATCGTAAAAGGCATGATGAGCGGCCTCGCGGCTGTGGGATTGCACCAGGCGTTCTGCCAGCACATGAAGCTGCCAATGGGAGACGATGAGATCTATTCGATGGGAGCAGGAGATCTGATGGATGAGAATGCAGAGGGCGAAGACGAAACAGGCACGCCGGAAGCAGAACGGAAGAAGGTGAAAAAATGAGTAACAGCAGCCTCGTCACTTATAAGAAGATTGTCAGCAACAAAACCACCGGGCGCGGAGGCAAGAAGATCGACAAGATATTCCTGCACCATATGGCCGGGAGCCTGACGGTAAAACAGTGCGGAAACGTGTTTGCAACGAGAGCAGCGTCAGCACATTACGGCGTGAACGGGTCACAGATCGGCCAGTATGTCGACGAAAAAGATACTGCGTGGCACTGCGGAAATTTTGCATACAATCAGCGCAGCATCGGAATCGAACTCGCCAATGACGGAGGAGCCTCGGCAAGATGGCACGTCTCAGACAAAACGATTGCAACAGCGATCAAGTTGATCGCGGACATCTGCAAGAGAAATGGAATCGAGAAGCTGAAATTCACGGGAGATCTCTCCGGGAATCTGTGCATGCATTGCTACTGCGCATCGACAGCATGCCCTGGGCCGTACATGAAAACGAAATTCAAGTACATCGCCAAGAAAGTGAACGCTCTCCTTGATGGATTGAAGAATGAATGGCTGGATCACAAGACTCCGTTCAAGGTCAAAGTGGCAGCGAAGGACCTGTACATCAGAGCCGGTGCCGGCACGAGTTACAAGAAAGTCAAAGAGAATGGTAGTTATTATATCAAGCCTGGGGTTTACACAATCATCGCCGTCAAAGAAGGCGGAGATTATGCCTGGGGAAAACTAAAGAGCAGCACAGAAAAGAAGCCGAAGTGGATCGCGCTCGACTACACGACATTTATAGGATAAGTAAAAGCCCCGGACTGTACGAAAACGTACGGGTCCGGGGCGTTTTTTATATCACGCTGCATATTCGATGACGAGCACAGCTGCAGTGCCGCAGATAAGAGTTCGACCGGATGGTAAACTGCTCCACCAATCAGAGTTCTGGTCGAACTCAATAAGATCCTCTAGTTCCAACGGATCCACGCCGGTGAGGTTGAGCTCTACGAGGATCTTTTCGTTTGTCTTCACGACCTTCCGGACAAAAGCATCGAGAATCCTCTCCACCATCCTGTCTGAGTTATCAAAATCGAATCCTTCCAGAAATACCTGAAGACCCTCTCGGAATGCCTCACGGCTGAATGAAGAGGGGCTCTTTTTATTTTTTGACAATGAGATCTCAGTGCGTATGGCCTGACGCTCCTCTTCAAGCGCATCCAGCTTCTGCAGAAGCG